>JAAUSC010000320.1 GCA_012031965.1 Scytonema sp. RU_4_4
TACGGCTTGTACACACAGGCTGCTATCGCAGCCAATTGGCTCGCGTCTCATTGACTCGTGGTGTGTAAAAAGACTGCATATTCAGTGTCTATGTAATTTCGTGCTATACCCCTATACACCCTTTTTTTGAAAAAGTTCATACAGCAAGCGTTTGACAGCATTTGTAGTTCCCAGGCGTTACGCTTGTAGTATGGATTTTTTTTCTGGTTCTCTGGTTTAAAAATTATGTATAAGTAGAGACTCAATATATATCAACCACGGAGAAAAACGACCCCCCACAAACAACAAAAACCCCCACAACCATATCGGATTATAGGGGATATAAAGATGCGAAAGAATAGCTGACTATGCTTGTTTGTGTAATCTTTCCAAATTTTCTTGATGTAATTCTGGGTAGTTCTCTAGGTCATCTATAGTTTCTGGTGCGGGAAATACGCGGTTATTGGGATTTTGAAATCGGTCAATGTAAATTTGTAGCGCTTGTTCGTCTTCTCTATGTTCGAGAATGTATTGACGTAATTCGGCGCGGGTTATTGTCAGAAAATCGGGTTTGGTCATAAATATCTCCACTGCCCGTTTGGATAAATAACAATCTCAGTTTCTTTTCCAGCCAAAATCACCACATCTTTTGTACGCTTGTCTATCGTTACTAGATATATCGGTAGATACATTTTAGTATTTCTGCAACAGAGGATGAAACACGTTTTAATTTGCTCCGAAGTAGGCATGTGTTAAAAAGCTGTCTCTTTAGCTTGTTTCCGAATTTCTTTTTTGATTGAATCATATTCATGCTCTGACGTAACACTTTCAAGTTTCCTTAAGTCTTCCATCAGTTCTGGACGTTCCCATTGTCTTAATTGGTCATAGAGTCTCATTACATCTTTGCGATGTTTGGAGTTTACAAACTTACAACCAAGTGGAGTGAATGAGTAATACTTTTTACTTTCCGAAACCTCATCATGAGGCATAAGCGTTTTACGTTTTTCACTATTCATTTCACGCCATTCGGATAAGCCCAATAGTCGTTTAGTTGTCAATTCATGAATCTGATTGTTTCCGTTAACTATATCTTCAAAAATACTTGTTGCAACATCGTCACCGTCTTTACCATTTTTCTTAGACAATCCTCTAATTTTAGTGTTCGATTCTCCATTGATTGAGTTGTACAATCGGTAATCAGATTTGTTTCTAATTTCACAATCTGTATAAAGTTTTTTGACTTCAAAACTGAATTGGTCGTGTTTGAAGATATCTAGTTCACCAAATTGTTCTTTGAGATGTTTCCATGCCAAATCCTGAACATGATTGTTTTTGTCCAAAATATTGAACATAGTTTTATCTTGTGAAATTTCACAACTATATAAACCTTTGATTTCTACAACAACTATTGAATCACTTTTACGCCGAAATATTTCAAATCCAAGGTTTGCAAAATGTTCAATGATTTAGCTTTGTAGAATGCTACTTTGTTAACATTAAAAACACCTCCATCTGTGATACTCATCAAACTATAAAGTCCTTTAGCCATGCACCAAGCTAGAGTTCTAGCACGTGCCGTAATATTGTTGCCTACAATAAAGTTACTAATACCTGTTCCGTCACCAGCGAAATAACTTGAGGCGATACATCCGTAAATTGTGTTAACAATTAATTTGATGAATTCTTGAACAGAACTTTGGTACAACCAATCAGTCTTACTAAACTCGACACAGTTTCTAGTTTGACTATCAGGTACATCGTTAACAGTAGCGTCTTTATTATCTTTACCAAAGTGTTTGTTATAAAGTTTGACTTTATTCTTGTGATTAGCACGTCTATCAATTAGTGTGCCAGCCAAATCTCTTAATTCTACTCGTACCCACTTTGTACACCAGGTTAGTCCTGAAACTCCAATATCTTTGATACTTCTAACTTCACACATTTCTGGAATGACTTTCTCAATTTCATCCCGTTTATCGTAATATGCAAAACATTCAATTATTGCATTTTCTCTTATCCAAGCTAATTCTGAGTTAGAAGTATATTTGAGAATTACTTGATACAAATCATGAGTGAATGCAGCCATATGTACCTGATTGGTAGCCATGTACATAGAAACATCATACTGATTATCTGAATCACTATTATTTTCTGCAAAGTGTGATTGATACCAATCCCATGAAGTAAATACTTTTTCTTCTTTTGATAGTAGTAAATCTTGCTTAAATGGTGCATCTTTCCAGCTAAGACGGGCTACCCACAAACCAGGTATGAGATATTTACTATACTCTTTCTCCCATTCTCCAAAAGTTATCGGAGTTGCAATAATGGACGGATTACCAATTGGGAAGATTTGATTTTTTAACCCATTTCCGTAACAGCCGTTGATATCAATATCGACTAGTACACCATCTAGTACATCTATGGTTGAGCGCTCTTTGACACACCTACCACCGTCTGTCATTCCTAAGTAGAGCAGTGCTTGGTTGCCCACCAAGTGAGATAACTGTTTCATTGCTTCTGGACTTGCCAGTCGATTGTACCAGTACAAGGGTTTTATCCCAGACATCTTGTCTTCCTGTGTTGTCAGCATGACATTAGGACGTGATGCAAGCCATTCTGAGGCGATTCTTGCTGTTATCTTACCCGTACTTAATCCCCAATCCCTACTAGGCGCTACGCCCACTGTAGAGGCGATATCGTTATAGAAAGCGATGGTTTTGTCGTACACAATCTTGAGAAACTTAACATCACCCCTAATATATTTGATAAATTCTTTGGATTTCTGTATCAAGAAATCTAGTGGGTTATTATTTTTATTCCAGTCCCATACCGTCTTATCATCTGTGGGTAATCCTACATTTTGCAGATATGTTTTCAATCCTTTAGCACCTTGCATAGCACAAATATCAACCAATTCGATTGATAAACAATGCCACTTCATACCCTTTTGGCTAGGTAATAGAATTTCATAAGGTAATGCAATAGGCTTGTTAAACTTAGTGGTTATACGTCTAATTCTCTCAAGATACTCCAAACAGTAATAGAGAAAATCGGAGTCTTTAGCCCATAGAAATTCTAGGTCTTTGAAGCTGAAGAAAAAGTAAAGTTTGAGGGTTTTAACACGTTTTCGTTGCAAGTCTTTTATTGGTCGCCATTGAATTTTGTAGATATCGTTGAGGAAATCCAAGATTACAAACGGACTTTTAAAGACTCGTAATGATTGCAGTTCCCCTATCAATTTCATCTTTCTACGAACGTCAATCATGATAGGTTCAAACTTAGCAGGATGACTATTAGGATGAAGGTATTCAGCGCAATTATCAGCACTATGAAGCGATATACAAAAAGGTACTGTTCTTTGGTCAGTTACAGCTAAATACTCGGTATCAAAACCAATTTCATCCCATCCAATAGGTAGTTCTAAAATTTCTGCAACAGTTTCATTGAGTGTTTTTGATTTCTTTTTTGTTTCAGTTTGTTTAATGCTTGATTTACGGTTACGCAGTTGGTTAATATCAACTTTTGCACCACCAAATTCATCTTCCTCATTATCTTCATCTTCATCTGTTTCAGTATCAACTTTTGGTTTTGGCAGTTTGGCGCGTAACATGTCTGGCGTGACTACTGCACCGCCAAATTCGTCTTCATCTTCATCTTCTTCCTTAACAATGGTTTCGACAGGTTGAATTTTAGCGCGTAGCATAGCTGGGGTTACCTTAGCACCATCAAATTCGTCTTCAAATTCATCTTCTGTACTATTGGGTAATTCATCGTGTATCATTAAAAAAGACTCCTATTCTTCTATGAATGGATGGAGTCCAAATAATTTGAATATGATTAATTCTGAATGGGTTGAGTGTTACCAGCACTCAACCTATATTCAAACTACTAAGACTCTGACTCGCTTGATTGCGAGCTATTCATCATCTCCACCATCAGCCTCTAGGTCGATGGTGATTTCTTTTTCAGACAGTCCCTCATCAGATGCATAGTCACGAAGTTGCTTACTGTCTTTACCTATCAGTGGTTCTAGAGTGTCTACTTCAATCCGGTAGAGGTTACGTTCACCTTGGGTCATAGCACCTTTGAAAACTAGTCCACGCTTCGTATCTAGAAAATCGTAGATATCAGACAAATCTTGTGAGACCACATAACCAAATTCATCATTTGGATCTAAAACAGTTTCAGTTTGGTCGCCAGGTAGATAGCCTAATGCGTGAAGTAACTTGCCCAGTACATTGGTTTCACTGTAGCGGTAGGCGGACAAGACGCTAATATTTGCAGGATTCTCACGGGTAACATCCATGCAAGAGAACACGATGCTAAAGTATGGTCGTTCTCCATCTTTAGTAACAGCGTGCTTGTAACCTGCATAGGTTAATCGGGTAGTGCCGTCTTTCTTGCTGGTTAGAGGAGCAAATGAGCGTTTGAAGGTTTGTTCTGGTTGCATACTCTTAGATTTTTTCGATTGTTCTGTGGTTGTTTGAGTTACTGGTTGTTTGGCGGTTTGATTAGGTTTGCGAGGCATGATTCTATTTTTCCTTAACTATGTATGCCTGAATTTCAGGACGCCTTTACTATAGCATCTTGAATATTAATCGACAACCCCTATATAATGGGATTAAAGAAAAATATTTTAAGTGAGTAAATATGCCTAAAAGTAAAGGTGTAAACCCAAAATCAATAGAAAACTTACAACCTGGTGGACAACCAAGATATGACCAGCCAAAAAGAGCAAGAAATGTCAGCACTACCGATACAGCTTGGGCTGGACTCAAGGAACTTGCGGATGAGAGAGAACTTTCTCTTGCAGAACTACTTGAACAGATTGGTAGAGGCATACTTAAGCTCAAAGACGAACAAGCCGCATAACCCAACAACCATCACTATCCAGTACCCCGACCGCTAGGCACGGGGTTAACTTTTGCTTCTATCGCTTCAATTACAATCAGTTCAGCTTTGGTAAGACTACGACACGCGATAGCTTTTAAAAACTTCCGTTCCCACGTTTCTAAGCCAGTACCATGTAAAAGCCGTGCTACTGATATGCTGGGGATTTTGGGCTTTGGAAGCCATTTTAGAAAGCGTCCGCAATCGCTACAGGTTAAACGTCCATAATGAGTACTGTTTGCAGGTTCAATAATTTCTAAAACATTTACACTCTTACAAAAACGGCATTTTCAGTTAAATTAAACATGCTAAGCTCACCTGTGAAAAAACAGGTTTTCAGATTGATAATTAATGAAATCCTTTGAAACTCCTGCTATACGGGAGTTTTTGGTT
>JAAUSC010000321.1 GCA_012031965.1 Scytonema sp. RU_4_4
GTGAACTACCCGACGCTGACCTTCGGTACAGCACGGGCTTCCCAATTCATTGGCAACAGCCTCCAGAACTCCGTAATTCTATTGGTCTTACATTGCCTCCAAGGGCAGGAGTCCTGGTTCCCAAGACCCATACTTTTTCTTGCAACATGTACCTATTAGCTTGGTTTTCGCTTATGGCAGGGATGGTCAAGATGTACCAATTCTACCAAGGAATTTGCTCGTTTCCTCATCCACCCTGTCGCTGTTCCACGCGGCGCTTGGAATTCGACTCTGGGGTGGAATCGTCAACTCACTCGCATTCATCCCGACGCTCGGCTACGCCAGAGCGCGGGGCTTCTGCTGCTTTAGCTAAAAATAGAATGTATCATCTATGGTTGTCAAGTTTTTGACCGACTCTCCCTCACAGACTTAAAAATTTATATTTTCAGGACTTACGCAAAGTCGAGAATGTCATACTGTAGACGCTTTGCGGCTTCCCGCAGGGTGCGAAATGTGCATGCTTAGGTGTGTAACAGCTTAAAATTTGTTTAGGAGGTAAACTGCAATGCTACAAACAATTGAAGGAATATATAGAAACGGCAAAATTGAACTCACTGAAATGCCACAAGGTATTACTGAAAGCCGCGTATTTGTTACTTTCTTAGAAACAAAATCCACTACTTGGTCAGAAATGATTATGCAACATCAAGGTGTAGCAGAAAGTATCATTTTTGAATCGTATCGAGATGAACTGCTACCACCTAACGAAATAGAATTTTAATGATGAGTTATTTACTCGACACCTGTGTAGTTAGTGATTTTGTCAAGGGAGAAGAAAATACCCTAAAGCGATTGAAATCTAGCTCTCCTAGTGATGTTTTTATTTCATCCATAACAGTTATGGAGGTAAAATATGGATTAGCAGTCAATCCACAACGTGCCGTCAAAATCCAAGCTTTGCTCGAAACATTCTTAAGCTCAATTACAATTTTACCTTTTGGCTCAGAAGCAGCAGAACAAGCCGCTCTAATTAGAAGCATTCTGAAAACAGCAGGGACTCCTATCGGCGCTTATGATGTACTAATCGCAGCAACAGCACTAACTCATAACCTCATCATTGTTACCTCTAACATTAGAGAATTTCAAAGAGTACCAAATTTGAAGATAGAAAATTGGCGTTCTTCTTAAATTGCGATGAACAACACTCACAGCAGTTGAAACAACTAGAAGCTCTACTGGGAGCATCCCAAATGTGTAAGTTATATCAGACCCAGGTTATGAATTGTCATTGCGTTAGCGCAGCGTGCCCGGAGGGCAGCGCAACGTAGTGAGACCAGCGCTGCAGGAGGGTTTCCCTCCGTAGGCGACTGGCGAACCCGGAGGGTGGAGCGAAGCAATCCCATATCTTGCGATTGCTTCACTACGCTGTCGCTTCGTTCGCTGCGGACAAACATGTTTTTGCAAAATTGGGATGCTCCCGCTCTACTTCAAGTACTCGTGAACGCAATCACACAGGTATTTTGAGACAACTAGCCCGTGTGAAGCGTTAGAAATCTAGTACAGGTCGGCGGAAATAAAGCTACCATTCCAAATTAACGAAAAGCCCACAGAATCAGCCTTTTGACTTTTGACTTTTGACTTTTGACTTCCGCCTTGCGGTACTAGCCCTGTGGGCGATATCGTACCGAGTACCCGCCCTTATTTGAAAACAGGACGCAGTTATTTAGGTGTTAAGCGTAGCTCTCTGTGCTCTAGGCGATCGCACTGCATCAGACAAGTAAACATCCTGAATCGCGTGGAACAACTTCACTCCTTCCTCAAACGGACGTTGAAATGTTTTACGCCCAGAAATTAATCCTGTTCCACCAGCGCGTTTGTTAATTACCGCAGTCCGAACAGCTTCTGCAAAGTCATTTTTTCCAGACGCCCCACCAGAGTTAATCAGCCCTGCACGTCCACAATAGCAATTGAGTACCTGATAACGAGTTAAATCAATTGGGTGGTCGGTTGTCAAATCTGTGTAAACCCGCTCATTGGTTTTACCGTAACTCTTACCAGTCGCTTTGGCGACTGCTCCGTAGCCATTGTTATTTTCAGGCAACTTTTGTTTAATAATGTCAGCTTCGATTGTCACACCAAGATGATTCGCTTGTCCTGTGAGATCAGCCGCAAGGTGATAGTCTTTGTCTTCTTTGAAAGCGTTGTTCCGCAGATAGCACCAAAGAATCGTCACCATCCCCAAGTCATGAGCGCGTTTGAAGGCTTGACTGATTTCCTGAATTTGCCGAGTGGAGTTTTCTGAGCCAAAATAAATTGTCGCACCCACAGCAACTGCACCCAAATTCCAAGCTTGTCCGACTGAAGCAAACAAAACTTGGTCAAATTGATTGGGGAAAGTTAGCAGTTCATTGTGGTTGAGTTTGACTATGAAGGGAATTTTGTGAGCATATTTGCGTGACACTGAACCTAAAACTCCCAATGTCGTAGCAACAGCGTTGCAGCCTGCTTCTATTGCCAGCTTAACAATATTTTCTGGGTCAAAATAAATAGGATTGGGCGCAAATGATGCACCCGCTGAGTGTTCAATCCCTTGGTCTACAGGGAGAATAGAAAGATACCCAGTATTTGCCAGCCGTCCGGTAGAGTATAGTGTTTGGAGATTACGCAAAACTTGGGGATTGCGATCGCTGTTCAACCAAACTCGATCCACAAAGTCTGGTCCTGGTAGATGTAGCAAATCCTTAGAAACTTTTGCCTTATAGGTGAGCAAGTCTTCTGCTTCTTTACCTAGCAAGGATTCGATAGAATGAGGCGCAGAGAGTGTTGTCGTCATTGCCTTTTCCTCAAAACTTCAGTACATGGCTTTGCCTTTAATATAGCATTCGTACTATTTGTTACCTGGTGAAAAAAGCATTAAGTTTATATGCCTAATTTCGTCAGAAATTTATATACTACTTTTGATTGATTTCTTAATAAACACTCATTGTTAATATCTTATATTTGTAGCTTAGGGAGCCACTTGCACAAGAAGGGTTTCTCGACTTGAGCAAAGTGGCGTTTGAACGATAGTGAAACCTAACATGAAATCTAAACTAATGTTGTGTTTCGTTAGTCTGTGACAATGCTAGATATCAAAAATGTAAATTAGTACAAGAGTTAGCAGATACTCTTCAAATTGAATTACTATATCTGCCTTCTTCTTCTCCGAATTTAAACCTGATTGAGCGATTGTGGAAGTTGCTCAAAAAACAATGTTTATACTCAAAGTATTATCCAGAATTTTCAGAATTTAAAACGGGGTGATTTGCCAGATATCATATTATGCCAACGTTTCATTGATCGCCGTCATCAATAACTCATCTAGAGGAATTCCCCCTACTTTCGCCATAGAGGAAATCACACTTTTAGGGGAAAAAGAACAATACAAACCTGCTTCTAAAAACCAAGGTTGTCCCTTTGGGTCAATCCGAAAGTCAAATAAACTGTAGTGGCGACAACCCAAAGCCTTATGACACTCCTTAGCCACTTGCTGAACTTTTTGGGTAATCGGGTCATTAGGGTCTACAATCCAAGCCTTGATATTATCTTTAGCAGTCAAACGCAAGTTGCCATCGTCCGTTTGTTGGAGTTTGTCAGCATAGTTGCGGATGGGTTTCTCGTGGGGGTCTACCAGATACTCTTCAAGGGGTAAACCGACTAGCTCTCCGTCTTTGACAATGATACCGCATCTGACTTCTCGACCGAGTTCAATGAATGCTTCTACGATGACCTCCGAAGCATATTCAAATGCTTTCTTCAAAGCAGCGTCATAGTCAGTAGCCTCTTTGACTAAGACTACCCCTAAAGAGTTGTCGGAACTTGCGGGTTTAACGACTGCTGGAGGTATAATTGTCGGAACATCTCCTTGGCGGAGCAGTTCTCCACAAGGTACTTTGACCCCTGCTGCTTCGACAATTGCTTTAGCTCTGGCTTTGTGGGTCGTTATTGCTGTAACATCAGGAGTATTGCCTATGTAAGGAATTTTGAGTAGGTCGAATAGTGCGCGGTAGTGACTCATTCCAGGGATACAAAACATGTGTGGCAACATGAGGTCAATGTTTTGCGTTGTTATAAACTGTATGGCATCAAACAGAGGAATCGGTTTGGCGACAGCAATATCTTCTCGACTGAGAGAGCGAGGAAATCGCCAGTGGCGATCAGGTGTGATGTATGCAATCACAAAGTCATAGCGTGATGGATCTACCGTTGCTGTTAGACAGTCTTGAGCATAAAGGCGTGACAAATCACAGTAAAAATCATTGTCTGCAGAGCCAACTAAATGAAGGATACGAAGTACTGACATGATTCATCTTCCTAGGTACTGTTATAAAAGTAGGCAATTCACCAATTCACCTCTAAGTCGCTCTTTTAATGCGTGTGTGAGGAGTCATTCTGTGTGAGTATCTGCATCAAGGACTGGATGTGCTTTTGTAGTATGCATAATAGAAAATTCTGAGTTCAGTCTAAATCTAGAATTAATCCTTTAGAACCACAGATGAATTATCTGTATTCATCTGCGTCCATCTGCGTTTATCTGCGGTTACATTAAATTTCTCCCCTCACTCAATCGCCACCAAATTCCACAAGTTTACCAATATTAAAATCAATCCTTGTCCAACCTCTAAGATGACACAGATTATTAACCAAAAGCAAAGGAATTTGCCAATGGTGTACCATCAAAAACGGCAATGGGTCATCCGACTTATAGATAGCATCAGTACCTTGCAGAAAGTTGCGTATCCAAGTTTGCAACTGAGCAAAAGAACGAATACTAGTCAGTCGCCAGACTTCGTGATATGTCCAGTATGTCGGCTTACTGTCTGACAGTGGCTCAAGAGGTTCGCTAAAAGATTCTTCGCTCAAATAAGCATCTGCTACTTGTGGATGATTGTAAAACATTGTAATTGCCGAATGCGTCCGAGGATTACATTCAATGGCGTAAACCACCCCATCTTCAGCTTGGATAAAATCAAAAGAAACTTGTCCAGTCATTCCCAGTTTCTTAACAAAATGCCTCACCCATTCTTGAATTTTCGGATTTTCTACATTTTCGTAATTAACCTGAAAAGCTGAAGATTCTGAACAGCAGTGCAATCGTAATTCCCCATTTTTCACTGTGCTGTGAGTGCAAAATTCCTTACCAGGAATAAACTCTTGCATAATCCAGGGTTTTTCTGGACTGATTGGTAAACTTCTGACAAATGCTGCTGTTTCCTCTGGTGTATCGCAAGGTAGCTTAGTTAAAT
>JAAUSC010000322.1 GCA_012031965.1 Scytonema sp. RU_4_4
AGGTATCGCCGATTTTCTCGCCATTGTGGTAAGCAGCAAGGAGAGCTTGGCTAGTTTTCCCAAGCGATCGCTCCATTAATATCTAAGGCGATCGCTCCAAAATCCCTTTTGTTTTCTTGTGCTTCTGCAAATGAGCGCTGCATCGCTTCTTTGAGGGATAGACCATCAGTGACACGTATGACAACTCGTGCTGCTAAGCACTCATCAATAATATCTTCTCCAATACCAGTACAACTGACCGCTGCATATTTTGTCGCATAATTCCCTGCTGGCATTGCAGAATCACTTACGCGTCCAATTCGCTCAAATCCTTTACCACCAGTAGAAGTACCAACAGCTAGTTTTCCATAAGTATCCAAAGCAACAACACCAATCGTACCGCGTCGGGCATTGCTGGCTTCCACCAGTTCTGCTTCTGCAACGACCCCAGCCATCGTTCTTTTAAAATTGTCCTGGCGCTCTTGTATCCACTCTTGCAAGCGCAACTCCGTTAAGCCATTGTAGCTAGGGATTTGCAACTCCCGTGCCAATTCGGCTGCACCGTAATCCGAGAGTACGCGGTCAGGAGAGCTTTGTAAAGCGATCGCTAAGTCAATGGGATTTTTGACTCGTGAGACATTAATCACTCCACTAAAGCTTTGGGATGTTCCATCCATAACAGAAGCACTCATGCGGATTTGACCATCCGATTGCAGCACTGAACCAGTACCAGCATTAAAGCGGGTGTCGTCTTCCAACATTTGACAACCCCGCACAACAGCCTCTTTCGCATTTACTCCCGACTCTAGGAGAAAATAGACTTCCTCTATGACTTGGTAGAGAGAACGGCGTACCGTCTCTATTCCTCCTTTTCCTTTTAGAGAACTACCAGCCCCTCCATGAATAATTAACTTAGGTTGTACCTTGATCTCCATCTCTTTTTTTATTTCCCCGTATTTTTACGGCAACTCACTAGTCTTATTTTTACCTTGAAAACGGTGACGACGGCAACGTTCTGAGCAATATCTTACGTCATCCCAGCAATCTGCCCATTTTTTGCGCCAAGTAAAAGGGCGCTGACATACCGGACAAATTTTTGTGGGCAGGTCAGATTTAGAACGAGCACGTCCCATATTATTAATCAGCAGATTTGAGCTGGATTTGGTGAGATTTGGAAATTAATTATAGCGACTTTGGTACAACATAAGGGTAAATTTTGTAACTTAATTGTGGAGTAGAACCGCTCACAATCAATTCAAAGCACAACTTCCAAAACTAAAAATCAAATAAACTAATCGTAGCAAACATCTGGGCTATTTAGATGACATTCTCAAGCTTACAGAATTCTGTTCATCCAACAGTAACAGCAAGTGGTTCCCCATCGCACGTCTGGTAATTCCTATCTTCTCTTACTCGCTTTGAGTATGGTCTGAATTTCCCATTAGCTTTTTGTTTCTCATTAGCTTTTTGAAGGACGCTACGCATGTCTACACGCTCCATTTACGCCTAAAGATAGCGAAGCTGCATGAGATCAAAATGCTAGCATCTATTTATTTTATGTAGCTGGATGAATTTGTTGCACCCAGACACAAGGAGTCCAAATCATGTCTTTTTTTCCTATTCTTGATGTTTCTGAATTTTTCTCTACCCTTGCTAACGAGGTTAAGGAAGATATAAATTCAAAGCTCCCTGAGAGAAAGGCGTTAGCCCTCAGTCGTCTTCGCGAATCACTTCCTACTATTTTTGACCTTTCTTACATTAAGCATGTGATCGTGCCTTCTTTCCTGACAAGTGTCTATTTAGGAGAGAAGCTATCCCTTCCTATGATCGATGAGGAAAGATTCAGCAAGGAGAACGCCCTACCTTATTACTTCTGGGGAATGTTGTATGACAACTGGGAACCTAATCAGGAAGAGGATGGGCTCTCGGTATTTATCCAAGGTTATGAAAAACGTGGCGACCACAATCTTAGAAAAAGAATTTACTCTTCAGCCCTTACCCCTGATTTATATCGCCCCATGTATGGGGACAAGGTGGTTCAGTTTTTCGACCAGCTATTTGACCAAAAGAATGCTGGTAAACCCCTGATGCGTCAGTACCTAGATAACTATTTCGACCTGTACTGGAATCTACACCTCGGTGTCAAGGGCGATGCTATTCCGCCGGAGGTTCGGCAGATAGGGGAGAGTTTCAACACTGTCCTTGCCTATCGAGATCCAACACAGGAGATTGTCTATGAGAATTACATGAGGGTGCGCGCACTCCGCAAGTTTTTGAAAGAATGGATTGATGCAAGAGTCGAAGACGTGATCAGGGGAAATGTCGCAGATCCAAAGAAGACGTTTGTGTATTACTGGATTAAGAATGGTGAAGAGGGAGACGATTTCAGGCGCAAAGATGTTGTTTTCGAGTGCTTCCATAATTTCGTTGCTTTGAGTCAGTGGGGCAATACTATCTACAACATCATGTCTAAACTGAGCAAGGACACAGGAGACCCTGACATCCGCGCATGGTTTGAAAAGACGATGGAAAGTGGTGATTATGACCAGGCAAACGATTCACCATTTACCCCTCTTGATCGGTTCGTGATGGAGTTATTCCGCACGATTTCGCCAAACGCCGGAAGCATCTCTGCTGTCAAAGAAACGAGAGAACCACTATACGATAGATATGGCTATGTTATGAGTCCGCATAAGGCGACCAGTGAAGAACCACGACACTGGGAGAACCCCAAGAAGTTCGATCCTGATCGCTACAAAGATGCGCCAACCAGCGACCAAATTGACGAAGCCAAATCTAAAGAAATCGGATTTGCTCAATGTCCCTTCCACAAAGAGAAATTCGAGGTGAAGGACGGCAGAAATGCAGAACTAACCAATAGTGCATTTGGCACTGTTTACAACATTGCTGATGACAAGGTGTTTCCCGTATGTGACTATGCTGGCTACGCACCTTTCGGTTTCGGCTACCGTCGTTGCTCTGGCGAGTTGCTCACGATTGAGGTGTTCAAGGATTTCTTCAGAAAGGTGTGGAACGACAAAATTGAATTCGAGACACTCAACCTACCAGACCCGGAGAAGGTTCCCGTAGGACCAACAACAGTCATTGATGACAACATTGGATTTACTAAGCCGATGGTGTAAAGGATGCTTATTGGTGAACAACAAGATTCCCGACTTCTTATAGAAGTCGGGAATCTGGAAGGTTCAGATTGTTACTATATGAGTTGCTTATGACAATAACCAGATTCAGCAACTTTAAATTTTGGTGGATATTTACAAAAATGCACTTCGTCCCCTCTTATTCACTCTGCTCAAAGCAGATCCAGAGTGGTTACATACCTCAACGATTCGCAGTTTAAGCTGGTTGGGAAAAACTAACCACCAAGCGCCTGCAAGCTGGATTAACCAATTTCTTGCACAGTCCTTTTGCCTAGCTGATGCACGTCTAGAACAAAATTTGTTCGGGTTACACTTCCCTAACCCTCTAGGTTTAGCAGCTGGGTTTGATAAGGATGGCGTTGCGGTTCCCATGTGGTCAAGACTTGGTTTTGGCTTTGCAGAAGTGGGAACTGTCACTTCTCATGCACAACCAGGAAATCCTCGTCCTCGCTTGTTTCGCTTACCCTTAGATCAAGCCGCTCTCAACCGTATGGGCTTCAATAATCAAGGTGCAGCAGCAATGGCAGCGCGGTTGGCGGAAGTTAACCAATTAAACTTGTCTATACCCATAGGTATCAATCTGGGAAAATCTAAGATAACTCCCCTAGAAGAAGCTGCTAAGGATTATCTTAATAGTTTTCGCTTACTCAAGGATTATGGAGACTATTTTGTCGTCAATGTCTCTTCACCCAATACGCCAGGATTGCGATCGCTCCAAGATGCCGCCATGCTTAGTTCTATCTTGGATGCTTTACAACACGAGAATTATGCATATAAGCCTATTTTTGTCAAGATAGCTCCTGATTTGGAATGGGAGGCGATCGCCGATATTATTTCCCTGGCAAAAACCTATCAACTGGCTGGGATTATTGCCACCAACACCACTATTCGTAGAGATGCACTCAAAACACAGGTGATTCCTCAAACTGGCAAATCACCTCAACAAGAAGCCGGTGGTATCAGTGGTGCGCCACTCAGGGAACGTTCTACCGAAGTCATTCGTTTTATTTGGCAGCAAACAGCTGGTCAATTACCGATTATCGGTGTTGGCGGCATTTTTACACCTGAAGATGCCTGGGAGAAAATTACAGCTGGTGCTTGTCTGATTCAGGTTTATACAGGCTGGATTTATGAAGGTCCAGCCATGATACGCCACGTTCTCCAAGGTTTGCTATCTAAACTAGAACAAAGCGGATTAAATACCATCTCCGAAGCTGTCGGTTTACAAGGAAAAATGGAAGGAAAAATAGAAAAGTAAAAGAAGTCTCTTTTAACTTTTGCCTTCTTCAACCGGGAAAAACTCTTTATTTTTTCGAGAGTATTTCCAAGCAATGCCATCCGGGTCCCTGCTGCGACTCCACTCTGAAAACTCTGGATCATCCCGCCGCTTATAAACTGTGCTGGAATAAACATTGAGGCGCTTGGCAAGTTCTGATTGAATAAGAGAGCCAAACATCAATTGTTTTTCCAGCGGTTTTTTAACTTCCTCTTGGGTAGGCTGAGGTAGTGATTCAGTTTCTGGTTCTTCTGGTTCTTGTAGATGTGTTTGGGGTGGTGGTGCTAGAAACGGTAGTGCGCGCTGTGCAACGGGTTGACTTTCAAGTTCTTTAGGTGGTTCGCTACTGTCAAGTATGCTGCCTAAAGTACTCGCAGTTATAAATTGATACACTTTGCTTCCGTCTTCCGAGTTAATCGTGCTAGCAGCAAATTCCGCTGCCTTGGTATCTAGGTAGCGTTTTGCCATTTCTCCAGAAAAACCGCCCTTGATTGCCAGATCCATTGGTGTAATTATGCCCTGGTTTTCCCGAATCAGTTGATGGAAAATCGGGTTCACTTTCTGTGACCACTGTTGCCATTTATAGAGTTGCCAGATGTTGAAAGCCAAGACGAACAGTATTAGTCCCAGCCAAATTCGCCAAGTAGCAACTAGGAAAATAATCAAAAACGAGATAGGCAAAAGTAGCACTAGAAAACCCTTGCCATAGCTTTCTATTGTTTTTTCACTCATGCCGATAACTGCCAAGTGACTGTGTTTGGAAATAATAATACATCTTGGCAAAATTGGGGACAT
>JAAUSC010000112.1 GCA_012031965.1 Scytonema sp. RU_4_4
AAGAACATAATTGGGGTATTTTATCCCTATTATTAATGCCTTTATCGCTATTAGCTTTCATGCTTCATATTTATTTTTAACTGGTAATATATTTGCAAGCTTTGTTATACAGAAAGCATGGGATCAGAGCTTATCATATCCTTTTCGTCCGATTTTAGATTATCTAGTTAATCATAGTCTTATTTCCTATTATAGCTGGGATTTAAGCATAATAAGTATCATATTTCTATTGTTTGCAGTTATCCTAACTATTATGATAATCAAAAATCAACTGATCACATGGGATTACAAACTTTACACTCTTTTCAACATGTTGTTAATTGTTTCAAGAAATACGAGCCAAGCATCTCTTAGGCTCATGATTCCTATTTTTCCTTTATATCTCATGCTATCGTTGTTAATTCAAAACAGAAACTTTACATATAATCTTGTATTTTTTATATTTATTTCCTTACAAGTCTTTTATTTTATTTCCTTCATTTATCATTACAACTGGGCTGCAACTTAACCTAGGTTTTTTGAGACTTATATTGTTATGTCCGTCTAACTAACCACAAAAACTACCACAGCTAACGCAGCTTGGATGCGTGAACTTAGTCAACGTGCTTTGGTGTCGGGCTCAACAGTGCTTCTCCTTGAAAGCGATTGACAAGCAACTGCGTGAATTTTTCATTTTCCCAACAGTGTAAGCTTAACTCTTTAAGTATTTACATTTATTATAAAATAATAATTAGAAATATTAAGAAATATATCATAAAGAGCAATGCCAGATAATCGTGTTGGCAAGAGCAAATCTCGCGTTATAGTTATCGGTGCCGGAATTGGCGGACTGACTGCTGGTGCGCTATTAGCGCATAGAGGTTACAGTGTCTTGATTTTGGATCAAGCCCTCGTACCAGGAGGCTGTGCTTCTACATTTCAACGTAAAGGATTTACCTTTGATGTGGGAGCCACTCAAGTAGCAGGGTTGGAACCAGGGGGAATCCACCATCGTATTTTCACAGAATTAGAAATTGACTTACCGCAAGCAACGCCTTGTGACCCAGCTTGTGCAGTGTATTTACCAGGTGAGGAGACACCGATCAACGTTTGGCGAGATCCAGAGAAATGGAAAGAGGAACGACAACAACAGTTTCCCGGTAGCGAACCTTTTTGGGAGTTGATGGCGGCTTTGTTTAAAGCGAGTTGGGAATTTCAAGGACGCGATCCAATCCTACCACCACGTAACGCGTGGGATTTCCTGCAGCTTACCAAAGCAGTGCGTCCCAGTACATTAATAACTGTACCTTACACTTTGTTTACGGTTGGGGACGCATTGCGTGCCTATAAGCTAGGAAACAACGATCGCTTAAAAACGTTTTTGGATTTGCAACTCAAGCTCTACTCTCAGGTAGATGCCGAAGAGACGGCTTTACTTTATGCAGCAACAGCGCTGAGTGTATCGCAGTTCCCGCAGGGACTGTATCATCTCCAGGGTAGTATGCAAGTTTTGAGCGATCGCCTCTTAGAAGCCCTAGAAAAAAAAGGTGGCAAGTTGCTCATGCGCCACACAGTTGAACATGTCAAAGTCGAAAAAGGCAAAGTGAGTGCTGTGGTTGTTCGTAACCAGAAAACTGGCGAAGTCTGGACAGAACCAGCTGACCACGTTGTTGCTAATGTTACTGCGCAAAATTTAGTACAGTTATTAGGCAATAAGGCTCCTAATGGTTACAAGCGACGAGTCGAAAAACTACCACCAGCTTCAGGTGCTTTCGTTGTGTATCTGGGCGTAAATGAAAGTGCTGTTCCTTTTGGATGTCCGCCTCATCTCCAATTTATGTATGATGCCAAAGGTCCAATTGGCGAGAATAATTCCCTATTTGTTTCTGTGAGTCATCCAGGAGATGGGCGCGCCCCAGAAGGAAAAGCAACAATTATTGCTTCTTCGTTTGTAGATACGAAACAGTGGTGGTTGACTGATGATTATGAGGGGTTAAAGCAGCAGTATACACAAGATGCTATCTCCCGTCTGGCAAAGTTCTTTTACCTAAAGCCAGAAACTATTGTTCATGTAGAAGCAGCCACTCCTCGCACCTTTGCACGGTACACAGCACGAGACCAGGGTATTGTTGGTGGTATTGGTCAAAGGATATCAACTTTCGGTCCCTTTGGTTTTGCCAATCGTACACCTATCAACCATCTGTGGCTTGTTGGTGACTCTACCCATCCAGGCGAAGGAACTGCTGGCGTGAGTTACTCGGCGCTGACAGCGGTTAAGCAGATAGAGGCTCAAAAATAGTAAACTTTTAACGTGCTTTTATGATCAGAGTATAGTTGTAGCGAGAGCGACCATATGCCAGTCGTAGTAGCCAAGTCATATGTAGAATATCGAAATGATGCTTATTGGGTTGTAGATGCCCGAGTTTCCCTTGACTCTATTGTATATGCCTTCCAAAGCGGGCTATCACCTGAAAGCATTGTTCAGTCTTTCCCCCTGCTGACACTTGAACAAGTTTATGGGGTGATCGCATTTTATCTAGCCAATCGTGCTGACATTGACGCTTACCTAGCAGCCGAGGAAGCAGCTTTTGATGCCATGCCTCAGCCGCTACAGACTACTGATCCCGCTTTGTATAATAAGCTCATGGCGGCTAAGGCAGCAAGAAAGGCAGTATTGTGAACGTTCGTTACCAAGCTGATGCTGATTTGAATCAGGTGATTGTGACAGGAGTTCTACGACAAGAACCCACAATTGACTTCCAAACTGCCTTTGCTGCTGGGTTGAAAGGTATCAAAGATCCAGAAGTATTGGCGATCGCAGCACAGCAGGGGCGTATTCTCGTTAGCCATGATCGAAAAACAATGCCATCAGAATTTGCGGAATTCATCATAAACAATCAAAGTGCAGGAGTTCTCATCGTATCCAGAAAGTTAGCGATTGAAGTTGTTATCGAGGAATTGCTTATGATTTGGTCAGCATCAAGTGCAGAAGAATGGGTTGATCGCATTGCAAAGTTACCCCTCTGACGCAGGGTTTGGGCGATTTTATAAGAAAAATGCTGAAAACCCCCATCTTGATAGCGTCTTTGGATGGTATCCGTATCTTTTTTGTACTTCTATTGGTGTTAGGCGACTCTGGGGATCCCCCGCCATAGCCGTTATGCTTGGCGGTGGGAAAATGTCAAGCGTTCCACTCAGCGATTCTACACAGCAAGTCATCAAGTTGTTCATGATCTTGGATGAGATCCAAATCGGGATCAGTCTTGACAAAGATTTGAAAATTCTGATTAATTTCCAGTGCTGTCTTCAGGTATTCAAACGCTAGCGGTTTTTTCCAACTCGGGCTGCACAGCAAGCGCTGTTATACCAAGCATACTCATCGTCTGGCTTCAGTTTAATTGCTTTTTGATAGCTTATAAGCGCCTCTTCGTATCGCTCTAGATATCTCAACGTATCGCCTATCTTGTAATGAGTCCAAAAATGATCCGAACGAAGACAAAGGGCTGCGTCATAACTTTTGAGCGCCTGTTCATAACGACCTAAATGCCTTAATGCATCTCCCCGGCGAAACCACGCCCAGTAATCATCGCGGCGGATTGATAGAGCTTCATCATAGTCGGAAATTGCATCTTCATAGCGCTCTAAATGTCTGAAGGCATCTCCCCGACGAAACCATCCCCAGTAATCATCACGGCGAATTGCGAGGGCTTTGTCAAAATTGGCGATCGCCTCTTCAAATTGCTCGAGATCTTCTAGCAAAATGTAGCCTCGACTGTACCATGCCCAATAATCATTGGGGCGAAGTCCTAATGCTCGATCAAAACTGGCGATCGCTTGCTCATAGTGAGCCAATTCTCGCAGGACACAGCCTCGATCGTACCACAGCCAGTATTCATCAGGGCAAACTCCTATAGCTTTGTCGTAATAAGTGAGCGCTTCTTCGTAATGTCCTTTCTTTTCGAGCCGTTTACCCTGTCGATACCAATCTTTATAGTCTTGTGTGACGAGTGATGGAGTATCTGCGTTTGCTGGTGCTGCTTGACTCATTGTTGATTCCCCAAAAAGTTATTACCGTTACAGACAAGCACACTATTTATCTTACTTATAGTACGGAATTTAGATTATGGGGAAGTTTAACAGATTCGCGGAAGTCCCCACCCTACTGTCGTTGAGGGTGGGGATGGACACCGGACAATGACGAGAGCACCTCCGACCGTAACCAACCGTTAGGTTGATAAGGAAGTGGGGTGATTGAGGAATTCTCAATTTATCCGAAACTTTACGAGTAAGTGTTGTATAATAGTATTGGTCGATGACCCACCCACACGGCTGCAAACAACAGGTAAAAGTAGCGGTAATACGCTTACCAAAGTAACTAGCGTGAGAAAGGGGGAAAAGAATTTGCCGCTGGAACGCGTAAGCACACTCCATGTGAATTCTCGACCAAAAATCAATAACTGCCTGCGGGAGGCGGGCGGCTGCGCGGGTTCCTCCATTGAGAGGATAAAGGTCGCAAGACCAGAGACGCGGCGTAAGACCAAATTGTGGTAACACAAAGAGGCGGCGGCGAATGAGACGCGAAGCCGCCGAAATTATTGTCTGGTAAGCTCAATTTTTATACAGCTTGAGTCCCATATCACATTGATCAGGGTAGCATTCCGAATAGTAGGCTGTTACACATCTAATTTTCACATTTAGACCGCAGGGATGCAGGTGAGAAAGATTGATGCTTTTCTCCAATATTAAAAATATGCAAGTTAAATGTGCATTAGCTTATTAGATTGTTTGTGAAGAAAATTGCACCATTTTTAACAAGACCCAAAAAACCGGGTTTGGAGAACCAGAAATTAAGGTTTCTACGAGCAGGTGTTCTCAAGAAACTTGGTTTTTCACTCAGATGCAAGATCTGAGCGCTCCACGATGGGGAAGTCAAAAGTCACGCATTCAAAAGTATCAAACCCCCTCGCAACTTTTGAAAGAAGCACCTTTTTATTAGCTTTGGTGAAAGCCTTGCTGTATGAGGGTTCTAAAATGTGCATCTTAGGAGTAAATGTTATATCCAGATTTACAATAAGCCAAAACCAATAAAATTGATTCATAGGGAGTTCCTGTTCTTATGATGTATGTAGATAAATATTTTGCAGAACGAGGTCACTTAATTCATAAACTAAAAGCTAAAGATAGCACTGGACGATGGGCTTATTATTTCGTTTACGTAAAGCCCGATTTAGAGCAGGCATTCTTAAAAGCATTAGAATCAGGCCAAATTATCGATTTAGAGGATTACGGAAAGGTCATCGGTTCTTGTTATGGAGAAAAACCTAGTAAACAGCTGAGATCTTTCTTAAAAGAGAAATATGGGTTTGATGTTCAGTCTTCTTCTATCAATCTCAAAAAGGTAATTATGAACAAAGAAGCTTTACTCGTTGACAGTTTTCGGAAAGTATTTGAAAGCATGAATCAAGAAGGGATAAAGGAGAGCGTCGATAAAAATGGAATTGATAGGTTTATTTCTGATTGTGCATTGTTAGCTGCCACAACAGGTGCCGCTACTGGTTTTGGGGGCTTTTCTACCATGATTGTTGGAGTCCCTGTCGATGTTATAAATAACGTTGTTCAACAGTTTAGAGTCACATTAGGAGTCATTTACCATAAAAAAGGGGTATACAAAGTTTCTTTTTCTCAATTTATGAAAATAGTAGGAGTTTCATTAGGTGTAGAGATTGGTGCGTCTCTAACAAAATCAGTGATGTTTAGTATTGCTAATAAAATACTTATTAGATTAACTGCATCAACTGCAGGTAAAGCTGTACCCTTTATAGGTGCATTTATTGGTGGAAGTGTGAATTACGGTTTTATTAGAGCTATAGGAGCTGCTGTGAAACAAATAGATATGAGCAGTATGGTTTTTGAAGAAGATGTACAACAAAACAGTTCAGCTGATGAAGCCTCTTCATGTACTTAAAAGATACTTTACATTTGTTCAGGGTGTGTGAATCAGATTTATATGAAGGGAGTATCCCAAATGTGTAAATTTATTTTGTAGTGTGGGCATCTTGCCCGCTTCTGTAACAAAGTAGGGAGCTTTCCGGCTCCCACTACCATCCTTTTTCAAAATTGGGATGCTCCCTATATGAAGGCTTACGACCAAGACCCGTACTCAAAAACTGAAATTAAAGATTGGAATCATAGACAAATGACAACAACAAAAATTTACCTTGAATTAGACGATGATATACTCCATTTTGTAGAATCAAATGTAGATATATCCGATATTTTACAATCTGAAAATATTGACGCAGAAGTTAGATACGGAGTTGAACCATATTTATCAGATGAAGGAGCCAGAACAAAAGATATAGTCACCATAATCCTAGCAAGTAGTGCAGTATTAGCAACTATTTCTTTTGTTATTTCACAAGTTTTAAATGCATATTATAAAAAGCCTTATTTTGTAGAGTTTTATGAAATTCATGAATTGAAAGATGCAAGTGGTAATTTTCTTTTAGATAAAGAAGGTAAACCACAATACGAAAAAATCAAAAAATACCAAATGATTCAACCAACAAAAGAATCTACTATCCAGAATTTTGAATTTCAATTTAGTTTAGTGAATGGTATTGTTATAAAATTTAATTCTAAAACCACGAATTTAGAAAAAGATAATAGCTACTAAACATAGTTTTTATGTCTAAAAAAGCATTTATAGTCGGGGTCAATACATTAGGACTAAAGTACTCAGAAAATGATGCTTGCTTAATAAGTGAGTGTCTAGAAGCTCAAGGCTATGAAATTTGTAAGCCTGAGCAAAGTAAACATGAATTGATAGCTAAATTTGATGATTTTATTGATGGGGCAAGCAAAACAGATACCCTTGTATTTTATTTTTCAGGACATGGTTTTACACCCAGGGGTGAGCTACTGCTTGTACTCAATGATGATTTACAGAAGAGTAAAAATTCGATCAATATAAGCTATATTACAGAAGCTTTTAAAGATTGTAATGCTCTTAATAAACTGATCATTTTAGATTGTTGCAAAGCTGGAGCAGCAGAGAATAACTGGAATCCTGAGCAATCTGAACGCTATTTTCTCATGACTGCAAGTGAGCGCTTACAAAAAGGTAAAGAAATTGATAATCTAAAAGCTAGTTTTTTAACTTTTTATATTCACAAAGCACTCACTCAATCACCTTCGGATATTTCCGATATAGAGAATCGAGTTCGTATTAATAATCTCTACGAATGGCTAAAAGAAAAAGCAAAAGAATATAATATAAATAACGAGATACAAGTTCCTTTACCAAACTTGTTAGGAAATCAGAAGCATAACTTTGAAATTGCTATTATCGAAAAAAAAAGACAATTTCAACAAAGTAGTTCAGTCTTAGATTCTCCCAATAACTTAAATAACGTCAATCTTCTTGAAGCTTATTTGCAATGGCTCATTGAACAACACAATCGTTTAGAATTGCGTGGTGTGCGTGAGGCGAATGAATCTCCAACGGTTCCCTTGGAAAAAGTCTATGTGGCGTTGAAGGGCGACCGTACAACTTTTGAAGAGCGTATTGAAGCAAAGAAACTCCTAGACCAGCAAGTTCAAGAATTTGTTACCCAAATTGAACATACAACTCTGGAGAATCAAGAGGAATTTGAGTATATTCGACGACTCATTTTGCTGGAACACCCTATTATGCCTTCTCTTGAAGAAAGGGATCTCTTATCTTCTTCGCTGAGCATGGAAACTGAGAGCATTACTTTGGGGGAAGCATTCCAGAAGGAGCGCTGGCTAGTTATTTTGGGAGATCCAGGTAGTGGAAAGACGACTCTTGCTCGCTGGTTAACTGTCAAACTAGCAAAAGCTATGCTCAACGGTGACAGTGAGGTCATTTCCCCTCTAGCTCAGGTTGATCCAGAGGTAAAAGAAAGTGATAGAACAATAAGTCTGGGACTACCACGTCTACCAGTTATGGTAAGAGTGTCAGACTATGCAGAAGCTTATCAGAAAAAACCTCTGATGTTAATTGAATATCTGGGTTTTCATCCTTGGCTTGGACAATTTCCTACTCATGCAGGAGAAAAACTGCCTTCAGAAAATCTGAATAAACTTATCAAAGATTATCTTAACAGAGGAGAAGCCGTCATTATCCTCGACGGCATGGACGAGATTACCGGTTCAAGTCAACGAGAAGAAATTGTTCTCAAAATTGAAGAATTTATCAAAGATTGGATAGATATCAAAGGTCAGCCTAAATCTCAACATATACAACCGATTTTATTTATTGATAATGAAGTGACTCCATTGGATATTGGCGGTAATCAAATTATTATCACGAGTCGTATTGCTGGTTATCACGCTTCACCCATTAGATGTCATGCAACTCAAGTGACTATTGAACCCATGAGTCGAGTTGCTGTTGAACATTTCTGCGATACCTGGACATGGGCAATTCATGAATTAAGTATGTCTAATGATAACTCAGAAGCTGTTGAAAAAAAAGCTATAAAGGAAGCAGAAGCTCTAAAGGCAGCTATCTACGATCCTAATCGTCCTAGAATAAGAGAATTGGCAAGTAACCCACTACTGGTTACCATTCTAGGTATGGTTTTCCATAGATGTGGTAGTTTACCAGAACAACGTGCTGATCTGTACCAGTTAGCAATGGAAATCCTGATGGAAGATTGGCGTCAGCAGAGAGATTGGTACAAGACGGGATTCATAGCAAATCAGGGTTTAACTGCTGAAGAATTGACTTTTATATTATCACCTCTAGCTGCTCACATACATCAGAATTACGCGACTGGTCTGATTGAATATAAGGAACTAAAAAAAATCATCTCTCAACACTTGGATGAATTGCCTAAATTCAAATTCAAAAATCAATTGATTGGTGAGAAAGTAGACAATTTTGTCCAAATTGTACAAGAAGATGTGGGTCTATTAGCAGCAAGAGGTCAATTCCTTTATGGATTCTTACATCTAACTTTTCAAGAGTACTTAGCAGCACTTTACCTAATTCGTTCTAAAGACACTGCAGCTCAAGAGATTATATCCAGATTGGATGACCCGCGCTGGCGAGAACCCATTTTACTAGCACTTGGACATATTAGTTCTAACTGGGCGTCAAGAGAGTGTAAAGAAATGTTGCAAGCCCTATTGGATGCAGATGATCCTTTGGGTGATTTGCTACCACGTACGCCACTTTTGATGACAGCAGCAATGGAGGAAATGGGGAATATCTCAGAACAAATTGTCGAAGAAGTCGCAAGGCGGTTACTATTTGCTTATGCTGACCACGAGAAACTAGCACAATTTGAAAAGCTGCGTCAACAAATAGAAAATGCTTTCACACGCCTCCAAGCTGTTAATAATACAGAGTGGATTGAGCAGGTATTATGCGAAGCACTGAGAAATCCCCCAGAATCACGTCCTGATGTTGCTCCTGCTGCTGCTACTTTAATTCATAAACATAATTGGTTCACGAATAAAATTACCCAGGCATTACTGGACGCACTACCTAATGATAGTGAAAAATGGAATTGGGCAATAAACAATTGTATTCAAGAAATAATCAACCCCACAATTGGGCTTAAAGAACCACCTGAACCAACCCAACCTACTGAGGAAAAATGGCAAGAACTAAAGGAAACTGATTTTGCCAAATATCAGGAACTTAAAACCAACTTTGCTGTTGCTCAAGCAGCGTACCAAGAGGAAAAAACTAGGTATGAAAAGTGGACAAAAAGACAGCAGGTTGAGCTTCCTAGTGATAAGCTACCTTTTAAAAACTTTTTGCAAAGGGACTTTAAATTGGTAGAACGTATTAAGTCTAACCCTGCGTGGTTACGCTTAATCATTGCGCTCTACGGAGGATACTATGACTATAAGGCTCCAGAAATATTGCGTGAATATCGCGAATTAGCTTTGTTTCTTAGTAAACCAGACTATATACGTGAGCAAGAAATTGCACGAAATCGCGAACATTATATTGGTAAATTTGGAGCTAACGATCCTATCTATAGCATCGCCCTCTATCTGGATAATGATGTAATGGTAGAGACGGTAGAGACGATGGTAAGATGACATTAGCTAAAACAGCTCCTGAATTTACTGCTGAAGCTATTTACCGTGACTCACCTCTAACTTTCCTATTATTTTCTGCACTGAAACGAGGAGAAGCTCCTGAGTCTCTCATACCTAAATTGTGGTCATTTTGGAAAAGTTCTAATAACCCACTTCTAAAAGTAGATGCGCTCATCGCCTTAGCTGTATTGGGCGAAAATATTATTTCTGAGTTGCACAAAGCTTTAGCTTCTGGTACACACGAAGAAATTGCTTCGTCAGTTTTGAATAAGTTTGCTCAATTAAGAAGATTACTGCAAGATTCAGTCACTCGTGCCATACATACAGAAATTAATCTACCACAACCTCTAACTGACCCCAGTGAACCAAACAAGAGACAAATTAGCAAGCGACGACAATTGATTTTAGCACTTGATAAATTCTCTTCAGCATTAAATGATTTGCACTGGAATGATGTTGTGGCTACCCTAGGTAATGTCATGCTGACTTACTGTAATCAACCTCTGGATTATACAACTTGGGAAGATAGTTTATCTGAGACACAAAAAGCTTACATCAATGCAGAATATTGGGTTGTTAGATTGTTAGGAGGTACTGAAGAAAGCGATGATATAATCTACAACACTGCTGTTGCTTTAGATAAAATGACAGCTATGTCTCCTCACTTAATTATTAATTCTTTGTCGCTGGTTCGTCAAACACAGAACTTAAAGTGGGATGAATATATATCTAATTGGGTAGTGGAAGATTTGTCTCCGCGTATCACAAACTCATCTGATATTCCATTGGAAGTCATAGATGCAATTGAAAATATACCTTTAGAAAAGTTGCGTCCTGATTTTCGTGGTGCTGTGATATCTGTGTTTCTTCACGGTATCATTCCACTTATTGAACAAAATACTGATTTATTACCAGAAATACTGACACTTAATTTACAGAATACTCATGACAGCGAGGCAATTCTTCAATCTTTAGCTCCACAACTCAAGTTAACACCTCGCTTGCCAAATGCAATATTAAAAATGGCATATGATGTCAACAATCCCTATTATTATTCTAGGGCATTGTTGAGGCTAGCACGTTATTTTCCCTTACAACGTGAATCTTTGCTCAGAAAGTCGCTAGAGGTTGCACGTACTATTTCTGATCCTCATAAAAAATGCCGAGTTTTTGAGTACTTGATACCGTATCTTGATACTCAAGAACGGAGCAATATATTAGAGGAAACTCTATTTGCTGCTCAAACAATCTCAGATCCAGATGATAAAACGCGAGCGTTAGCACGTTTGTCAAAGTATTTTCAGCTAGAAAAACAAGAAAATTTACTGCGTGAAGCAGTTCAAACGGCGTCTCTGATTAACAATGAATACCAAAGAGCCGAAACTCTAAGTCTTCTGTACCCTTTCTTGGTTTCTGAACCTGATTTGCTCACAGAGTATTTTAGAGTTGCTCAAAATGTAACTGACTCCTGGAGTCAATTCAAAGCACTCAGATTACGTAGTCCGCAACTTTTACAGATTCACGACCAGTTACAACAAGCAACAGAGGGAGATATAGATTTGTGGACTCCTGTTGTGTTGGGGACAATTGTAAATGATGTACTTACCCACTTTGAAAATATTTCTAGTGTTGATGGTTTGTGGTTAGCACTAGCTGATTTTCCTGATGTCGCGAAAGTTGAAAAACTCTATGAAGCAGGTATAGAAAAAGGATTGACCTTAACGCGCATTGCTGCAACAACTTTAGATCAATTGCTCAATATTGGAAATGAAGAGATTGTTCATAAGTTCTTACCATTGCTACAAGACCCCACACCAGATGCAATTCCAGTGATAGAAAGCTGGTTAGAACATTGGGATGAATTTATTGTTAATCATGCAGCATTACTCTTGTCGGAAAGAGGTAGACGCTTAACTCCACAAACCATACAGGGTTTACTAAGGCTAGTCAAAAGTAGAGTAGATAGATCCCGCATACGTGCCACACTAGTGCTAAATGGTGGAATTACCAGTGTCAAAAGAGAACAGCGATTCTTTCGGGCTTCAGAACTTGGTGGGACAGTCATTAATGCTCTTGGACAGGCAATAAATGATTATAAAGAAGAACTACCATCTATTGCTGGTGCAGCGCGGTTAACACAATATGATATCATACATGATGATCCAAGTTTAATTGAACAATGGGCAGAAATAGTTAATACTAATGCCTATGCTGCAGATGCAGCAGAAAAAAACTTGGAAGGAATTGCAGAACTGACACCAGAGGGTTGGAAAGCATTTCGTCGTGCTTTTGAAGCTGGAAATAACCGGGTTCGTAAAGCAATGATGTGTTCACTGTGTTGGTTACTCTTGCCTGAGAATAAGCAAAATTATACGGAAGATCCAAGTTCTTGGCTGAAAAATCTAAGCATTGCAGGAATGGAAGATATTCGCGCTTTGCAAATATATGAGCTAGTACCTAAGAAAACTGATTCTGGCTCCGAATATACTTACCAAAAAATGATTCCTTGTCCTGTTATTGAATCAGCATTGATAGCACTGCAACAAAAGCGTGAAAACCCGGTTATTAATCTTATAGAAGCTGCTGAAAAAGCACTGGAAGAATACACTATCTCTGCTGCTACTGCTTTCGTTGAAGAAGTGGTTACAAAAGAAGTGGATGTTAAAGAAGTGGTTATAAAAGAAGTGGGTACAGCGATTACCAACCTAGTGAGTTACGTTTTCAAGGGTGTTCATTCTGATAAAAAAGATTTTGGTGTATCTCAGTTGACTAGGAAACGGTATAACCTCAAGAATGTACTTGGTGAAATTGCACTCTCAAACACATATCCAAATGGTACAGGCGGAAGCTTGTTCTGTAATGCATCAGAAAAATATGCAGTGATTATTAATGATGAACCAGAAATATTCCAACTGCTCATCGCTTGGTTGACAAAAACTTTAGCGAATAGTGTGTGCAATGAAAAATATTTCTGTAAGCTTACTGTACTTTTAGCTGATGTGGCAGTCTATGCTGAGTTATCACCAGCAACATTTGTTAACTTAGCTCGTGAAAATAATCTAGAGCCATTATTAGCAGAGGCGGTGAAAAACATAGCTTTGTACCTGGACGTGTTGCTGCTATCAAATTAATTGGTTACTTAGATAAAATAACAATAAACACTGTTAATGCTCTGCAACAAGCTTTACTTGAGGAGCATGACGTTGAGCGAGCAGTCGTAGAAACTTTTACACGTATACGCCGAATAGAAGGTCATATGCTTGACCAACTTTTTGAACAGCTTTATGACGATAGTGCGAAAGTCGCATATACTTCTGCTCAAATCCTTTCTTTGCTTGGTAGAAGCGAGAGGACAAAACCTGAACAGCGCAAACTCATTCTACAAAAACTTGCTGATGCAGTTAGGTCACCAAGCTCTAACCGTGGTATCTACGAGATAATAGGAACAGGGAATGGAAACGATTCTTTTCTCCGTCTATCGTACCAAGGGAAATTAAACCAAGCTTTCTTCCAATCATTATTGGGAGTATCTGGGGTGCTTTGATGCTTCCTCATTGATTAGCAGCTGTTGCTTGCTCAACAGACTTCAGCGCCTCGTGTTGCAACTGAGTGTGTTCTTCCTTCTGGGATGGGCGCTTTGCGCCATCGCCTAAGTCTTGAAATTCCTGCCAAATTTGCCCTCGCACGTCTTGTAAAAAGATTCGCCATTCACTCTCTACATCTTTAGCGCGAAGTATGCAATCTAGAAATTCTTCTACAATTGCATAAATCACTTGACTTGGCTCGCACAGCAAACCTTTCAAAGCTTTTTCACACTTACCAATAGCTTCTGCATAAGCAATCTTGAGATTGAGCAGCACTTGTTCAGCAGAGGACGATGCGGAAAGCTTGAGCGTTGCAGGCTCATTTGGAGTCAGTCCATCTAAATATTTGCGAATGCGGTACTGTAGAAATCCTCGGTAAGAAAGCTGAAACTTCGCCAGCGTTTGGAACCCATATTTCAGTTGACTTGGTATCCCTGGTATCAGCTCATTGGGTATTTGCGTGGCGATCGCTTCGATAAATTCTACTCCTTGAGCTTGTGTCAGTTTTCCCAAGTGTCCTTTGTCTATCAGTATTTGAGCCACTTGCAATTTTACATTGTCAAGCGATCGCTCTAAACCGTTATCTAATGACGACAGATGTTTCGATAAATGAGCGCGGATTTCATTTAAGTACTTTTCGTATACCACTGCGTAGCTCTTTTCAATACAAAAGCGCTGTTCTATTTCTTGAATTGACGGAATTCCTGTATGACTGCGACAAGCCAGGAAAACAGCTTCTACTTGCTTCTTAAAATCCATATCAACTGCTTCTCGCTTTTGTCTAAGCTCTTTGAGCAGTTCTTCTAGACTGTTTGTCACGGCGCACCAAAGTTCTTGGAATTTTACCTCGAACAGTGCAAACCTATGAATATCATCATGCGTTGCTAAATCTAATGCCATCGTGACTTTTTCTGACTCAGCCGTGACTTGGTTTTGGAGTAAATTCAATCGCCGTTGGTACAATAAGGCGTATTTATAATCTAAATCAGTCATTTTTGCTGTGATGGGGTGAAGGTTGCTGCAAAAGGGAGCGATACTTGTCCAAATATGTGTGATGCTGTAGCGGTTGTTCATACACCGCTCTGTGTTCAGCGTATTCAAGATGGTCACTCTTGCATTGAGGGAGGAGTTTAGCAGCAAACTCATCTATTGTCTTTGGTTTTTCACTCAAGGAAAGTTTTTCGTAATAGGGAAGACACTTTTCAATAATGCTGGTAATGCTCCCAGTCTTATTTGTGTTCATTTGACAGCGTATTTAACTGTTATGAGTTGTATGTTTAGAGTTTGACGAAACAATACATACAGCAGACACAAAAATCTGCTTGTATTTATACTAAATTAAAGATGGACCCTCACTGCTCAAACATTCAAACTTCAAAATTAAAAGTTTATTCAAAGTTTCAAAAAAGAATTTTGAATTTATTATTTTTAATTTTGAATTCCTCCGCAGGACAGGTGACATTTGATATCATCAAACGCTTCTGATAATATTTTTCCCCAATTAAATAAGGAAAATTAACAATCTTGTATAAAAAAACGTTAAAATGACGCAGATCCTGATGCTATATGAGAAATACTAACATCTATGGACAGTACATAACTTCCTTGGCACGCAAGAGACAGTAATTCGCCACAGTCAACGCCTGATGTAAAGTTTTCGCTATTGGACAGGACGTTCTTTGTTGGATGCTACCGGCTCACCAGAGGAAATAGCGAAGACACTGTTTGATGCACCCTTTGTTTTCATTTCTCACGGTACGCAATCACAAGCATAACCTTTTATCTCCTAGCTCCATTTGTCACTTGTGCTTGTGATTCTTCAGGTGGAGAGTTTGGATCTATATATGGGTGAGGCAGGGCAGTGGTGATATCAGTACCATTGATAACGACTCCCAATAACTCAACATCAAATTCGACCAATTGGTCAATCGCTTCAGCGAGCATATTTTCCTGTGTGTAATTAGGTCTTGTCACCAGCACAATGCCATCGGTGTAAGGCTGGATTAACAGAGCGTCATTCGATAAGCTCAGAGATGGTGTGTCTAGAATGACCAAATCAAAACGCTCACGTACATCCTCCATGAGTCGTCGTATTTCACTAGATTCTAGAATTGCCGCTGATTGACGTACAGGACCAGGGCTGGGAAGAATGTATAAATTTTCTATATCTGGCACTAAGCGAATACATTCGCTCAAGTTGGCGTAATAATGTAAGGGTTCAATAGTCGCATCGGAGTCGGAAGTCACTCTCAGGGATGAACAGTGAGATGGCGATCGCAAATCTGTTTCGACAATCAAGGTTCGTTTGCCTGCACGGGCGGATGCTATTCCTAAGTTATAAGCACTTACAGTCTTACCTTCTGCACTACTAGTGCTGGTAATCAACACCACCTTCAATTGTTTCCCGCCAACGCGGCGCACATTACTGCGGAACTTCTCATAAAACTCTAGATAGAAAGACTCTGGAGAAAGGACTGTTGGTAGTTCATCTGGAGCTAATCCATCAACTGGCATCAAAGGCAATTCACCCAGCAAAGGGACTTCTCGTTGTTTGAGGCTATCGCGGATGTCTTCCTTAGTCTTAAAGATTCCTTCCAATGATCCCAGTAAAAATATAACTCCGCTGCCTACCAACAATCCTAGTAAACTGCCTATGCCCAGAGTAATAGGTACACTCAGACGGTCTTTATTAGAATCAATTGCGACTGGTGGTCTAGCGATTCCGAGGCTGCTGACTGTTTCAGCTTCTGCCGTTCTTGCGTCTGTGAGCTTGACCTGCATTTGGTCATAGACGGCTCTTTTGAGTGCGACCTCCTGTTCTAAACGCGATCGCTCCAATTGCTTATTGGGTATTAGAGAATACTCCTTCCGCAATTGTGCTTCTTCTTGTGTTGAATCAATGAGTTGCTGTTGCAGCGTCTCACGCTGAGTTTGCAAGGCGACCATCTGATTTGCCAGCTGCTGTCGGGCTGGATCTAGGTTGCTTCGGGAGCGAATGGCTACAGTAGCTGGAAGTGCTGCTGTTCCATCTCCACCGCCCACAACTTCACCACCACGTTGCCGAAGTAAGTTCTCATAACCTTCTTTCTGACGCTGCAACTGAACCATTGTGGGGTGTTCGGAGCGCAGCCCTTGTTTTTTAAAAACTTCTATTTGGGATTCAGCTTGATAAAGTTGCGCTCGCAAGTTAGCAATAATTGGATCGGCACTCAAAGCAGAAGAAACATAAGCTTGGTTGACATTCAAACCCAACTTTTCTTGTATACTGCGAATTTGAGCATCAATTCCAGCAAGAATTAATTGAATTTGTCGTTGCTGTATTTGATTACTGGTTACTGCGTTGAGCAAACTTCCATTTTCTGCAGCCAATATTGCTGGTCGCTCTTTGCGGTCATACACTTCTAGCTTTTGCTCAGCCACTTGCAATTCCTTTTTAGCTTGTGGTAAGCGTTCGTTAACTTTACTAATAACTGCTTTTAATCGCCGTGTATTAATTTCTGTACTCAGTTGTATCATTGATTGCATCAATGCCTGCAGTGTATCCCGTGCTCGCTGGATATTAGTATCTTTATATTGCAGTTCGATGAGCATCGGTGTAGGTTGTCTTTCTGCAGTCTTTAACTCTTTTTCAGGCATCTTGAGCAGGACATTTTGACGTATTTTTGTTGGCTGGACATTGACCTTAGCTGCTGCAGCATCAATCACTTGGTCTGATAGCAAAATGTCCTGGCTCAGTTCTTGCCCTTGCTGATTAATTTCAGTGCCTGTTGTGGAAAAAGAAACTGGTGGACGATTATAAGTCAGTGCGCCGTTCGCGACATATCTAGATTGTTGTGGTTGCAAAGCCACCACCATTGAGCCCGCTACAACTAGACCAAAACTAGCTAGTCCAATCCACTTGTACTTATCGAAAGCAATGAGGTAGCGTTTAACAATTGGTGGAGTCATGGCAGCAACAAATCAAAACTAGGTATAAATTAGGCTACAGTATATTAAAAAATTTTGGATTTTACGAGTCGCAAATCAAAATCATAAGCTATTTCATGAATCATAATATTTTACAGTTTTTGACTTCTCGTCCTTCCCTTCTACACAAGCTACAGAAACAACTTTTCTAAAATCTGTCATACACACCGAAGAAGTAGAGAAAGCTACGAATATCGTAAAAAGGACGGGTAATTGTACTGATGATGTTAGTGATTTTAGCAATGAGACTTCGTCCTACTACGATAACATCGTTATCTTGAAGTGGTACATTTTGAGAGACATCCCCTGACAGTACCTTTTTTGCATTAATTGTCTGCTTAACGGCTCGACCTCTTTCCGGATCAAAACGAACTAAAGCTATTTCATTGAGATTGGCACTGTCAGTATTGATTCCTGCCAATACGTCTATAAAAGTACTACCATTAGGCAAAGGGACAGTGACTATTCCCCCACCAGCATAATTTAAAACACGAATTCTAATCTGTGGTGTTGCTAAGGTTGAGCGAGCCACTAAGTTGCGGTCATAACTAGCATCGTTGGCAAGTTCCCGACGTGGCACAATAATCGCATCCCCGTCCTGTAAACGGAGGTTAGGGACTTCACCGCCATTTTGTAATGGAGTATACAGGTCGATAGTTTGTGAAACAACAGAACCATCTACTAGCTTCCGACGTACTTGAACTTGACGCAGGTCTGCCATCATCGCAGAACCACCAGCTAAAAACAACGCATCACTGACGCGAGGCGTTAATGAGCTAACAGGATAAATTCCAGGTCGATTGACTTCCCCACCAATGGTGATTTGAACTGGTCGCTGTCCTATAAGTGATACTGAAATAACTGGGTCAACTAATTCGCGACTCAAAGCCAAACGGATTTTTTCTTGCGCTTCTTCCAAAGTCAAGCCTTGTAACGATACTGTGCCTACTTGCGGCAAGATTATGTTGCCTTCAGGGTTAATTTGAGCCGAAAAATTAAACTCTGGACGCTGTGCCACTAGTGACAAAGTCACAATTGGATCGACAACGAAACGATTATAGCCTGAGCGAATTTTTTCTTGTGCTTTTTCTAGAGTCAATCCCTTGAGTGACACTCTTCCCAGCAATGGCACCACGATGTTACCTTCTGGGTTAATAGCAGCTTGAAAGCTTAAATCTGGGAACCGTAAAACTGAAACTCCAATAGAGTCTCCTGGTCCTAAACGATAGCGACCAAGGGGACGTTGAACCAAAACGTTAATGTTATCTCCTGGTCCCAAAAGGTAGCGGTTCAATTGCGGTGACATCCCCTCTTGGAGAGCTGGAGCTACAAAGTCAGTACTACCAGGTGGAGGTGCAGGAGGTTGTCGTGGTGATTGTCCTGCTGGAGTACCAGGTACAGGTGTGGGGGTTTGTCCTGCTGGAGTACCAGGTACAGGCGCGGGAGTCTGTCCTGGTGTTTGTTTTTGGGTTGGTGTTTGAGCAGCAACAGGTTGGACAATTGTTACTAAAAAAACGCCTACGTAAAGACCAGCAGAAGAGAGGGCGTTAAAGAAGCGCATACGACAACCAGGAACTATAGACATTGGCACCATAACTTACTTAGAGTATGAAGCGCCGATACAACAGAGTTATCATCTTACTGTAGTCAAGACGCTAAAAATTAGCTTTTTGTTCGCAAAATTTTACTTTTTTTATACAAGTGTCTTGATAAATGACTCTACAAAGGACCTGCCATTAAAGCAGCTTGCACTGTTTGACCCAGAGATTTCGCTTCATTCCAAGTTGTTTCCACTTGCCCCAATGGTTCCATAGGAATAACAATACTTACAGCAACCCAAGGAGCGCGTTTTCTGTGCCACTGTGCTAGCTGATCAACAACAAACCACGATAGAGGTGATGAATGACCGCCATTGAACCAGGCATACCATTGCAAAACAGCGAAAGTCTGCTGATTTTTCGTTGAAGCACGAAAGAATCTCGCTTCTACTTTTGTTTCAGCAGCATTTGATCCTGCCCCTTGTGGTTTCACTGTAAAATTAGCAGAGCGATACTGAGCTACCCGCCACTGCCAAAAGCTGTTTATTTCCGTCCACTCTACCACAGGCTGGTCTCTAGAACCTGTTTGTGGTAGTAAAAGCAGAACTGCTTTAGTTTGGTCGCCTTTTTTTGAATCAGCTGATAAGACCATGTACCTTCTCCTATTTCTTGTTCTCGCTGTTCTATGGTTTGCCAACCAGGAAGGGTCAACCCTTTTTGACGTAAATGTTTCAACTCCTGGAGACTCGTCACTCGTGGTAGTTCCCGCCATTCCCAGCGTCCTGTCAGGTAACCAGGAATTGCTCCTATAAGTAATAGTAGTAATAGCAATAAAAGCGCTACTACCTGAGAAAACTGGTGCTCCTTGAGAAATTTGGAAAAGGAAATCATCGGCAAAGTTTATGGTACTTAGACTAAATTTTACTCTGATATTTCTGAAAAATATTTATCAATCCAATTCAGAGTAGGCACCAATGAAAGCAGCATAACAGCAGAATATAAATCACCACCCCAACCATCATGCAGCCAATGAAAAGCTCCTTCTTGTCCGGTACCGTGAAAGAAGGAGAGTAATGTATTGCGAACAATATTGGCGAAAACACTAATTAAGACTGCAATAGATAAAAACCAAATACTTTTGCGACCCGAAGACAAAGCATCCGTCCAATAAAGTAGCATCAAGCCAACATAGAGAGTCGTAAATAGCATTTTTAGTCCTGCACAGTAGGGTGCAACTTCTACAATTCTTCCCCCTACATATATATTGACTCCATCAACAGTGACTTGCATACCAAGTTGACTAAGTATGAAACCAGCAGTACCCGCGATGAAACTCTGTAGGGGCAATGTGTAGGGAGTGATGAGATAAGGAACTGATGTTGGTGTTGCAAGAAGTACCAGTATTAAAGGGAATCCTTGCAATTTTAAGCCAGGAATTCCCTTTAGCCACAAGCACAATCCTGTCAGTATAGTTGGAAAGGAAATATTGACTAACTCGCTGACACCGGTCAGATAAAAAAATCCTCCCAGTATTAACAACACCACACCTAGAGGATGGGAAATATCTGGTAGTCTTTGCCACTTTTTTCGGTTCAACCAGCAAAGGTATGTAGCAAAGGGTAGACCAATAAGACCGTGGCTAAAATATTCGTGTTCTATACTGATACTTTTTTTGAGCCAACCTTCTCCCCAATACAGTAATATCGGAGCATAAAGCAGCAGCAAAATACCTAATATAGCTAGGGTAATCAGCTGTGTGGTATTTGCATTTTTAAGCTGACGCCGAATTTGCATGGTTTTTAGAAAAATGAATTATTAATGATGAATTTTATTGAGTTGTAAATTATGAATTATGAGTATGACTCTAATTCATAATTCAGCATTTCTCGTGAGATTATTTTTTTAAATGCACAGCACCTTTTGTTGTTCAGCACTAAGGCTTGATGTGATTGCCGACACCACTTCCTGAACTTGACCATAACTTAAACCAGGATACATGGGTAAGGATAGTATTTGCCTCGCCAGCATTTCAGCATTAGGAAAGTCCCCAACTTGATAACCGAGGTGGGTGAATGCTGGTTGGAGATGACAAGGAATTGGGTAGTGAACGCCAGTTTGAATTCCTAGTTGTGTGAGTTCTTCTTGAAGTTGCTGACGTTGTACGGCACAAGAATCATCTACTCTGATGACATAAAGATGATAAATGTGTCCCTCGCCGCTATGGTTTTGTATGGGAGTGAGTCCGCTTGATGCTAAAGGTGCGAGTTCAAGATCGTAGTGCTGGGCAGCATTGAAGCGATCGCGATTCCACTGTGGGAGATGTGGTAATTTGTGAAGTAAAACCGCTGCTTGGATTGTATCTAAGCGGCTATTGGTACCTGCTTCAACATGAATGTATTTTTGAGCTGCACCGTAATTCCGTAAGCGTAACATTTTTTGGGCGACATCTGGATCTCGCGTTAATAACATCCCGCCATCTCCAAACGCTCCTAAATTCTTGCTGGGATAGAAACTAAAAGCTGCTGCAATTCCCACAGAACCTGCACGATATCCTTCCCGTTGTGCTAGGTGGGCTTGTGCTGCATCTTCAAAAATCAGCACTTTAAAAGTGTCGGCAAAGTCTAACAACTGCTGTGGCGACACCATCTGACCGTAAAGATGCACTGGAATAATTGCTTTAGTTTGAGGTGTCACTGCCCGCGCTGCTACCTCTAAATCAATTAAAGCTGTTTGTGGATCGCAATCTACAAAAATTGGCTTTGCTCCTGCATGTATCACCCCAATTAATGTGGCAACAAAGGTGTTGACTGGCAAAATGACTTCATCTCCAGGACCAATATGACAGGCTTGTAGACCAAGGGCGATCGCATCAGTTCCCGAAGCAACACCAACTCCATATTCTGCACCCGACGCAGCGGCAAAAGCTGCTTCAAACTCTTTGAGTGCTTGCCCTAAAACAAAATCCCCTTGTCTTATGATAGCTTGGATTGCTTGTTGTAATTGAGTTTGAATTGGTTGATGTTGTAACGCAAGGTCTACAAAAGGAACCCTAACAGTCTTATTATTCATTCTTAGGCAAGCCCTTAGTCTTTGATGTCAAAATTGCTTTTTTCTAGCAGTTTATTCATTCCTGACTAAATACTATAATTTTGGAAAACCTTTATTTGAAATAAATTGTAAAATTTATCTTAACTTCATATTGGATTTGATATTTTTTATATTTTCAGAGACGAGTGTCTCAATCATTGACAAAATCAATCTAAACTTTAGAACTCAGAATCATTGATTT
>JAAUSC010000113.1 GCA_012031965.1 Scytonema sp. RU_4_4
ATTGTGTACCAGCAACCTGTCACCATATTATTGCTACATTGGGCACCGGTGTCCATCTATGTTCATACGGCAGCACAGGTTGCTTTACATGAGAATTGGTGCCACTAACCAACACTGGGCGGTTGCTTGTCTTTCTGTACCCTTGCACCCACTCAAATCTGACTGGTCATCCACCACCACAACCCCCGGCAATAATGTTCAGTTCTGAAGGGTCTGCAGAAGGCAATGTCGTACACGAAGCTTTGCACCCAACAGCTGACAGGCTACGCTCCAGACACGGCTCTAACCAATGACTTTTCGCACCCAACAGTTTCGATATTCACAGTGTTGTTTGCAATTTTACCCACCACAGCAGCCTGGAACGGGACACGTGACACAGATGCGCGGAAAGGAGCAGCCCTGCCAAAGTACACACACTGTGTCACAAGCGTACACGTGCCATCGAAAGCCAAGGCTGTTTCAGACAGAGCCATGAGGAGCGGGCTGTGTTACAAGCTTGCTGCTCGGATATTCGCACATACGCTTTACAAGCTGACACTTGCACAGGGTGTACTCGTGCAGCCCCGCCTACACCTGGACATCAAAAAGATGAACATTTTTCAGGGTACCGGCTTCGGTGTTACCATGGCCCGTGACGCCTTCCCAGACGCCGTACACGACGTTGCGTCCGCCTTCATTCTTCTGTGTGTCTCTTTTGGTATTGTCCCTGGTGTCAGATCCGTGAGTTTTGTGGCCGAGGTATGTCTCCGTGTCCCCATCGTAACTGGTGGTGTCCCCATGGTGGTACTCCTGCTCCCCAACATTGCTCTTGCCATCGACACTCACGTCTGTTTCCACGTCCCCCACGAGGAGCAGGCCTCTGTGGGAGCGAAAGACCTCCTCGCCTCCGTCCATTCTGGCGATGCGCTGGTGCAGAGGCGCCGTGGGGGCGGCAAGGGCGGATGCCACCAGGGCTGAGAAGACCATCATTGACTTGAACACCATCTTCCTGCATGGATGCATCCTGTTTGGGGATGCTGGCAGCGAAACTGTTTGGCATGCATACTGTTTGTGCTGCAGGTTGGCATGACTGTGCATCATGATGCCTCTCAGTGTGCGCCGGAAGTTTGCTTGGAAAGGGTGGTGTAGCTCCATGCACATGGGCACAATCACCATGACATGGGCTCTCGAGCAGCTTCGCTGACAATCAGAGGCTGCGGAATGGCGCGGCACTGGGGTTTGTGCAGAAACTGTTACAATTGAGGTTGAAGCCGCCGTGCGGTGCGCACTGGCACCTAAGCAGTGACTCATCCCACCACACTGTCAGAATTCGCAGCATGCATCTTCTGAAAGAGCTGTCAGAGCGAAGGGCGCAAGACAATTGTGTGCAGGGCACAAAGCAACCAACAAAGTGGTCAAACGCCGGCGTACCTTCAGTGAGACAACGGGGTTGGCAGCTGCAGGACACAGGTAGAGATGCGACAGTGAGCGTTGACCTGCACAAGCAACAGCCGAGTGTGAACAGGTACTTGGTGCCCGCGCACATGTTGCGGCTGCGATGCGCCTACGGTAAATCGCAAGGCACGGATGTATGGTGTACATGGCCGGCCCTGGACAGGCCAGCAGAGTATGAGGGCCTAGAGGTGCTGCAGAGTGCTGTCAAATGAAGCAATGCTAGCTGGCTTGCCTGCCTGCCTCCCGATTCACGGCATGTGACCACTGGGATTAAACACACACACATATTCACAGATTGAGCCTGAAACAGTTACGAGTACAATACAGCGGCAAATCAGACTACGGAACCAGCCAAGATGCAAGGCAGCACCAGAGGCGCCTCTGGCCACCACAACTTGTGGCATGCACACAGGTGCTGGTGCAAATCGAGCCATAAAAACACTTGAGCATACAGCCATGATTGCAAGCTGCATAGGCGAGGCAATTAAGAGTGCGCTACCAACGACACTAGGCGATTGTATACACGTCAGCTGTCAGTACTTGTCTATGCAGTCGGCATGCATGCCGGACTACCAAAGTGCGGTGCTGGCGCACAAAGTACAGGCCTACAAAGTACAGGCCTTTCATGGCACGCCAGATCATGCTCGAAGCGAATGGACAGTCGCGGGAGACGCACAGCTTGCGTGCACGTTGGGCGCAGGGGACGCACGTGATAGTAACGGCTTGAGCTTGTTTGCATGCAATGCAAATTTGTACCAACAGTGACGATGACCTCTCACGCCAGGCACGTCGCCTTTATACTCTCCAGCAGCTCCACAACACATCAACTGAGCTGGACACACGAGCAGCACAATGGCCCGATGTTTCGCCAGACGCGTGGGTTCGTCGCCTCGATATGACAGCTCCCATCTGTTCACAGGAAAATGTCCCTCCCGCGACAGCGTTCGCAGATGCTGTTGCTCTGTTGCTGTGAACACCCGTCGCACACCTGTGAACGCTGTTGGAGCCGCATATTCATGAGTTCCCTAGAAGAATGCTCACGTGCACCGCTGGCACCCACTGACGATCGCGTGCAGCTACAATCGTGTTGGATAAAGCCCACTGGGAAACAGAGACAAAGGAAACACTCGAACAGGGACTTTCGGTTCGTACCGGGGCGGAGAAATCAGTCTGTGGAGGGTCGAAATGCAAGCGAGCTGATGTGCACAGCAGTTGCAGGCCAGAGGTGGTTTTAAGGATGCAAAGGGCGCACCTCACTGGCCTGCAGGCCTGTACCGTGCACGCCCGCTTGGCTTGGGTACATTTGACCCTGTGATGTGCGGTGGCCATGCCATGTGAATGACACGCGAGGTGTCAGCAGGAGGAGAAGCCTGCTCAATTTGAACAGTCACCTCTGCTTTGGCTTCACAGGTGAGAACTGATCCTCTCCCGTGCTGGTGCAGTGAACGGAGCTGATCGTCAGCACGGTTGACAGGCTCGTGCAAAGTGTTGACTGCAGCAAGTCACTCGAGGACCCTCCGAGGGATGTGTGGCCTTTCCTGTGATCAAGTGCCGACATAATGAGGGTCAATAAGTAGCTCGCGAAGGCACGCGTCCCGCACTGGAAGGGTTCGATGGCGCAAAACGGTTGTGCTCGGTGTCTTCAGACGTGCCTCGTCGGTATAAAAGCGCTGTATGGGTTAACGCCCTCCATCTTCAACGTTGCATACTCGACCTCCGGTGCCAGTACACGTGCATGCATCCTCACTTCCGGATCTCACAACTTGGGTGCGCTTCTATGTGTACGCCAGGGGAAGGCTCGGCTTGAGCATCTCCAGCTGGCACACCTGCGTGACACACTGTCGCGAAGTGCCTTTGTCTACTCCAAGTCCTTGGGGTTAATCTTGCCGTGTGCGATATTCCTGACTTTGGCAACTGTTCTAAAGGCGTGACTGCTCCAGTGGTGCTGCGGGGCAACCGATTCCTGCTTTCTTTTATTGCCTTCCCTGCTCACATCTGTGCGCTGTACCTTTGGACATGAGCGTATGCGTTCATCGCCGCTGCCCGCCGATGTGCACTTGCCCAGGTCAGCAACTCCACACACTGCGCACATCAAGCATGCTGCTTCCTCAAAATGTACAGGAGTGCTGGGGGACTGTAGAGCAGGCAGGACCCAAAACGTGCAGAAGCTTGTATACATCACCTCACTCAGACCGCTCGCTCTGTTTGACAACGGCAACAGGGATCCCACTTATCATTTTTGTTCCATTGCAGGCACAGCATCTCTGCCCCAGATATCTGAAGCTCCCTTCTTTACCAACTGGCCAGCACTGCAACTCCAGGTGCGACGGTCAAATGGCTGCACTGCAGGAGACCCCAACTACTTGGGGCTAGACAACTTCATGCTCTGCTGTTCTGACATCGCTGTGGCACGGGATTGTCAGCACGTTGGGAGCTTGTTACCCTGCTCAGTGGTCATCTGCATGCTACTGTACACAAGTGCGGCTGCGCAGCTCCGCTGCCACTGTTATTGCACGGCGTATGTGAAGCACTGCACTATCTACCATGATTCAGCCAGCATGCAGCCGAAGAATTCCAGAACAGGCGCCCTTAGTAGCTTGTATATATGCGCATGTGCGAGCTTGTGCAGTGCGCTGGACCAAGCCTTCTGACCCCTGCAGTGCATGTGTGGGTTCCAGAGTGGCATTCAGATGTGTGTGCGACTGTGTGCCGCAACGCTGACAGGTTTGCATGGTGCAGGAAGATGCTGATGAAGGTTGTCTTGCTCATGTCGGGGGTGATGGCACCAGCCCTTGCCAACCCCACACCACAGCCCCTGCACTCGATGGAGCAAGCTTTGAGCATGCCGCCTGCTATACGCTCGCACAGGCGTCTCATGGTGGCGGACGTCAGAACCAATGTGGACACAAATCTTGACAGCAATGTCGGCGATATCGGCACCCACATCGGCAATGACACAGCGCACGTCGGAGACAATGGATACCACAACGGAAACACCAAAACGCAAGAGTCCGCGACCAAGAATGAAGACGTCATGTACAAGCACACTACTGGCGGATCCAACCATATCGGTAAGACAGGGAGTGCGGAGACAGTGCATGGGAATGACAATCACAAAGGTTGGGACGTGGATGGTGCCAGTCTTTTCAAATTCAGACGGGCAGATGAAGGAGAAGAAGGTGATGGGGATGATGGGGATGATGGGGATGATGGGGATGAAAAACTTACCTCCCTCATCTCTTCTTTCTCCTTGTTCTCTTTCGGAGTTTCTATGACAACTGATTTATTGCTACTGTCACTTTGCACAGGACCTGGTTTTTGAGAAAATTGTCCAATGACTACTGTCTCCGGGGGTGCAATCGTTTCCATTCGTGCAGGCGTTTCTTCAGTTACTGGCACCACCACGTTATCAGGTTTTTCAGCTTGATGAAGTGTGTCAGAGGGTGCAGCCAATACCTGCTGATTAGCATTGCCAGCTGCCAAAGTCGCTAAAGTAAAAATTGCCGCAGAAGAAACTCGCATAATAATAGTAGCCTAATGAACAAGGAGTTAGTTTGTACTTCCGTACTGAAGTTAGGTCATCGGGATAGTATGCAATTCAAAATTTAAAATATGTCCTACAAGAACGCTACGCGCTCTTCGCTAGTTCCTCAAAGAGGAGGCACAAAAAGAAGAAATCTAGTACGGTGGGCGTGTAAATAGACATACCATTTGAGAAAGCCCAAAAGCTTATGTTATAAACTTTTGACCTTTTGGTTCCTGACTTTTGCGTTCTTGTACTAGTACTGTCAAGCACCCTGTGTGTAGATTGTGTATAAATTAAAGGCGTGATAGCTGACTAACGTCTATCTACATTGCCAATTTATACCCCCCCATTGATTCCTCTTGCTCCAAACGACAGTTATTTTTAAGTTTTTGTTTCTTATGAGTGATTCATTACCTTCACCACTAACCTCTAACTCCGAAAAGAATACTCCACGCTTACGGTTACTTGTTTTAAGCAACGGACATGGGGAGGATATTATTGCAGTCCGTATCTTGCGAAAACTTCAACAACAATCCAACCCACCGGAAATCTTCGCTTTGCCGTTGGTGGGACAAGGATACGCTTATCAAGGGTTGGATATTCCTCTTATTGGCTCAGTACGCACGATGCCGTCGGGCGGTTTTATTTACATGGATGGACGCCAATTCGTACGGGATGTACAAGGTGGTTTGTTACAACTCACCGTCAGTCAAATGAATGCTATACGTCATTGGGTAAATACTCAAAAAAATTCAGGCAACAGAATAGCTATTTTAGCTGTGGGCGATATTGTACCACTTATCTTTGCGTGGTTGAGTGGTGTTAACTATGGCTTTGTAGGCACAGCAAGATCAGAATACTATGTGCGAGATGAAGTGAGTTTATTAAAACGGAAAGATAAAGGGGCATGGTGGGAAAGTTTTTCTGGCTCAGTTTACCACCCTTGGGAACGTTGGTTGATGAGTCGTCAGCGTTGCAAGGCTGTGTTTCCTAGAGATTCGCTCACAGCAGAGATATTGAAAAGGTTGTCAATTCCGGCTTTTGATTTGGGTAACCCGATGATGGATGCGCTGGAACCAACAATTCCACGTCCTAGATTTTATGGTGCTCATATAGAAAAGCAAGAATTAGCTCGACCTTTGGTTGTGACTCTCCTCCCCGGTTCTCGTCCCCCAGAAGCATACGCTAATTGGCATCAAATGATGGTTGCTGTCTCTGCAATCATGGCACTTTTTAGCGAGCAAGAGTTTGTAAAATACACTTCTAAAACAGTGGTGTTTTTGGGTGCGATCGCCCCAACTTTACACATTGAGAGTATACGCCAAATTCTCGAATCTCAAGGCTGGCGTCCTTATACTCAATCCCCAATCCAAATTCCTGATGCAGATAGCTTGACATTTCAGCAAGAAAATGGATATTTTATTCTGTCGCAGAATGCCTATAACGACTGTTTGCATCAGGGAGATTTGGCGATCGCCATGGCGGGGACAGCGACAGAACAATTTGTGGGTTTAGGAAAACCAGCAATAACGATTCCCGGTCAAGGTCCCCAGTTTACCTATGCCTTTGCTGAAGCACAAAGCCGTCACTTGGGACAGTCTGTCATTTTAGTAGAACAACCATCACAAGTCGCTAAAGATGTCAAGTCACTGTTTGCCAACCCAGACAGGTTGCAAGCCATTGCAGAAAATGGCGTACGGCGGATGGGAAGACCAGGAGCTGCAAAACGAATAGCTGAGTATTCGATGGAGTTATTGTGGAATGAGTGAAGTGCTCCAACGTTACCCATACCCTCGTATGATGAAAATATAAGAAAGTAGCCAAATCATAACGGCATCACATGGGCAGTATTTGGGAACTTGATTTTTACTCGCGTCCGATTCTGGACGAAGATCACAAAAAAGTTTGGGAAGTTTTGATATGCGAAAGTCCTTTGGAAACCCGAACAAGAATTGATTCTGTGTTTCGCTTTGCGAAATATTGTCCTAGTACTGAGGTGAATTCAGTGTGGCTGCGGACGGCGTTGGAAGAAGCAATCAGCAAAGCCGGAAAAACACCCAAAAAAATACGCTTTTTCCGCCGCCAAATGAACAACATGATTACCAAAGCGTGCAAAGATTTGAGTATTCCCGCTCAACCAAGTCGCCGCACTTTGACCCTGAATCAATGGCTACAAGAGCGGATGGAGCAATTTTATCCTCAAGAGCCTGGGTATCAAGCAGGAACGAATCCATCTGTGCGCTTGGATAACCCTTTACCCCAACGCTTACCAGATGCCTTAGAGGGAAAGCAGTGGATATTTGTGACTTTACAGGGTATGGAATTTGCTGAGGTACACGAATGGGAAATCAGTTTTGGTGAAGCTTTCCCTCTAGAATTAGCCCAAGTTTCCCCTGATACCCCTATTCCTGGTGTTTTGATATTTTCACCCAGAGCATTGCCAATAGCAGGCTGGATGTCTGGTTTAGAGTTGGCTTGGTTGAAATTTGATGAGAGTCAAGGGGCGAGATTGCTTTTGGAGACTGGTGCAACTGAGAGCTGGATTTTGGCGAATATCAAAAATCCTCAAACGTTAGCAGAAGCCAAACGCTTTGAAGAAGCAAAGCAAAAAGCGAATGGGGTGCATTTTATCGCAGTGCAGTCCAATCCTCAAGAAGAATCTTTTGCTGGATTCTGGCTGTTGCAAGAGGTCAATCTGCCGTAAATTGAATTGAGGTAATAGGTTCGTAGTCAGCGCTCGTAGTGCTTACTACAAGCCAATTTCCAAGTCCACAGCCAAGAAAATATGGTGTATAAAGAGTTACCTAATAATTCTCTTGCAGAACAACTGCTGGAACTATCCATAAAATCAGGTGCAGAAGCTGCTGAGGTTTATCAGTCAAAATCGCTATCTCGACCTGTGTTTTTTGAAGCAAATCGCCTCAAGCAATTGGAAACTAGCCAATCTGAAGGCACAGCACTGAGGCTGTGGCGCAATGGATGTCCGGGTTTAGCCGTGGCTTACGGTCCTGTAGAAGCGCAAGCCTTGGTGGAACGTGCTCTAGCCCTGAGTCAACTCAATCAACCTGAAGCAGTAGAATTAAACAGTGATTTTAAGCCTTCCTACCCAGATTTGGGCGAAGATGTACCCGTAGAAAAATTGGTCGAGTGGGGCAAAGAAGCGATCGCCATTATTCGTAGTATCTACCCAGATGTCATTTGTACAAGTGAATGGGAATGCGATGTTGAAACCACCAGACTCATTAACACAAAAGGTTTAGATTGTCACTACACCGACACAACTCTTAGTTGTTATGTAGAGGCAGAGTGGGTACGGGGTGACGATTTTTTGAGCGTTTCTGACGGTCAAACCGAAAGAGGTAACCTTCACCCAGACAGAGTTGCTCACCAAATTTTACAACGGTTGGCTTGGGCAAGAGAAAATGTTACACTTCCTAACGGTCGCGTCCCGGTTCTATTTACTTCTAAAGCTGCTGATATGCTTTGGGGAACTGTACAAGCAGCTTTGAATGGCAAGCGAGTCTTAGAAAAAGCTTCTCCTTGGGTAGAACGTATTGGTACACTAGTTATTTCACCAACTCTCACCGTCTACCAAGACCCCCACGCAGGACCTTACAGTTGCCCGTTTGATGATGAAGGTACCCCAACCCAATCTTTAGTGTTTATCCAAGATGGTGTGTTGCAGCATTTTTACTGTGATCGCACCACTGGACACCAACTGAATATGACTTCCACAGGTAACGGTTTTCGCCCAGGTTTAGGGAGTTATCCAACCCCTGGTTTATTTAATTTCCTCATCCAGCCTGGAACTGAATCGTTACAAGAGTTGATTCACTATTTGGATGATGGCTTAATTGTGGATCAAATGCTGGGAGGTAATGGCGGTATCTCTGGTGACTTTTCCATCAACGTTGATTTGGGATACCGTGTCCAAAACGGTCACGTTATAGGGCGTGTCAAAGATACGATGGTGGCTGGAAACGTCTATACAGTTCTCAAACAATTGGTGAAATTGGGTGGCGATGCTGACTGGAACGGTTCTTGCTATACTCCATCTCTTTTAGTAGAAGGGCTATCTAGCACAGGGAAGCAAAATTAAATCAGTACACAGTACACAGTTAACAGTTAACAGTTAACTGTTATCAAGGTTTCAAACAGGGATTTAGACCCCGATTGAAACACACCACATCTCTACGTGGGAGACTGGAGACTCCCAACGGCTAGATTCAACTTTCTTTATCTGATAACTGATCACTGATCACTGATAAGTGTTGAAATTGACTTTTGCAAGAGACAACCATGAACTGTCGTTGACAACGCGGTCTAAAAAGTAGACTTTCAAAACAAGTCTAATGATTTGATTTTTCTTTTTTTTGAACTTTGAATTTTGAATTGAGATGTTACCTCTTTTTCTTAGTCAGAGCTTTCGCGCTTTGTGGCAACCTAGAAGAGGTTTAGCGATCGCAGAAGCGTCAGTTATTGGGATCGTCGCTGCTTTATCAGCCGTATTCTTCAAATTTGGCTCAGGATGGTTGGGAGCATGGCGAGTTCATTCTTCTTACCTCTTTCCAGCATGGCTTGTTTTACCAGTCGTTGGTCTTTGCTGTGGATTTTTGGCTGGCTTACTTGTGGAAAGATTAGCACCAGAGGCGGCTGGTGGTGGAATTCCACAAGTCAAAGCTTCTCTTGCGAATGTGCCAATTAGACTATCGTGGCGTGTGGCAGTTGTGAAGTTATTCAGTGCTATCATCGCCTTAGGTTCAGGTTTAACTTTAGGGCGGCAAGGTCCTACTGTCCATGTTGGGGCGGCTTTGGCGGCGGGGATGAGTCGTTGGGTTCCCACTTCTCCAGATCATCGACGCCAGATGATAGCAGCTGGTGCTGGTGCTGGGTTGTCAGCAGCTTTCAATGCCCCCATCGCCGGTATGATATTTGTTGTCGAGGAATTACTTCAGGATTTATCAGGATTAACTTTAGGAACTGCCATTATTGCTTCGTTCATTGGTGGCGTCGTCTCACGACTGTTGGGGGGTGGTAGTCTACAGCTTGACCTAGAAGCAACTCGTTACGCCAGTACCTTCTCAGTCACAGAAATTCCTTTTTACCTGATTTTAGGCATTCTAGCAGGATTACTAGCTGCATTATTCAATCGGGGACTGATTGCGAGTCAAGGCATTTACCGTAATTTACACATCAGCTTACCGTTACGAGTCGCATTGGCTGGGTTTATATCTGGTCTGGTGATTGCCTTGCTACCATCTTCTTTCCGGGATAATAGTGGTTTACGGGAGTTTATTATCACTGGTGAAGTTCATGCTTCAGTAGCGGCGATCGCCTTTGTCGCTCAGTTTATCCTCACCTTGGTAGCATTTGGCTCAGGAGCACCAGGAGGATTATTTGCTCCCAGTCTGATCTTGGGCTCTTGTTTAGGATACATCATTGGTGTATTCCAGCACTACACTTTGGGAGAGGGTTCACCGACGACTTATGCATTGGCAGGAATGGGAGCTTTTTTCAGCGCTGTTTCCAAAGTGCCATTTACAGCAATTGTGATTGTGTTTGAGATGACCACAGATTTCAATCTGGTGCTACCTTTGATGATTGGTTCTGTGACATCTTATTTAGTCGCTGACAAGATAGTACCTGGGTCATTATATGACAAACTTTTACACTTAAGTGGCATCACTATCCAAAAACAAGCTCCTATTGAAGGACTCTTGACAAAGTTAACAGCAAAGGATGTGATGCAAAGACAGGTAGACACTTTAGAAGTAGAAACATCTTTAGATGAAGTCGCAGAGGCTTTCTCTCGTTCTCACCATCGGGGTTTTCCGGTTGTAGAAGATGGTAAGTTAGTAGGAATTGTGACACAAAGTGATTTGCTAAAAATACGCGAGCGCAACCTCCCAAAAGATAGCTTTCTCAGGGAAATTATGACTAGCAATCCTTTAACGGTCACTCCCACCCATAACCTGAGTGATGTGTTGTATTTGTTAGACCGCTATCAAATCAGTCGCTTACCAGTTGTGGAGGGGCGCAGATTGATTGGGATCATTACCCGTGCAGATATTATTCGGGCAGAAGCAGACCATATCAACTGTGAAAATAGGCAATCTGGACCGCGACCAGAACCTTCTTATGTTGTTTATCAAACACGTTCTCCCAGTACTGGTAGAGGAAGATTATTGGTACCCATAGCGAATCCTGAAACAGCAACGACACTACTAGAGATGGCAGCTGCCATTGCAGGCGATCGCCATTATGAAATAGAGTGCATACAAGTGATGCTCATCTCTCGCCACAGTTCCCCAACAGAAACCCCAGTCAGAACAACAAAAAGTCGTCGCTTACTCCGACTGGCGGAGGCTTTGGGCAAAAAACGGAAAATTCCCGTACATACGCAAATTCGGGTGACTCATGATGTCGCCCAGGCAATTCTAGAGACCATTAAAGAACGACACATTGACCTGATTTTGATGGGGTGGAAGGGTAGCACTTCCACCCCTGGTCGTATTTTTGGCAACGTTGTAGACACTATAATCCGTCAAGCCACCTGCGATGTGGTACTGGTCAAGTTAGGTACAACAAATGGGTTGATAAATTTAACAGATAAATTATCTGATATATCCGTTGCCAAATCAGCTCTGACTCCCCAATTCAACCGTTGGCTTGTTCCAATGGCTGGTGGTCCCAATGCTTGGGTGGCGATAAAATTGTTACCTGCTTTAGTCACATTAGGAAATGACCCAAAAGTTCGCTTAACTACGGTATTCAAGCCATCAGAAATAGAGCCAGATATGACAGTCTTAGAAGAAGCTATTCGCCAACTGATCCGTCGTCGCAAGTTGAGCAGTACTGTGTTCGCCTCACCCATGAAATCTGACTCAGTTGCTGAAGGTGTGATTCACTTGGTAAAAAAAGAACAATACGATGTTGTCGTTCTGGGTGCTTCTCGTGAGGGAATGCTGCAACAGGCGATTACAGGTAATATTCCAGAGGCGATCGCTTCTGGTGTCGATAGTACAGTGATTTTGGTAAGGGGGGCGATTTCAAGTTAACCGCGTCATTTCAAACAACTGCTGAGCATTCCTTCCTAAAAAAGCATCGAATAGCATTTGCTGACCAGGTTTGACTTCCACCATGTAACGCTGGGCAATTTCATAGTAGGCGTAAGTCCAAGGGACTTGAATTTCTGCATCTATAGTATCTTCTAAGACTGTAACAATTTCCGTAACTGCTTGAGTTGCCGTTTGCCGCAAACCACAAGCAATATCCCCCTCAATCTCAGCTTTCATAGGCACACCCAAGTTAGCTAAACCACGAGATGTTGTTTCAATATCCGGGTATTCAGGAGTGTTCTGGCGATTCACATAGCCTGTAAAGTGGTTGACTGCATAACCATGCAGCAAAACCCAAGCACCATACTGAGTCACTGTATTTACTTCTTCTAATACAAAACGCCGAGGAGGTTGCCAAGGGCATGTAAAGATTCTATGGAGTTCCTTGGCAAGGCGTTCAGTGTCTTTATTAAAAGTATCGAAAATAGCTGAAAATTTGAGTAAATTTACCCCTGATACCGTTTGATGAATGAGTTGGACAATCTTCTCTGGTAATTCATCAACAATTAACTCGCTGATAAATAACTTGGGCAAATCAAACTCCTCTTGCAGAGGATGGCGATAGTGACGGGCGTAAAGATGGGTTTGGGGGAAACAATACTCCCCAGCCGCCTCATAACCCAAAGCCTTAGCAAGTTGTTCCAGGTAGCCAATACCCAAATTAACCTGACCCTGTGGACTGTCCACCACCATTCGTAAAGACCGAAAAGCAATGTGATCATTAGCAACAGTCCCACCCGCATGAGTAATCATTTGTGCGTAGGTACGGGCATAACTTACCCGGATGCTGTAATCTTGCCAAAGTAATTCCCAAAGATAACGAGCAATTTCGGGGTTCATAGTGTTTCTGGCGATGCATATCAGCTTTATGATAACTTCAGGCGAAGGTGACAACTCTCCCGCTACACCGCTTGCGGTGTAGCGGGAGCATCTCAAATTCACATATAGCGGTTTTCATCTGGGTGAAGTACAGATTTATCTGCTATAGGCTGCGTCCGTCTGCGGTTTCTTAACTCTTTAATGTACCTCACTGAATTGAAATCCGCTGTATGTAGCGTTGCTGGCTGTAGTGATAGGCGTGGTTATCTTCATCTGTAGTCCTGCTATACAGCTACCAAAAGATGAACCACAAAACAAACAGATACCTGCATTTTAACTGGGTCGTTCTGGCGATCGCGTATCTCAAAAAAAATCCCAAAAATTTTTCCAAAAGTACTTGCCAAATCCTTCCTCTTAGGACTACTATGAGTAATCGGAGCGTTCCTCAGTAGCTCAGTGGTAGAGCGATCGGCTGTTAACCGATTGGTCGCAGGTTCGAATCCTGCCTGGGGAGTTAAGTAAAGGATAAAAAACTTTTGGTAAGTTTACTGCCTAAAACTCTGGAAAAGCACATTAATCAACCCAGTGTTTAGCGCGTTCAACTGCCTTTTGCCAAGTCACAAAGTTTTCCAAGGCGCGATTTCTTCCCACACCAGGCATAAACACGCGGTCAATCTGTCGTTGCTGCATCAGTACCTGATCACTATCCCAAAATCCAGCAGCAAGACCTGCTGCAAATGCGATACCTTGCGCTGTCATTTCGCGCATCATCGGACGTTCAACTGGTATCCCTAACACATCTGCTTGGAACTGCATGAGAAAATTGTTCTCACAAGCACCACCATCTACACTCAGTCGTTCAAGGGCAATAATAGTGTTAGACGCTTGAATTGCCTGCACAACTTCCTGAACCTGATAAGCCAATGCTTCCAATACGGCACGTATCAAATGCTCGCGTTGTACCATTGCGGTAATACCGAAAAAGGCTCCTCTAGCACTCATGTCCCAATGAGGCGCACCCAAGCCGCTGAATGCAGGTACAAAGTAAACTCCGCCGTTATCTGTCACTCGATTTGCTAGCACCTCAGTTTCAGCAGCATTTGTGATGATCTCAATGCCATCACGCAGCCATTTGATGCAAGCTCCACTAGTAAATATACTACCTTCTAATGCATAGCCCACGTCTAAAGCTCCGCTTGCGTTTGCTTGAGTCCATGCTAGGGTACTCAAAAGTTGATGTTGGGAACGCACGATTTGAGAACCAGTGTGAGCAACTAAAAAGCTCCCAGTGCCGTAAGTACATTTCATCAATCCTGGAGAATGACAGCCATGTCCAAACAAAGCTGCTTGTTGGTCTCCCAGAATCGCAGTGATGGGAATTTCAACACCTAACAAGGTAGCATCAGTAACTCCAAATGTTCCCAAACTAGGCTGAATTTGAGGCAGGATATGAGCAGGTATCTTAAACAGAGTTAGCAGTGTCTCATCCCACTCACAGCTTGCCAGATTCATTAGCATTGTACGGCTGGCATTGCTGTGGTCAGTAGCGTGAACTTTTCCACCCGTTAGGTTCCACAGCACCCAGGTATCAATCGTCCCAGCTAAGATATTTTTGAGGTCAACGTCTGCAAAATGCTCTAAGAGCCATGACAGCTTTGTGGCTGAAAAATAGGCATCAACAATCAGTCCAGTACGTTCATAAATATCCTGAGCATATCCTTGCTCTTGTAATTGATGGCATAGAGGAGCAGTGCGACGGTCTTGCCAGACAATCGCCCTATGGAGAGGTTGTCTGGTCATTTTATCCCAAATTAAGCAAGTTTCTCGCTGCACCGTCAGCCCGATAGCGATAATTTCATCAGGAGCAATCTGGGTATTTTGAATTGCAGTTTGCATAACCCAGCAGGTCGCCTGCCAAATTTCCAGAGGGTCATGTTCTAACCATCCAGGCTGAGGATAATACTGTGTCAGTTCCTTATATGCCTGACCAACAATCTTACCATCTGCGTTAAACACAAAGGCACGGTTGCCTGTTGTACCCAAATCCAATGCCAGGATGTAGCCCGATTTTTGCATATAACAATAATAACTTAAACTCACGATCAATAACAAAGTTCCAAGGCATGATGCACAAGGAGCTTTTGTATCGTGTTGAAAGGCGATTTGCCTATCTTTTCTAACTGTTCCTACATTTACTTTTTGCCTTATGGTGTTAACTGGTCACTGATTTTTACCTTGCGAAATCCGCTCAATTGTTTTAGTTGTTGAACGATTTTCCAAAAAGGGCAAAAATTCAATGACTCCACCGTATTCTTCTACTACAGGTGTTTCTGGCAGAGTATCTTTTGTATAGTCGCCGCCTTTGACGTAAATATTGGGGCGAAGCTTGCGGATGAGGTGACTAGGGCTATCTTCTTCAAAAGGAATCAGATAGTCAACACAACCTAGTGCAGCGAGAACTTGAATGCGGTCTTCCAAAGGGTTTATCGGACGAGTTGGTCCTTTAAGACGGCGGACGCTGTTGTCGGAATTAACACCAATAATGAGAATGTCGCCTAACGCCTTGGCGCGTTGGAGATAGGAGACGTGCCCTGCATGAAGTATATCAAAACAGCCATTCGTGAAAACTATTTTACGTCCTGCAATGTGATGGGAGGTGACAAGGGCGAGGAGTTGGTCTAAGTCACAGATGTGTTTGTCGAAGGTGGGGAGTGGCGATGAGGAGGATGGGGGAGTCATAACTTTCGTGAGTTCTCTTGTTTGTTTTTCAACAATAAAAATATGGGGAAAGTTTTGCTGAAGTTGTGCTAAGGTTTGCCTCACTTTCTGTGTCACAATTCCATAGCCATAATCGCAAACAATAACAGCATGACACTCTGCGAAACTGTCTTTGATCTGATTGATGAGAGTTTGTTCTGTGCAGGAGTCAATAACATCAGTGCTGCCAGAATCTATTCTTATGAATAATTGCGATTCTACCGTAACTGTTTGCCTGGTTAGTGTTTCTCTAGTTGCGTGAGTCAGCAGATAACTTGTCGTGATTCCGCTTTCTTCTAAGGTTTGCCGCAATGAGTGACCTTCCGAGTCTTTACCAATAACCGAGAGGAATATCACTTGACTACCAAGACTTTTGAGAGAGCAAGCAATATCTGCTGCACCACCTAGAATTTGTTTGCAGTTATTAACTGTTACTATTGGTACAGGTGATTCAATGTTATCAAAGTTTTCCCCTTGCAAATAACAATCAAGCATCGCTTCGCCAATAACAATAACTTTAGGATGAGCAATGCCTTTTGCAAGAAAAGCGCTCCATACTTCACTTATTTGTAATTCTAGTTTCACCTATTTACTCCATCGTGGGGTATTTAATGCGTGAATTTTGTTAGCGCAGCGCTCCGCAGTCCCGGATTGAATTTTGAATTAAGCGAAGGGGGTTGATTGGAGGCTTGAGACGAAGATGGGCTTCCAAACCTTTGAATACTTTTACTGAGGCTTTGGAAGCGTTTAGAACAGCGATGTCTTACCGTTTCTTTAATTGGTTGACTTATAATCGTGACGTATTTGCCGCTTACAAAGCTAGTTTAGGCTACATTTGGGCTTAATTTTTGTTTAAGTCCCACTATGACCCCGATTTCATCACCAAATCAATCGCAGAGTCAATTAACTCAACCGCCCCTATCTCATAGTGATAAGTCTTAAACCGAAACTTCCCCACCTGTTCGAGTTGCTTCGACGGGCGATGTCCATATTTATCCTCATATAATTGTAGTGCGATAGTACCAATAGTCGTCATCTGTCCAGGGGTAGCAATGAGTCCACGTGAGTGCAGTCTTGATGCGACAGTGACAGTAGATTTAGTTTCACTTGCAACTCCCCTGGCTTTGCCTAAGCGCGAGAATATTTCGGTGAGTTCATCAATCGGTGAGATAAGTAAAGTCATTAACCCAGTAAACCGTTTTGCTGGTTTATCTGTCGCCACAGCAATCTTTAATGCTTCTGGTTGTCCAACCGCGATAAATGTTCCCATTGCGCGAGTCATAGTAGTGTAAAGCAGTTGACGAGTTAACATTCGGTAGTTAGACATGAGTAATGGGAAAATCACATACTGAAATTCACTGCCCTGACTCTTATGGCAAGTTATACAAAACGAATGCATAATTTCCTCAAACTTACCAGGATAGTACTCAACAATCGCGCCTCCCTCAAATGAAATCCGAACCATTTGTTTTTTCTCTTCTACAGCAACAACCCTCCCAGTCTCACCGTTCATCACTGGCGGGACGGTATCATAACGATTTTTGAGTTGTATCACCCTATCCCCCACTCGGTAAACAACCTCGCCAGAAACGACTTCTTTTTGGTCGGATTTTTTGGGATTGAAGATGGACTGAAGAAGTTTATTGAGATTGTGAACCCCAGCTGCTCCTTCCTTTTGGGGCGCTAACACCATCAGTTGTTGATTTAAATCCACATTTTCACTTACCATAGATGTGGCTAACTCCACAATAGTTCTAGCCGTGGCTTGTGGTGAATCTGTTGACAACATGGCGCAGTCTGCCACATCCATCCACTCGGATGCAGTATGAAATTTGTGCAGTGTCGGAACTGTACCAGAATTTACATCGCTAGCTGCATAAATAATCAGGCTTTCGTGTCGCTGTCGATAAATAGTCTGCAATCTCGTTGTCGGCACTATTTCAGAATAAAGCAAGTCTCGCAGCACCATTCCAGCCCCGACACTGGGTAATTGGTCAGAATCTCCTACCAGCAGAATTTGGGTTTTTGGCTGTAAAGCTTTCAGTAGGGAATTGAACAGGAATATGTCCACCATTGAAAATTCATCAACAATCAGCCAATCAATAGCAAGGGGATTATGCTCGTTATAGTGAAAAGCTTGCCCTTGTCCCTGCCATTGGAGTAAACGGTGAATGGTACTTGCTTCCATCCCTGTTGCATCTTTCATCCGGTTGGCAGCTTTCCCTGTGGGTGCTGCAAGAGCTATAGTTGCCCCAATGGATGTCAACCATTGCACCAAGGTTTTTAGCACATGGGTTTTGCCGCGTCCTGGTCCACCTGTCATTATACTAATAGGATATTTAACTGCCATGAACAAGGCGCTGATTTGTTCATCACTCAAGCGTGAGAGTTCGCGATACTCAGCCCCTTCAAAGTCAGCGAACCAGTGTTCTAGATGTTCTGTCGAGTAAGTTGGTTGATTAATGAGAGTTTTAATTTTTAACGCGACAGAAACTTCGGCGCGATAAGCGGCTCTTAGATAAACACTATTGGCAACTTCGCCGTAAACTAAAGTTTGGTTTTCAATAAACTTCTCAACAATGGTACTCAAAGATTTATAATCAGGTGTGTGATTAGGACGCTCGAGCAAAGATACAGCGCGTGCAAGCAATTGGGATTCAGGCAGAAAACAATTGCCCTCACTCAAGGCATCTTTCAAAACATGGAGCAGACCTTTTTCGTACCGAGTCTGACTTGAAACCGAGATGCCAAGGGATAGCGCTAATTCATCAGCAGTTTTAAAGCCGATGCCTTCAATGTCATCAATTAATCTGTAAGGGTCGCTCTCAAGTACTGCTGAGGTTTTGTGTCCGTAATGGTCACAAATCTTTAAGGTTAACTTCAGTGATGTTCCCACAGCCAAAAGCTGGGCAATAACTGCTCTTGTAGGATTGGCTTTACTTTCTGACCAAACTTTGGTGATTGCAGCGATTCGATATTTAGCAAGTCCAGGGACTGACTCAAGTCTTTCTGGATTGGTCTCTAACACCAATAAGGTGGAATCGCCAAAGTGGTTTACAAGAGTTTGGGCAGTTTTTTTCCCGATTCCACGAAAAAGTCCACTTTCTAAATACTGCTGGATTTCGACTTTGGTTAGTTCTGGAAGTTTATCGGCTTTAGGGAACGAAATCATGAGTTAAATAGCAGTTGAAATTGTCAGATGTGGTGGGGGTAAATTGAGAAAAAGGGAATCTTTAGACTTGTCCTGAAATTTATAACCCAGTCTGTACAAGGGTTTTAAAGGTTGACTATATGTCTTCACTCAATGTAGCAATAAGGGTTTGGCATAGTTGATGATAGTTTAGAAAGAAAAAATAGGATTTTCAAATTTTAAGCATCAACACGATTTATTCTGCTGTACAATCCGCATAAGCTATATACGGTAAATATTAGGATTTCTAAAAATAGAATTTTACATTCTATCTTTACGCAAATTTAATTTTCGGACGGGTCTTTTGTAGGTTAACGAGTCAATGATGATTGGTTAAGACATTACGAGAGCTTCAATTTTTCCCTAAGCGCTCCAACTTTCAAGAAACACATTTTATAACCTATAGTCAGTAAGGATTTGAGGTTTTCTATTTGAATAATGTGTTTCTTTCACATTTTGCTAGCTGCGAAGCCGCTAGTTGGAGGCTCTCAAGAAACACAGGGGTGTAAAGGGGTCACGGGTGTGAGGGTGTAAGGGAAAAAGGTGTTTCTTTCATTCGTAGCGGGTGGCGATACGCATGATTGCGTCTAGCTTCGCTAATCGCCGCCAGTGCGCCTGCTCACATCTTGCACTTATCCGTATAAGGTTGGGTTTAGTCAACAGCAGCGCAATAAAGTTACATCACTTTTATTGGCTTTTATCGGTAAAACAAAGACTTCAGGCTTCGTACTGAGTCTTAAAAATACATAAATTTTTCTTTGTGCAAGATATGAGCCAAGAGGACATTTGCCATCTTTAAGATTCCCTCATGCTGAAATGCTTTTGCTATATACATTTTCGCAGTTTTTGACCCCATTTTTTCTCTTATTGTGGGAAATCCGGGTTTGGGTCAATTTGGCACGATGAGTAGATAAATTATCAAAATTAATAGTTCTATGGCTAAACAAAATGCCGCAAGAAGGATTGGGTTGTTAGCGATTCGGGGTTGTAATAATTCTAATCGAAGTGGCGATGTAATTTTTGTTCACGGGTTGGGAGATCACCCAATAAAAGCTTGGCATCCAAATCCAAGAAAGATAGAAAATGAAATAGATACAGAAGACTTTTGGCAGAGAAAATTACCCGAACTGGATTTTTGGCTGAATTGGCTTGGAGAATATAGATCGGATCTTGGTATTTGGTCTTATGGGTATGAGGCTATGCCTTTTGAGGAAGACACTGTTTTGCCAATCAAGGAAAAAGGTAAAGCTTCACCAATTTTCGATCAGGCTAGTGATTTACTCAAACGGCTAGAAATGAAAAATTTTCGTGAGCGTCCTCGAATCTTTGTCACTCACAGCTTAGGAGGTCTTGTAGTTAAAGAGACACTTTATTCTGCTTATGACTATTGTAATTAGCTGGGAAAATATTACTGACCGCTTGAAAATACTAAAAATAGACTCTAATCATAGTGCAGCATTTTCTACAGTAACACAAAGAATTTTTACAACTTATACCACTGATTCTACCACTGAAACTTCATCTGATATTTATCTTCCAAAACCAGAATATACAAATCTTTTGGGAAGGGAGAAAGAAATAGAAAATATCAAAGAAGTTTTAAGCGAAACTCGAAGAGGAAAAATTATTGGAGTTGATGGATTTGGAGGAATCGGCAAGACAGCACTTGTACAAGAAATTATTAAATCTCATTCAGATGTTGGTTTTGATAAAGTTATATGGCAAACAGCATCAACGAGAGATGATTCTGAAAAAATGACTTTTGCAACAGTACTTGATGCTATAGCAACACAATTAAATAGACTAGATTTGTTTAAGCTTAAGAGAGAAGAAATAGAAATTAAAATAAGAGAGTTGCTACAAGAACAACCAGTATTGATAGTTCTGGATAATATGGAGACTTCAGACGAGCCACAAAATGAAATAATTCAAAAACTCTTACCTATTCTTGGTTCTAGCAAAGCTCTCTTAACAAGCAGACATCGATTTACTGAAACTTTTGGAGATAATCTTTTTCCGATTCACTTGCGTGGATTCAATAAAGAAGCAGCAATAAATTTAATGGAAGAGACTGCTACTCACAAGAATATGCTAAGAGATTTTAAGGCTGTAAAAGATAATCAGTTAGAACAAATGATTCAAGTGACAGGAGATGAATCTTTTGGGTATACTCCAATGGCTTTAAAATTTATCTTAGGGCAGCTTCAGAAGTTCGATCCAGAAGTTATTGTAGAGGGTTTAGAAGGTGTACGTTTAACAGATGAAAACGGAGAAATAAGCGATAAAGATGAATTTAAGCAATTTTGGAAGCATATATTTCTTACTTCTTTTAAATTGCTTTCTTATCTTGATCGAAAATTTATGAGTGGAATGACTCTTTTTGAACCCAGTATAGGCAGTAAATATAATGAAATAATGTCTACTATCCGTTTGAGCAACGAAGAATTTCGGCTGGTAGTAGATTCCACCTGGAAAGTTTCTTTCTTAGAAATAGGACAAATAGATTCCAGGAAAACATATTATCTACATAGATTAAGCTATACCTTTTTCTTTGCGATTATTTCACAATTTAGTAAGAGACGAATATAAGATGAAAACAGATTACTCGGAACTAATTTCTTTAGAAGAGCTAGAAGATTATTCAGGTTTATTTACTCCTGAAGAACTAGATAGACTTGCACAAAATTTTGAAGAAATGCTATCTTTTTATGAAGAATTAATTCCTTGTTTTGTAGAGACGTACGTATCTGCAACCAACTCATATGATGACTATCTTAATCCCAAAAAAAGGGCTAAGCTTGCTAATAAATTCCAGAAAGCAGAAGAAGATTTAGAAAGAGAATGTTTGGATTTTTTTCAAACAGAAATTCCCAACATTAAAAGAGCAATTAAAAAAGCGAGTCTTAAAAACCTGTGGTCATCTGTTATTGATATTTGTGATAGTCTTACCACCTTCTACAATGTCCGTACTTACTGGAAGGATTTAGAAGAAACCCTGCAAACGGCCTTAAATGCTGCCAAAAATGCTAAAAATGAGCTTGCAGTAGCCCGCATATATAACAACATAGCTCATACTTTTCGACTACTGGGGAGGGCAGAAGAAGGAATAGATTATGGTTCAAATAGTTATAAGATTTTTTGCTCTTTGAAAGATATACAGGGAGAAGCTGAATCTTCTTATACTCTCGGATATCTTTATCGTTCAGTCGGTAATTGGGAAGAATCTATCAAAGCTTTTGAACATTGTTTATCCCTCTTTAAACTTTTTGAAGATTTTGTAGGTGAAGCAGGGGCATTAGATGGCTTAGGTCAGGTTTATACGAAACAAGAAAACATCGATAAAGCAGAGGAAGTTTTACAAAAAAGTCTAAAACTTAAAGAGGAAAAAGTAAAAGATCCGTTTGAAATTAGTAAAAGTTTAAACAATTTAGGTAAAGTCTATAAAACTAAAAGGAAATCTAAAAAAAGCTAAAGAACTTTTTGAGAGAAGTTTAAAAGATTAAAAATGAACTTAGAGATAACCAAGGCTTAGGTGTT
>JAAUSC010000323.1 GCA_012031965.1 Scytonema sp. RU_4_4
ACGCTTGTTCTGGCGTTGGGGTTTCCCCCGACGGTGCGACCTGGCGTGGCGCAGAGTAAGAGATAAAAGAGTTTGATGCTTTTTATCAAAACTTGAAATTATGCAAGTTAGATGTGTTTTAGCTTATGAGACTCATTTTCTTCATTTTTTCTTAAGCTGAACTTCCTCCGTGCATTTGTACTAAAAACACTCGTAAGCCTTGCTGTGCAATCAATATGGACTTTTATATTCCCAATCCCGTACTCATGTAAAGTCTGCATTCATAGGCACATCTATGGTAAAATAAGGGATTAGGGGTCAACGCCTCAAATTCGCTCCGCAAGACCCTTTGACAATTTGTAAGGACGTAAGAGCGATTCAAAAAACGTTGAAAGTTGCTCTGGATAAGAGTTGACTGTTTTTGCTTGAGGGGAACTTCAGCTTAAGCTTCAAAATTTGCAAGACTTAAGTCATTTTGTGATTGAATACTCATGAACTGCATATGTTGATTTGACTTATAACTATTACAAATTCAGAAGGACGATTAACCTCAATTGCATAGGATTTAACTTTTTCCAATTAAAAACTGCATTTACAGACAGGGCACACCGTGAAAAAAATCTTAATATTATCAGCGAATCCTAAAGACACAAACAGCCTGCGCTTGGATGAAGAAGTGCGGGAAATTCAGGCGGCGCTGAAACGAGCTAAAAATCGAGAGGTGTTTGAAATTGTTACTGAGTGGGCGGTACGAGTTGATGACTTACGTCGTGCGCTGTTAGATCACGAGCCGACGATTGTTCACTTTTCTGGACATGGCTCAGGAAGTAACGGTTTAGCCCTGGAAAATAACTTTGGACAAGTGCAACTAGTCAGTACAGAATCCTTGGCAAGGTTATTTAAATTATTTCAAACAAAAATCGAGTGTGTCTTGCTTAATGCTTGCTATAGCGAAGCCCAAGCTAATGCGATTCATGAACACATTGATTATGTCATTGGGATGAATCGAGCAATTGGTGATGTCGCTGCAATTGAATTTGCTGTTGGTTTTTATGATGCGCTGGGTGCGCAACATTCTTATGAGGATTGCTTTGAAGTTGGTTGTGCTTCGATTGACTTAGAAGGGATTCCAGAATCAGAAACTCCAGTGCTAAAAGCAAGGCGACGCTTGCATTCTTTTTCAACAGTAGAAAAAGAAATCGATTTAGAGGAGAAAAAAACTATATCTTTGGGAAAAGCACAGCAGCCCTCTTATGGTGGGATTTCTCAAAGTGTGAGTGGTGGTCAAATGTACGGCGGGATGCAAGCTGTACAGGGAAACAATAACCAACAAACTATGACTAACCACGCGACCTCTGAAGAAAATCATAGTTTGGCACAAACGGCTCAAGAAATTCAACAACTTTTACAGCGATTAGAGCGGACTTATCCCACTAAAACAAGTTCTGAAAAAATGATGGTTGTTGTGAAAGCTGTTGATGAAATTGAAAATAATCCAAGTTTTAAAGCTCGTGTGGTAGGAGTGTTAAAAGCTGGTGGTTCTGAAGCTTTAAAAGAACTCATTAACCATCCGCTCGTTAATATCATGATGGCATCTATAGAGGGTTGGCAAGAAGCTGGATAATTTACAGCAGAATTGGTGAAGTTAGAAGGTAGAAGTCGGAAGTCAGAAGTCAGGAGTCAGAATACCCCACGGATGAATCCGGGGGTAACAACTGCGCGAAAATTCTTTCTTTTCGCCACGGAGAAATCCGGGGGCTTTAAACCACAATTCATCCAAGCGTCGCACACTCGTCATTCTCACTCCTGGCGACTGACGCCTCTATTCTTCTTCGGTAACTTTGAATGTGGCGTCTTTTCTGGTTAATAGAAAAATGAAAACCAAATATAGTAACATCCTATGAACAAGCCTTCACCCAGAAATGAAAATTCATCTCCTTATCCTCAAGTTGGTATTCAACAAAACGTTGATAATTCCACAGTGGGTGGTGGGATGCAGGCTATCATGGGTGATGGTAATATCCAAGTTCAGGGTGAAAGCAATGTTGTTACTTTCAACAAGACTGAGATTTTGCAAATTTCAGTTGAGGAGATTAAAACTCGTCAATTTATCCAAACTTCTCCTTACAAAGGTTTAAAGAAATTCGAGCCGGAAGATAAAGATTTGTTTTTTGGGCGCGATCAATTTCTGACAGGATTAGTCAATGAATTAGAACAAACTAATCTGGTTTTGCTATTAGGAGCAAGTGGTAGTGGTAAATCATCACTTGTGCGTGCGGGATTGATTCCCTGGTTGTCACAAAAATGGGGTTCTCGGTTGATTAACCTGACGTTTACCCCAGATAGCGACCCTTTTGAATCTTTTTATGCCAGTTTGCTCAGTAAATATAAGCAAGCAGAAGCGCAAATTGCCCGTGAGGCTAAAGTTGATACTTTAAGTCATGTGGTAGCTAGGTTGAAGCAATCTGATGATTATTGGTTGATTTTGATTGACCAGTTTGAAGAGTTATTTACTACCAGTAAAGAAGACAAGCGCGACCAATTTATTGCCAGTTTAGTCCAATTGAGCAAAATGAAACAGCCTGCCGTCAAAATTATCGCGACGATGCGGGCTGATTTTTTGAATCGCTTAAGTCCCTATCCCCAGCTAGTTAAAGCGACAGATAAACATCGTCCGTTTATTGCCCAGATGCAATATGATGAGCTGCGGTTGGCAATTGAACAGCCTGCTGCTCAACATGGGGTAGTGTTTGAACAAGGATTGGTAGAGGAAATTATCAAAAATGTTCAGGGACAGGCAGGGTATTTGCCACTGTTGCAATACACGCTCAATCTAGTGTGGGAAACGGAAGTTAAAAATAATGGGATAAGCGATCGCACACTGAATATCAAAACTTATCGCCAGTTGGGAGGCGTGCGGGGGGCGCTTCAACAACGGGTTGACGAAATCTATAACGCTTTGACAAAAGCTGAACAACTCAGCGTACAACGCATCTTTTTAAAGTTAGTTGAGATTGGTGAAGATGAGGAGTTGGGAACAGAGTGGAAACCTGTTCGCAGACGGGCGATGCGATTTGAGTTTAACGATCCACTCGAAGAGAAAGTGTTAACTCAGTTGATAGACCAACAGTTGTTAGTCAGCAATTCTCCTGTCCAGACGCTGCGCAATGAGCGTTCGCGTAGCGTGTCCGCAGGACTCAGCCGCGCCAAAGGCGATACGCGCAGCGTCAAGCCAGAGGCTTATCGCCAATCTCAATCGGAAACATCGACTATAGATATTGCCCATGAAGCCTTGCTAACTTCTTGGACGCGGTTGAATGATTGGATTCGCGAAAATCGTCAAGCGATCGCGCTTCGCAACCGTTTAAATGAAGATGTTGCACAGTGGCAAATGAGTAAAGCCAGTGGTGAACTGTGGAGAGGCTCGAAGCTAGAGCAAGTCTTGGAACTCAGACGGAATGATACGTTTAATCAGGTGTTGGGTGGGTTTAGTGAGGCTGCAAATCAGTTTATTAATGCCAGTGTTGGACGGCGCGATCAACAACGTCGCAGAATTATTATCGGGCTATCAGGTTTTTCCACAGTGGCTTTAGCCTTAGCTGCTTTTACGACTTTTCAATACTGGAGAGCCGAAAAAGGTCAGATTACTGCCCTACAGCAAACTTCAGAAGCCCGTTTTGCCGTCAATAGAAATTCCTTTGATGCTCTACTGGTTAGTTTAGATGCGACCAATCGTTTGCGATCGCTTGTTTGGGGCAAGAATGATCCGCAAACGCAGACTCAAATGCGGACAACATTGGGGGAAGCAGTTTACTGGACGCGAGAGCGGAATCGTTTGGAAGAGCATACAGATATTGTTCAGAGTGTTAGTTTTAGTCCAAATGGTCAGATGCTGGCGACAGCTAGCTATGACAATACTGTGAAGCTATGGCGAAGAGATGGCAGTTTGATTACTACCTTGAAGGGACACACGCAGCCAGTGATGAGTGTCAGTTTTAGTCCCGTTCGCGTAGCGTCCCCGCAGGGGTTTGGGCAGACAATTGCCTCTGGTAGTCAAGATGGAACGGTTAAGCTTTGGGATAGCAAGGGCAAAATTATACGGTCGTTTAATACCCACAGTAAAGAAGTTAGAAGCGTTCGATTTAGTCGAGATGGTAAAACAATAGCTACAGGCAACGCTGATAATACCGCAAAATTATGGCGAATTGACGACGGTCAGTTACTTCATACCCTGAAGGGACATAGCGGTTGGGTAAGGCAGGTGATTTTTCGCCCAGATGACAAACAGATTGCTACGGTTAGCAATGATAAGACGATAAAGCTTTGGAGTCGGGATGGGAAATTACAGAAAACCCTCACGGGACATACTGACGAAGTTAAGAGTGCAGACTTCAGCCCAGATGGTCAGGTTCTTGTAACAGCAAGCTCAGATAAGACAGTGAAGCTATGGAATAAAGACGGTAAACCCTTTCAAACCCTTAAGCATCCCGAAGAGGTATGGAGTGTCCAATTCACTAGAGATGGTCAAACAATAGCTTCTAGTAGTTTTGATGGAAGTGTAAGGCTGTGGAGCCGAGATGGCAAGGAGCTATCTTATACACTACTTGACACATGGGTAGCTCACCAGGGACTAATTCCCACCATAGATTTTAGTCCAGATGGACAGATGATTGCTACTGGTGGTAACGATAACATCACGAAGCTTTGGCAAGTGAATCGAAACTGGCTGACTGTTCTGTTTGGACACAAAGATATTGTGTATAGCGCCAGATTTAGTCCAGATGGTAAACAGGTAGCGAGTACAAGTGGCGACCAAACAGTGAAGTTGTGGAGTCCAGAAGGTAAACTACTCTCCACCTTAATAGGACATAAAGGCGGAGTTTATGACGTTAGCTTCAGCCCGGATGGGCAAATAATCGCGAGTGCGGGTGATGACAATACTGTGAGACTTTGGAGTTTAGACGGAAAAACACTCCCAACACTCCAAGGGCATAAAGATAGCGTTAACCTCGTTAGCTTCAGTCCAGATGGACAAATAGTTGCCTCTGCCAGTGATGATGGAACTGCTAAACTATGGAGACTAAAATGGTACAGAAATCAGAACTCTTAAAGGACATAGTAGTAACGTC
>JAAUSC010000324.1 GCA_012031965.1 Scytonema sp. RU_4_4
CCAACGATGATTGTTTTCCAGCCGTTTGTGTTCCAGTTGTTTGACAGCCTTGTGCCACTTGCACGTTAACTGGTTCTACGGGCAACTGGATTAATCCTCGATTGGGGTCAATATCTGGTGTGTTAATAGTCACCACACCATTTAAGGAAGGGTTAGTTTGCGAGATGGCAGTAATATCATTCGTTGGCAGTAGACTGGGTTTGAGTTTAGTTGGATCAGTTGTTCCCAACAGCTGCTGAAGTTCTTCCCGACTGCGTTGCACCATCCCAAAGATACCAGTAGCGTTGATAGTAATCCTACCACCTTGACCGCTGAATGCATTGGCAGTGATATCACTATTTCCACCAGGGGTAGCGACGATAAAGCCATTGGGGGCGTTAATGGTGATAATACCGCCATTACCAGGAGCAAAGGCAGTGCCAGCCGAAGTAGAAATTTCACTGTTGGGACGCAGAAGCAATAAGTCCTTTAGGTTAAGGGTGATATTGCCACCATCAGACGAAGCAGTTTTACCAAAGAGCTTGCCTTTGTTATCCAATTTCATGGAACGAGCTGTAATTTTCAGGTTACCCGCCTGTCCTGAGCCTCGACTGCTCACATAGATTCCACTATCACCACCAACAGTACCTAATTTTTCTTCTGCTCCTTGTCTTCCAGAATCAGACCTTCTAGTTGCTTCGTTAAATATTTCATCAAAATTGGGGTTAGTGCCTGAGATGGTGATGCGATCAGAGACGTTGAGAGTGATATTACCTGCATTACCTTTGTTTGAGGCACTACTAAGTAGTTTGCCGCCATCAGTCAACTCAACGACACGGGCATTTACAGTAATATTTCCTCCTGAAAAAGCTCCTTGAGTTTCTGCTTTTAAACTTCCCCCATCCGCTACACGCAAAATATCAGTATTAACAACGATGTTACCAGCCGGACCTTCGGCTTTTGGAGCAGTAGTCGTCACTAATGTGCTGTATACTGACTGTGGGCGACGTTGAAGTTTAGGGTTAGAAAATAATGGATGAATACCAAAAATTTCGACCCTATCTGTAGCGTTGATTTGAATGCTACCGCCAAAACCGCCACCATACGTGCCCTTCTCGTTAGAGGACGTTTTAGCTGCTATTTCTGAACCATCAGTGATAAAAACTGATCGCCCGAATATAGAGATGTTTCCAACATTGGATTTTGGCTCTTTGTTGCGGATATCAGTTGTGACCAAGCTAGATTGCAATGACACCGGACCGTTGGATCGCAATGTGATGTTTCCAGGAGGATTCTGTTTGTCATAACTTGTAGCAGCAAGTTGACTATTGTTAGCTAAGGACACAGAGGCATCGCCTTGCAATAATATGTCTCCGGCATTACCATTTCCGGTGATGCTGGTGCTTACAAGATTAGCATTTGATAAAGAGATAGAACCTTTGGCTTTCAGTGAGATATTTCCACCACCCATTCCCCCAGACGCGCTGTAAGTGGATATCACCTTATTCTCACGGTCTACCTCCCCTACTACACCCTCCCCAATTAAAGATATAGAACCACCCGCTTCAAGTGATATGTTACCGCTGCGTCCTCTGCCAGGACGTACACCGTTTTTGAGATAGTTACTAGCATCCAGTGCAGGCTGATCTTCTAGTGGCTGCTTGTTCTCATCTTCCAGCTTATATTCTGGATTACTGATGTAAATATCTCCTGCCTTGATATTAATGTCACCAGCATTACTCGTTGTCCTGCCCAAGGTACGAGTGCGAAGACGTCCGCCACCAGTCAGTTCAAACACATTCGCATTAACATTAATGTCACCCCCATTACCTTTAGCTTCAGTAGCAACCACATTCTCTACCAAGCTGTTCTGATTAATTGTCATTAGCCCAGTAGCATTGAGCGTAATATCTCCAGGAACAAAACTGTTGGCTATGGTTAGCACCCTCGGCTTAATACCAGCAGAAATGTTACTTCCTCCCTCTATCTTTAAGTTCCGGGCGGTAATTCCCACACTACCGCTACCCGTATCAGCTACATCAACCTTGGCTGCATTAGTCAGCAATACATCCGCTCTTTCAACATCTAGTGGATAACTTAAGGAAAAATTGTTGCCATTAAGCTGAAGCTCCACTGTTCCTGCTCCTGCGACTCCTCCCAACTCAACTCGACCATTTGCAGCCTGCAAAGAGCCGCCATCCAACTTCACATTACCGCCCACCAGCGCTAAAGTTTTACCGGGCTGCACCTGTAAGCCAACAACTTGACCACTGCTATTTTTTGCCTGGGATTGATTGAGGATGCTTCCTGCATTTCCCTCATATTGCAAGCCAATCGGAACGCTGATAGTCAGTAGGGGTGTCGTTTGAGGACTGCTAGCACTAAACTCCGTACCATCAGAAAATTTCAAGCTACTCGCCGTACTTGCAAGGAAAGAACCACCGACATTCAGTGAAGCATTGGGACCAAAAATAATGCCATTGGGATTGAGTAAAAACAGGTTGGCTATACCGTTGGCGCGAATTAACCCATCAATATTAGAAACAGACTGACCTGTAACACGGCTGATGATGTTTTCAACTGTCAAAGCATTATTGAAATATGCAGTGCCACCTGTAGGAATGGAAAATTGCTGAAAGCTATGGAACAGATTGTTGCTTACTGTGGTACCGCCTGTAATCTCACAGTTGGTACAATTGGATGGAACGATGGAGTTATTGGGTAGGGTGGCATCTGGAACAATCTGTGCTGCACATGGTTTGGTGCTTAACAGGTAAAAAAGGACGCCCCCACTGAGTAGCCAGTATGCGATGGGAAAGCCTTGCATAAAATAGAGGGCTTTTACTTTGGGGTAGCTTATTATCATACTACTATCCGTGAGGATTTAACGCAGACTACACCGACTGTCTTCAGCCACGAGAAAAATTTCCCCTTTTTCATTTCTCACCCACCCTTGCGCCTCTACAATTTTGTGCGGCACAGTTGCTACGCTTTCCCTTTGTCTACTTGTCCTTATCTGCGTTGACGCTGGCACATCTTCCCAGATGTTACTACTACTGAGCGGTTCGTAAGGATTAACAGCTAATCCCCCTTTGCCAGTGGAAGCCAACGATGATTGTTTTCCAGCCGTTTGTGTTCCAGTTGTTTGACAACCCTGTGCCACTTGCACGTTGACTGGTTCTACAGGTAACTGGATTAATCCTCGATTGGGGTCAACCTCTGGTGTGTTAATAGTCACCACACCATTTAAGGAAGAGTTCGTTTGCGAGATGGCAGTGATATCATTCGTTGGCAGCAGACTGGGGTCGAGTTTAGTTGGATCAGTTGTTCCCAACAGCTGCTGAAGTTCTTCTCGACTGCGTTGCACCATCCCAAAGATACCAGTAGCGTTGATAGTAATCCTACCACCTTGACCGCTGAATGCATTGGCAGTGATATCGCTATTTCCACCAGGGGTAGCGACTATAAAGCCATTGGGGGCGTTAATGGTGATAATACCGCCATTACCAGGAGCAAAAGCAGTGCCAGCCGAAGTAGAAATTTCACTGTTGGGACGCAAAAGCAGTAAGTCTTTCAGGTTGAGGGTAATATTGCCACCATCAGACGAAGCAGTTTTACCAGTGAGCTTGCCGTTATCTAATTTGATAGAACGAGTTGTCACTTCCAGGTTACCTGCTTGTCCAGAACCTTCAGCAGAGATAGACAAAGCGCTGGGAAATTCTTCCGAGCCAATGCTTCCTTTTCCAGTAACCTCTACAGAATCAGCAGCATTGACTATCAAATTTCCCCCAGAACCAGAAGCAAAAGCTCTAGCCCTAACCTCTCCTCCGTTGCGAACAATCAACTGTCCGACATTTAAGGTTGCAGTTCCTCCCTTCCCAGGACCGAAATTGTTGGCGGATATTTCAGCGCCATTTTCGACAGTTAGTTTGTCAGTGTTAATTCTTAATTCTCCAGCATCATTGGTAGCTCCCTGCTCGGCGGAAACAAATATGCCACTTCTACTGACATTCCGAGTTGCTGCTGGTGCAAAACCACTCAGTTGGATAGAATCAGAAGCATTGATAGTCACAGTTCCGCTTTTGCCTGCAACAAAGGTAGCAGTAGAAACCTGTCCACCATTCAGAGCAGTTAGCCGTCTAGTTTCTATAGTCAAGTTACCTGCATTACCTGTAGCTCCTGATCCCTGTGCAACTTGAGTAAAAATGCCGCTAGTATCCCGACCATTTGGAGCTGCTCCCTTCAGTTCTACTAAGTCAGAAGCTCTTACTAGCACATCCCCTCCTCGACCAACTCCAAATGTGGAAGCATCTACGCGTGCTCCTTCTGTGATCGAAAGTCGTCTAGTTTCAAGAGTTAAGTTTCCACCATTGCCCCTAGCACTCCCTAGGACTCGAGAAGTCAGACCACTAGGATTACGACCATTAGACGTTGTTCCCACCAATTCTATAGAATCCAAGGCTTTCACCAAAACATCCCCACCTCGACCTGCACCCAGAGCAAAGGTTGCGATGTTTGAACCTTCGCTTAATTTCAAAGATTCAGCGGCATTGATTAAAAAATTTTCTCCTGTTCCTGCTCCTGAAGTGATAGAAATAATTCGTGAAGTGTCGGTGAGAGTGATATTTTTGCCCTGTAGTTGGACAGCACCCCCGCTAGCTCCACTAGCATCTATAATCGCCCTTTGAGACAGTTGAATATCTTGGAATTTATCAACGCTTGTATAGTCCAGAGCATAACCTGTTGCAATCTCATTGAAATTGACCAAACTATTTCCAGCAACGCTACCTAACTCAATTCTTCCTCCTGCTGCTCTCAAATTGCCACTTACGAGGGAAACATTACCCCCCACCAGCGCTAGAGTTTTACTACTAGGAACTTGCAGCCCAACAGGTGCGCCAAGGCTGTTGACAGAGCCATTGGGACTTGCTTGAGATTGGTTCACAATCTCTCCAGGATTTGCTCCGAATTGCAAACCAATAGGAACACTCACCGTTAAGAGCGGGGAGGTTTGAGGAGTTGCTGCACTAAATTCTGTGCCATCACTAAACTTCAGACTGTTCGCTGTACTTCCTACGAACGAACCCCCAATCTGCAAACTGGCATTTGTCCAAAATCG
>JAAUSC010000114.1 GCA_012031965.1 Scytonema sp. RU_4_4
CTGCTTGAACTGTAGCTGTAGAATCGACTGCCTTAACTGCCTTGGTAATGGTTTCTCCACAGACAGAACAGCCATGTTGGGAACTTTTAGCTGTAGTGTCATAGGTTTAACTCCACGAAATCAATATCATCATTTGGAACTAAACCTATCTTGAACCCTCCAGTCTACTGGAGAGTCAAGGAGCAGCAAAAATTTCCATTCCATGTGGGTAACTAAACACTGCTCTACAAATCAAGCTCCTGTTTAAGTTGAGCGACCCAAGCTTTAATTGCCTGCTCTGCTCTATCTAGTAGAAGCATTTCATCCTAATTTCATTTCTTACTGCAAAACTAAAAGATGTGTGCATCAAGAGCGCCCACTAACACCAATTCGCGATGACCCAGCAGGGGTCCGCCAAAGGCGATGCTCCAGAGGAGCCGCGCAAGGCGCGAACGCAACTTCTTTCCTCCAGTACTCAAGGACTTTTTAAGCGCGATGCTAAACTCTCTGCGTTCCCAACAACTCACAGCAATTCGTTGTGTTTCTGGTTCACTCGCAAGCCTGCTGTTATTAGCTAATCCCTTAACTGTTTTAGCTCACGGCGGACACGGAAAAGAATTTCAAGGAGCAAATGAAGCCTCTCAAAATACTGGCTCTATTCAAGTTGATGCCCAAACCGCAAAACGTTTAGGAATTAAAATCGAGCCAGTGAAACGTCAGCAGCTAGCTGTGGGAATTAAAACTACCGGACAGATTGAAACCTTGCCTAGTCAAAAAGTGGAAGTCAATACCCCAATTTCCAAGGCGAAAGTGGTTGAGTTGTTGGTAGAACCTGGTGCAGTCGTGAAAAAAGGTCAACCAGTTGCTGTTGTAACCAGTCCTGACTTGGTGGAACTGCGGGTGAACTCTCAAGAAAAACTCGCTGAAGGTCAGGCTGATTTGCAGCAAGCGCAAGCTGACTTACGGCTCGCTCAGCAAAACTACGACAAATATCAGCAAATAGCCGCCGCTGAAATAGCTTCTGCACAGAGCCAAGTGGCATTTGCTCAAGAAAAGTATGATAAAGATAAGGCGTTAGCTGATACTGGTGCTTTGCCACGACGTGATGCTTTAGAATCCGAAACCAAGCTTGCAGAAACCAAAGCGGAACTGACTAAAGTTTCGAGTCGTCGAGACGTTATTGATGCTGAAAATAAACTCAAACGTGCTGAATCAGCAGTTGAGGTAGCAAGAAAACGTATTCAACTTAGTAGCACTACTTATCAAACTCGATTACAACAACTAGGAAACCGTAGCAATGACAAGGGATTGGTGACGGTGACGGCTCCAATTTCCGGTCGGGTTGCTGATAGAGAAGCAACTCTTGGTCAATCCTTTGAGGATGCAGGTGGTAAGCTGATGACGATTGTGAATGACAGTCGGGTTTATGCCACTGCAAATATTTATGAAAAAGACTTGGGAAAGGTAAAGACGGGTCAACGAGTCAGCTTGAAGGTGGCTTCTGTGCCTAATCGCACCTTCACCGGACGAATTGCTGTGGTTGGTTCAGTGGTGGAAGGTGAAACGCGGGTTGTTCCGGTGAAAGCCGAAATAGATAATTCGGGAGGAGTTCTCAAGCCAGGAATGTTTGCCCAACTAGAAGTTTTAACAGACCAAACATCAACAGCTACCTTGGCTGTTCCTAGTTCAGCTGTGGTTGAGGCGAATGGCAAGAAACAGGTTTACGTACAAAATGGAAACGCCTATCAGCCCGTTGAACTCACCTTAGGTCAAACCTCCGGGGACATGGTTGAAGTCAAGAGTGGCTTATTTGAAGGGGACTTGATTGTCACTCAGCGTGCTCCTCAACTTTATGCTCAGTCGTTGCGAGGCGGGGGAAAAGCAGGGGAGCATAAAAGCAGTGGAGCAGAGGAGCAGAGGAGCAGGGGAGCAGGGGAGAAAGATGTAGCTCAAAACTCAGCACTTCCTTGGTGGGTTGGAGTAGCGGGAGGAGGTGCAATCGCAATGGTTGCTTTTTGGGTAGGTCGTCGTACCAAACCTCTACTGGTATCAGCATCCAAAGAAGATGTTACGATTACCAGTCTTTCTCAGAGAGAAGAAATACACAGGCTTCCCTCTTTTCCCACAAAAACCCATCTACACCCCAACTCAACCCACCCAACCTCACAGCAACAGCAGGTAGATGTCCAGTCGGAGCTGAGGAGTTGAAGGTCAGTTCATTGATTTGTAACCAATTTTTATGCACGCGCCATTCCACACAATCACCGAAGGCTTCGTAAATCTTATCGTTAGCTTTGAGATTTCCTCCTACGCTCTTCCAAATGCGTTGTTGAACACTAAATCCAAAGCGACCATTGGAGGATTCTACCCAAAGTTGGTCGATAGCGCGGAGGTCTTCGCGTGGGAAGTTGTGGATAGATGCTACATTTAGCCAACCTTCTTGTTCTCGATCTGTCACCTTGAGCATAATCCTGAGTGTTTCGTGATCAGCTTCTTTCCATCTTTCAGATACTAGGAGATCGTGCAGTGTTGTAGTTAAGTTTGGTGTCCTTTGTAGGCTCAGATGTTGTTGACTCAAGTCTTTGAGCTTTCTTGTTTCTTGACGCTGATGTTTTTCTTGTTCGAGTTGAGCGAGTAAACAATTCTCTGTTTCTTGACGCTGGTATTTTTCTTGTTCAAGTTGAGTTAGCAAGCGACGTTCTGTTTCTTGAAGCTGGTGTTTTTCTTGTTCGAGTTGAGTTAGTAAACGATGCTCTGTTTCTTGAAGCTGATATTTTTCTTGTTCGAGTTGAGTTAACAGGTGTTTTTCTTGTTCAAGTTGAGCTAGTAAGCGACGTTCTGTTTCTTGAAGCTGGTGTTTTTCTTGTTCGAGTTGAGTTAGTAAACGATGCTCTGTTTCTTGACGCTGGTGTTTTTCTTGTTCGAGTTGAGCGAGTAAACGATGCTCTGTTTCTTGACACTGGTGTTTTTCTTGTTTGAGTTGAGTTAAGAGGCGCTTTTTCCAGTTAGACCACAATAATACTCCAACTGCTATTGTCACAACTACTACGACACTTATGCTAATGGCAAACCAATTCATACCTATGTTTTCTGTAATTTCACGCTGATTTTGTTGTCAAATATTTTAAGTATAGTTCTCAAAACTGATACCTGACAAATGCTGAGTGCGATTATTAAATGGGCGATCGCCCGTCGTTGGCTAGTCATCCTGGGTACAATAGTCATCACTATTTGGATATTTCGTACGATTATCCAAATGCCCTTAGATGTTTTCCCCAGTTTTGCACCACCACAAGTCGAAATTCAAACCGAAGCCCCTGGACTCGCTCCCGAAGAAGTTGAATCTCTGGTCACTTTACCAATTGAAAGTTCGATTAACGGGACTCCAGGAGTGAGCGCTGTACGTTCTGCAAGTGCATCGGGACTCTCGGTTGTCAAAGTCATTTTTAACTGGGGAACCGATATTTATCAAGCAAGGCAATTAATAACAGAGCGATTACAACAAGCTCAAAGTAAACTACCTGAAGCGGTAGAAACGCCGCAAATTTCTCCTACTAGTTCCCCCATCGGTACCGTCTTGCAATATGCTTTCACTTCTCAAAGGACTCCTTTAATGGAAGTGCGGCGAATTGTCGATTGGCAAGTGACAAATCGTATCTTAGCTGTTCCCGGCGTGAGCCAAGTGATAGCATATGGCGGCGATGTTCGTCAATATCAAGTATTAGTTGATCCCCAGAAGTTGAAAGCTTTTAATGTCACTTTAGAAGACATAGTTGAAGCGACATCTGCTGCTAATGTCAATGCTCCTGGTGGCTATTTAATCACTTCTGACCGCGAAAAGTTAATTCGGGGTATTGGACGGATTGAATCTATAGAAGAATTACAGCAATCAGTGATTACTGCTCGCAACGGCACCCCTGTCAAAATATCTGATGTTGCTGATGTACAAATTGGTGCATCTATTAAACGAGGTGATGGCACCTTTAATGGTCAAAAAGCCATTATCGTTATGATAAATAAACAGCCTCAAGCTGATACTCCTACTGTTACCCGTGCCATAGAAGGAGCGATGGAAGAGATTAAAGCAAGCTTACCGAAAGACATTAAGGTACAAGCTACCTTCCGTCAGGAAAACTATATCGATTCTTCGATTGAAAATGTTAGGGAGGCTTTAGTTGAAGGCAGTATTATTGTTGCACTTATCCTCATCCCATTTTTAATGAATTGGCGCAACCTGGCTATTTGTTTAACCGCCCTTCCATTGTCTTTATTAGTAGGAGTGCTGCTACTTAATTGGGTGGGACAAGGTTTAAATACAATGACTTTGGGTGGCTTGGCAGTCGCAATTGGTTCAGCGGTTGATGATGCGATTGTCGATGCTGAAAATGTTTACCGTAACCTGCGAGAGAATAAGCATTCCCTCAACCCGCGTCCCATTTTAGATGTGGTATTTGACGGTTGTCAGGAAGTGCGGGATTCGGTCTTTGGAGCTACCATCATTACCATAGTTGTTTTCTCCCCAGTTTTTGCCTTGACTGGTGTAGAAGGGAGCATTTTTATTCCTATGGGATTGGGCTATATGGCAGCAGTTATTGCTTCTAGTGTGACGGCATTAACTGTAACTCCAGCCTTATGTGCAATTCTACTGCCTCATGGCAATTTGCCAGAAACAGAGCCTTGGGTTGCAAGATTTTTTAAGGGACTTTATCGTCCTTTATTAACTTTTTCGATGCGCCGTTCTGGAATCATCTTAGCCTTAGCTGCTGCCAGCCTCATAGCAGCAATTGTGATTATTCCCTCCTTTGGAAGAGTGTTTTTACCAGAGTTTCAAGAGCAAACTTTAGTGAATACTTTAACGCTTTATCCGGGTGTGTCTCTTGAGGCGACAAATAGTGCAGGATTTGCTCTTCAAGATGCACTAAAAAATGACCCCAGATTTCCTTATGTGCAATTACGTTCTGGACGTGTACCTGGTGATGCAGATGCAGCAGGTGTGAACTTGGCACATTTGGATATCGAGTTAAGCGACGAGGGAATGAAAGACCGCGAGGGGTCTATTAAGAAGCTGCGAGAAGAATTTAACAAATTACCAGGGGTCGCACCAAATATTGGCGGTTTTATTTCTCACCGGATGGATGAGGTGTTGTCTGGGGTGAGGAGTGCGATCGCCGTTAAAATTTTTGGTCCTGACTTAGAACAACTCCGCACTCTTGGGAGTCAAGTTAATGAGGTGATGAAAACCGTTGATGGTATTGTCGATTTACAACTTGAACCCCAAGTACCAGTAGAACAGATACAAATTAAGTTCAATAGACCTGCTGCTGCGAGATATGGTTTAACAGTAGGAAAACTTTCCGAAATCATTGAAACTGCACTCAATGGACGAGTGGTATCTCAAGTCTTGGAGAATCAACAAACTTTCGACTTACTTGTTTGGTTAAAGCCAGATGCACGTCAAAATCTGGATACCATTCGCGATTTGTTAGTAGATACTCCTAACGGTCAAAAGATTCCTTTGGCACAAGTTGCCACAATTGACAATGGCACTGGTCCCAACACTATTAACAGAGAGAATGTCTCTCGTTTAATTGTCGTTTCTGCTAATGCTAACGGTAGGGATTTGCGCTCTATTGTTGATGAAATTCGAGACAAAGTGAATCAGCAGGTACATCCACCTTCTGGTTACTATATTCAGTATGCAGGTCAATTTGAGGCGCAAGAACGAGCAACTCAGAATATCTTAATTTTTAGTATCATTGCCTTTGTTGCCATCACTGTCATTATGTATCTTTCAGTCAAATCTATTCCTTCTACCGCCATGATTATGATTAACTTACCTTTGGCATTGGTGGGGGGAGTATTTTCGGTGGCTTTGACTGGAGGCGTGATTTCCATTGCTTCTTTGGTTGGCTTTGTCACTTTATTTGGAGTTGCTACTCGTAATGGTTTGTTGTTGGTAGATAATTACAACACCAAATATGCTGAAGGAATGGCACTTAAGGAAATGTTAATTAAAGGTTCAATGGAACGTCTTAACGCTATTTTGATGACAGCTTTTACATCAGCTTTAGGATTAGCACCCCTAGTCGTTGAGAGTGGTCCTGGAAAGGAAATTTTGCAACCACTTTCGATAGTGGTATTAGGTGGTTTGTTTACTTCTACAGCTTTAACACTAGTAGTTTTACCAGCGTTGTATGCTAAGTTTGGCAGGATTTTACTGCCAAAGCGAACTACGCCAATTGTTAATAATGGTAAGGCAGTTGGAGTCGTCTTGGAGCAGTGATGTTTATGCACAATAATCAGCGAGAACAGCAACATTTGGGTATTGTGGGCAGTCTTCTGATGCATATGTTTGGGCGACCTAAAGGGATACTTGGTCGGTTAGGAGGTCTTATCTTGGCTCACACAAAGCGTGATTTCATCCAGTGGGTGATTCATCTACTTGACGCTCAGCCAGATGAAAAAGTGCTAGAAGTTGGATTCGGACCCGGAGTAGGTATTGAGATTCTGGCGGCTGCGACGTCAACTGGATACGTAGCGGGTGTTGACTCTTCCAAGGAAATGGTTGAGCAAGCCAGAGCGCGGAATGCGAAAGCGATTAAGACTGGCTTAGTCCAACTTCAGTATGGCTCGGTTGAAGCACTACCGTTTGCAGATGACACCTTTGATAAAGCCTTGGCGATCAATTCTATGCAAGTTTGGTCAGATGCGATGGTTGGACTGCGGGAAATGCGGCGGGTGATGAAGGTCGGTGGGAAGATTGCGCTTGGGTTTACTCCTCAATCCGGGCAATCGAGTACTGGATTGACCGAGATGCTTACGAGGGCTGGCTTTACTGAAGCACATTTGGTGGAGACGGATCAGGGTTTCTGTGTGCTGGCGACCAAATGCTCGGCTGATACTGGCTAGCGTTAGATGACTGGCTTTTAGAAGCGATCTGCGCTTTGCGCAGCAGCGTTTGCGCAGCGCCCCCTTAGGGGCTAGCTATCGCCACCCCTACATCACTCCCACAAGTGGAAATTCAAACCTGTTGCACCAGGACTTGCACCTGAGGAAGTCGAATCCTCAAAATGCAGTAACATAAGCATTTTGCTACATTTTTTCTCTATTAAATATTTTATATGAGGAATAAATCAATGAAATCACTTAAATCAGGCTTGATTGTTCTAGGAACTATAGGGCTGCTTTTCTTAGGAGCTTGTAGTAACAAGGAGCAAGCTGCTAATACAGAAACCAGTCCAGCGACTTCTACCTCAAATACCCAGTCCTCAGCTTCTCCTGTTGCTAAAACAGAAGGACAGCATGGTGAATCTCATGGGGGTCAAGTTGTGGAGACAGGAGCTTATCACTTAGAGTTTGTCCCCCAGAAGGAAGCAAATGCAACGCATATGGATTTTTATCTACAAAAAGGGGACAATCACTCTGCGATACCTAATGCTAAAGTAACGGCTCAAGTTCAGTCGCCCGATGGGAAACAACAAACTGTTCCATTTACCTATAATGCAAAAGATAAACATTACACAGGTCTGCTATCTCAAACAGTAACTGGTCAATATCAAGTGAAAATGACTGCAGATGTTGACGGTAAAAAGGTAGACGGGCGTTTTAGCTTTAATCGATAACTGTTCGCAGTTGTAACCGATTTTCAGGCAATTGCTAAGTAGCTCAACCTAATTAAACGTGAAATGTCATTGCGACCGAAACGCAGTGAGCCAGTGCGTTGCGGGGGTTCCCCCCGTTGTAGCACCTGGCGAACCCGAAGGGTGGAGGGAAGCAATCTCATCAAATTACATTTTAATTTTTTTAAGGTTGAACTACTTATTTAAGTTTTGGTGAGCATTGCCCAACGCGCTTGTGCTACAACGGGGGGCTTTGGGGTCCCCACGGAGTGGGGCAGGGGGGAAACCCCCAAGGGCGCACTGGCTCCCTTACAGATACCTAAATTTTTAAGCGCAAAGCGCAGGCACTTTCACAAAAATCAAACCGGATTGCTATAGTTAAGAATGAATCGTTCATAGTTGTCATAGACTACTAACTATAAACGACTAACAATTGACTCACTGATGACAATTCAACTCATCGCTGTTGGTGCATCCTTGGGAGGGTTACACGCCCTTGAAGTTTTACTCGCCGGATTGCCAAGAAACTTCCTAGTACCTGTGGCAATTGTTCAACACCGTTACAAAGCTTCAGATCAGAAATTGAGAGTCGCATTGCAGCAGTATAGTGCTTTAGTTGTCACCGAGCCGCAAGATAAAGAAGAAATCGTGTCTGGTAATATATATTTAGCTCCAGCAGATTATCATTTGATGGTAGAAGTAAAAAGTGACACGGTGCCTTATCCAAGCTTTTCCTTATCTGTTGATGCTCCTGTAACTTATGCCCGACCGTCAATTGATGTGCTATTTGAAACTGCAGCAGATACTTATGCTGAAAAATTGATTGGAGTCCTCTTGACAGGAGCAAACCATGATGGTACCCAAGGAATGGCAAAAATCAAGGCACGTGGTGGCAAAACTGTGGTACAGGAACCTTCAACAGCAACTTGTCCGACAATGCCTAAAACAGCAATAGCAGCCGGAGTCGCAGATAAGGTTTTACCTTTGGTAGATATTGCGCCTTACTTATTAACAATTTGCAACTTTTAATACGAATAATTCTCATTTTTCATATAGGAAAGGTCTAAAGTATAGCCATCAACAATCGCTCAATTTATAACCTAAGATAGTGGGAAAAAAATAAGTGAAAGCGTCACAGTCAATAGAAAGACGTGAAAACGTTTCAATTTATTTCTTAAAGCGTACAGATAGAAATGCCATTTGAACCAAAAGTTAACGTTCTGCTGGTAGATGATCATCCAGAAAATTTATTAGCTCTGGAGGCAATTTTAGATAGTCTGGAGCAGAATGTCGTGAGGGCTACATCTGGTGCCGAAGCACTGCGATGTTTACTCAATCAGGACTTTGCGGTGATTCTGCTGGATGTGCAGATGCCAGATATGGACGGGTTCGAGACAGCAGCCCTGATTCGACAGCGAGAGCGATCGCGCCATACACCAATTATTTTTCTCACAGCATTTAGCACCAGTGATAACATGGTGTTTAGAGGATATTCCCTTGGTGCCGTAGACTACCTCTTCAAACCCATTCATCCAGAAATTTTGAAATCCAAGGTAGCAGCATTTGTTGATTTGTTTCAGAAAACTGTCGAGGTCAAGCGACAAGCAGCACAATTGGCACAAGTGAATACTGAATTGAGAAAGCGCGAAGAGATGTTTCGCTCTTTAAGTGCTTGCTCACCTGTAGGTATTTTTCTAACAGATACATCAAGTAAATGCACATATGTCAACCCACGGTATCAAGCTATCTATGGTATGACGCAGGAGGAGAGTTTAGGCGACGGTTGGACGCAAGCAATTCATCCAGAAGACAGAGAGCGAATTATTGCTGATTGGTATGCTATGTCCGGTGAAGGAGAGGAATACACAGGAGAGTTTCGCATACTCACCCCGACAGGAATTGAGCGTTGGGTTCATATGTCCTCGTCGCCCATACTTTCAAATCAAAGCGAGGTCATTGGTTATGTCGGGACAATAGAAGATATTACAGAGCGCAAACAAGCAGAAGAAGAACACATCAAGTTAATCTGCGAACAAACAGCACGACAAGAAGCCGAAACAACAAATCGCCTAAAGGATGAGTTCTTAGCAACCCTTTCCCATGAACTTCGTACACCTTTAACTTCCATACTAGGTTGGTCTAGACTGCTGCGCCAGCGAAATATGAATGAGAAAGCCATTACACGCGCTCTAGAAACAATTGAACGTAACGCGACTTTGCAGGCACAACTCATAGACGATATTTTAGATGTCTCGCGGATTATGCGTGGCAAACTGCAGCTCAATCTCTGTCCGGTTAACTTGACATCTGTCATTTCAACCGTTCTAGAGAGCGTATGCTTAGAAGCTCAGACAAAAAATATTCAACTTGAATACATTATTGAACACACCAATACAGAGGACAAATCAATTCAAAATTTAAAATCACCGAAGATTGAAGCCTCGCGGAGCGAGGAACTGGCGAACCCGGAGGAAACCTCCCTCCGGGTTCGCCAGTCCCCCATCGTGACGGAAACCGGAGCCACTGCGGTGGACGGGTCTCCCGGCATAAAGCACGTGGCGTCCAAGACGGGGGCTGGACTCACCGCTCCAACTTCTCTCAAAATTCAAAATTTTAAATCTCCCTCATCCCCCTCATCCCCAGAGGAAATCCTGAACTCCTCTACTCCCTTTTTCGTTTTTGGTGATCCAAACCGCTTACAGCAAATCGCTTGGAATCTACTGAGTAATGCCCTTAAGTTCACACCCCAAGATGGAAGGGTAGAGGTACGATTGTCAATCAGTAGTGAGTTCCCAGTTTTGAAGAGCCACTGCGTTACAGAGCCCGCGAGAACTCCTCAAAACTCAGTACTCATTCAAGTGAGCGATACAGGGAGTGGTATCAGTCCAGATTTTCTTCCCCATGTTTTTGACCGCTTTCGTCAAGCTGATGGTAGCATCACCAGAAGCCAAGGTGGGCTGGGACTAGGACTGGCAATTGTACGTCATTTGGTGGAAATGCACGGGGGAAGCGTTCATGCTGAAAGTCCGGGAGTAGGACAGGGAGCCACTTTTTGGGTGCAGCTACCGCTTATAGATACACGCAGAGCATCAGCACAAGAGGCGCAGAAGGAGGGAGAAGGGGAGAGGGAGGTCCCCTCTGAGGGGCAAGAAGGGGGGACAATCGAAGAAAACTCAGATGCCAAACTCACAACCGACTACACAACCAAGTCAGGAAATACCTCCTGCAATGCAGGATGAACTAACTGATGGTCTTGCACGTTCACACCTTTGGCTAATGCAGGGTTATTTGCCAGTGCTTTTATCCCTGAATTTGCTAACTGTAATACATAAGGTAGAGTGCTGTTATTCAATGCTTGGGTAGAAGTCCAAGGTACTACCCCCGGCATATTAGGAACGCCATAATGTACCACCCCCTCTTCAAGATAGACAGGATGAGTGTGGGATGTGGGGTGTAAAGTTTCCACACAACCACCTTGGTCAATAGCAACATCGACTATGACAGAACCAGGATGCATTTGTTTGACCAAGTTGCGGGACACAAGGATGGGTGGTCTGCGTCCCGGTATTAAAACAGCACCGATGAGTAAGTCAGCATCTTTGACTGCGGTTTCAATATGGGCGGAGTTGCTGTAAAGCAGTTCGACTCTGGAACCAAACAAGGTTTCCAGATAAGCAAGACGCTCAACGTTAACATCTATAATCTGGACAGCAGCGCCCATACCTACAGCAATCTTAGCTGCTTCTGTACCGACAACACCGCCACCGAGAATCACGACTTTGCCTGGTCGAACTCCAGGTACACCGCCTAACAAAACCCCTCTACCACCTTGCTGACGCTCTAGGAACCTTGCCCCAAATTGAACGGATAACCGACCTGCAATCACACTCATGGGAGTGAGCAGAGGTAATTTGTTGCTACCTGGTTGTTCTACAGTTTCGTAGGCGATCGCCGTTACACCACAATCAATGAGATGTTCGGTTAACTGTCGGTTGGCTGCTAAATGCAGATATGTAAACAAAATTTGCTCTTTCTGTAGAAACTTATACTCTGCAGCTAGCAGTTCTTTGACTTTGACAACCAGTTGGCGATTCCAAGCTTCGTCAGCAGTGGTAACTATTTTAGCGCCAGCGTTTGTATAGTCATCATCTGTAAATCCAGCCCCAAGACCTGCTTGAGTCTCTACGAAAACTCTATGACCGTTTTCTTGTAAGACTCGAACACTAGAAGGACTTAACCCAACTCGATACTCTTGGTCCTTTGTTTCTTTAGGAATACCAATTTCCATTTATTACCTCTTATGAATTTTTGTATGGCTTATAGTTTGTCAGTCTCATCCTTAGTCTTTTGAATCAGAAACTACGAATTCGACAAGTTGTTGTGAGTGGAAAGTCCTGAGTGTAAAGACAGCGCAGTTTCACCTCGGTACTGACTGTCCTCCACAATACAGAACTACCCCTCCAAACAGCACTGTCTCACTGTCCTCTAGAGGATACCTTCATGCTGCATGAATCCCTCTCTCAAGACTCAGGACTTTCTTCGGGACTCAGCACTTCAAGATTCAGGAGTACTAAACTTTCTCTGATACTACTACTGTACTTCAAACTTTTGCTATTGACGATTGCCAAAGTACTTCTACAATAAACTAAGAAGAATCGTAAATAAATGTAAACAGTGGCAATCCTGCTAAATAGCTCAGGTGTGTTGTCACTGAAATATTCAGTGAAAAGTTCATTTATCAAAAAGAGGTTTTCAATGATGACACAGCCACAACCAAGCGTTAGTCCTAAATTGGAGGAGCCGAAATTCGGGTTCAATGAATATGCTGAGCGTTTGAATGGTCGGGCTGCAATGATTGGCTTCATCCTCATGGTGGTCATTGAATATGTTACCAACCAAGGAGTCTTATCATGGCTCGGTCTTAAGTAAGTACAAGAGTGCTTGTTGTACGGTGTAAACGACCAAAAGCTCAAACCAGCTGGGGTACCAGCTGGTTTTGACTTAATCAAGCCATTTGAGTACGCCCTCAGACCCCTACACCCTCCTTTACTTAAGAAAAGTATAATGAGATTGAGGAACTATCACAAAAGCGTCTATTGCGGGTGAGGTATTCTCAGAAAATATAAATAGACATAAAAGGTGAACAGGAACAAAAAAGCTAGTGATGAATGCTGTATTTCCTCGTTTTTTGAAGTCAGCCTACCGTAAAGAACCACTTATCAGTGTATTGATTACGATGGGAGTGATAGATGCATTGATTGGTGGATTTGACGATAACTGGTCGTTGTTCGCTTTTGGCTTGGGGACAACAGGGATAACGCTAGCCTACAAATGGTGGCGTATTCAGCAACGCCGACCCTTGCCTGAGGAGCCTGTTGTGCAACATTACCTGCCTGAGCGCTCGTCAAGTGCTGCTTTACCGATGCTGAGTGTTTCTAAGAAAAAGCCACCACATCAGTAGATTTTGGCTCTGAAATTTGAGAAGAAGGATTTATGCAGTTGCTGGGAGAGCCATTTCAAAGCCAGTATGCTTTGTTACTTATAGCGTCAGTATTCTCATTTACGGGCGGGGCTTTCCCGCTCTAAAATGTGGTACAGGCTAGCTTGAGATATTTGTTGAGATATTTTGAAATATATGGATAATCATAATAAATTCCTCTCCCAAATCCAACATGCGAAGCGTCCTGAGCGCAGAGAACGATTTCACTCTCAAATGACCAGTGCCAAAAGTGTTGCCAAAAATGTTGCCAAAAATTTTGTGATACTCATGAGCGTAGCAGGTGCTGTTGCCATCACTCCCCTCATGCGAATACCATCTGCTATTTCTGCTGAGGTTCAAGTAACACCAGTCACCCAACCCACCACGAGCATTACGAATCCACAACTTATCTATACATTCACAGAGCATTCGGGAACTATTAAATCTCTTGTCTTCACTCCAGATAGCCGAACTCTTGTCAGCGGTGGTTATGAAAACGAAGGTGTCATTCGCTTATGGGACACAACAACAGGCAAAAAGGTTGGAACTATCCGCAGAGCGCATAAAACAGCAATAGAATCTATCGTTATTTCGCCAGATGGTCAAACTCTTGTGAGTGGCAGTGATGACAATACAATTAACCTTTGGAACCTGAAAAACTATAAATTTACCCGCTCCTTGGTGGCGCATACGAGCAATGTCCTATCCTTAGCAGTCACTCCAATGGTAAGGTTCTTGTCAGTGGTGCGTTAGACGGTATTCGGATGTGGGATTTGCTACAGCAGCGCCCACTTGCGACTTTGACACGCTTTGATAACTTTATTAATACACTGGCAATTAGTCCTGATGGTCAGACCTTGGCAAGTGGTGACAACATTGGTGTTATTAAGCTGTGGGATTTGAGTACTGGAAAATTAGTCCGTACAATTTCAGGAGCACATTCTCATACAGTCACTAAAATAGCCTTTACCCCAGATGGAAATACCTTGGTCAGTGCAAGTCGCGATCGCACAATTAAACTCTGGAATATCTCCACTGGAGCATTAGCTCGCACTCTAGCAGGACACAACAACTGGGTAAATGCGATCGCTATCAACCCAAACGGACAAACCCTCGCCAGTGCTGGTAAAGATGGAATAAAGCTGTGGAATTTAACAACAGGCGAGTTAATAACCACGCTTTATGGACATTCCGACTGGGTGAGCGTTATAGCCTTTAGTCCAGATGGAACAAAGCTTGCCAGTGGTGGATTTGATACAAGAGTTAATATTTGGCTATTAGGTCTGTAAATTGTAGCCTGCTTCCGCAGGCTACCCTCGGGGAAGCCGCCAAGGAGCGTCTATATTTGTATAGCCGCACTCTTCTGGGGCGAGAAACTGTGTCGGGTAAAGTATTTGTGCAAATTTGGGATGCTCCCGTTTACCCCAACCTCGATCAGCGTGAAGGGCGATTATTGCCAATTCCTCGCTTCAGTTTCACCAAAATGCAATGAGGCGGACATTCCTAATTTCTTAATCTACACAACCCATTTCAAAACTATCCAATCTAATTTCTCGCAGAATTTCTGATACTTTCCAACCGCTAGAATCGGTGCTATCAAACCTCATATTTGCTGGTTTTGTAATATCTACTTGTTCTGTTTGTTGTTCTTGTAATTCTTGGAACAAAGTCGTTTCTTGGGTTTGAGTAATAACTTGTTTTTGGAGTTCAGATTCGTCTTGCTGGATTTGATTTTTTGGAGAGTTCATAAGTAACACACTAACTTCAAAAAACTAACTTAAAAGAATTGGCTTTTTCTTCCGATAACCTAGCTCTCACAGACTCAAAGACTTTAGAAGAAGCAATTTCATGTTTTGCTGAAATGTCGAGATTGGTAGATTGCTGAAGATGTTGGATGAGTGTTGTCCTCTACTTCTTGTATTTCATCATTAGCAAAATACTTTTTACTCTTGTCGTTTTTACTTTTTTCGCCCAGAAAATACGTTAACGTTCCAATCACCAAGGCAATACTTAATCCATAGGGCAAGATTTCCATTCCTCCCTCCCACTTCACTGCATGTCCGAGAAACACAACGCCTAACATCACTACCACAACGCTGGTAAGCTTTCCTTTGAGGTCATCTATGCTACGAACATGTAACCAGGCTGGTACCTTGATGCGACTGTCAATAAAGAGTTCATAGAGTCCCAATCCTGTGATGTAGAGCACTGTTGCAAGGAGAAACAAATCGATGATTTCAATAAATGATAAAAGCAGCATCTTTGCTTCCTTACTAGATACATAACCTAGCATTAGAGCGTGACCTATAGTAGTGAAAGTTTGGATACAGCCATAGATTAAGAGTGCAAACCCTGCCAATAATAGACACAATACAGCAGCAACAATCGATAGTCTACAGGCACCAAAAATTTGCTGAAGGATGGTTGTATAAATCGTCCTCATCAAAAGCATCTCCTTATTCTTTGACTAGCGAGTACTTGCAATATGTGGAGCTTAAGTTTTGTAACATTTTCTGACAAACAGTATATTATAATAACCAACCAATTGAGACAAAGTCGGGACATTGTGGCAATGAGGGCTATTTCATTCTTCCAAAAACTATCCTCAGAATGTCCTCAGAATAACGTGAGCTTCCAACGAACGGCATTCCTTATGCCTTAGGAGAAACTGTCTAGTTTCCTAGGAGTTCGACGGAATTTAGAGGCTGAAAGCCTTACATAGCAAAGCTTATGAAATATAGTATAAAAGCAAATGTCAATCAATCTTGAGAATAAAGTCAATACTTAACAGAATTCTTGAGTTGCTGACTTTATTCTCAATAAGCTCACAAACTTTTAGAAGTTGCGATTTCCCAAAACCTTTTATAGCCAGGTCTTTCAGAGCTTCCAGTTCATCGAACTCACGTTATATTTAGATGACGACTGGTGTTATGCGATTGGATTGGATGCTCGATGTAGTTATTTGATTTTTAAAAAAACTTATAACTAACCGCGATCAGCGGAGTTTAAGCCATGAAAGCGTATCGCATTTGTCAAAATTTCAGTTTCCAGACAGATTCTCATCTAATAGCAGTTTCACAGCGATGCCACAAATAACTTTTTCTCACGATCCGCTGCAAACGCAAGACAAGCCTTAATGTCTTCCGAAGTCAGTTCAGAAAAATCTTCTAGAATTTCCGCCTCGGTCATCCCACCTGCCAAGTACTCCAAAATGTCATACACTGTGATTCGCATTCCCCGAATACACGGCTTGCCACTACGCTTTCCAGGCTCAATTGTAATGATGTGTTGGTAGTCCATAAAAATGGCATGAGACAGAAAAAAGCTATGTTGGTTGGATTCGACGCTATATATTTTTTCATGACAAGCGCCATCCTAAAGATATGGGAAGTGCTGAAATAGAGGCTTTTCTCACACATTTAGCTGTTGAGGAAAAAGTTGCTGCATCGACTCAAAATCAAGCTTTAAACGCAATTTTATTTCTTTACAAAGAGGTTCTAAAGCAAGATTTAGATTTAAAAGTAGATGCAGTCAGGGCAAAACGTTCTAAATATTTACCAACTGTCCTGACAAAAGAAGAAGTTGTTAAGATTATCCAACAATTATCGGGTGTGCATCAACTTTTAATTAAATTACTTTACGGTACTGGTTTACGGTTAACAGAAGGATTGAGCTTACGAGTTAAAGATGTTGATTTTACCCAGCGACAAATTATCGTCCGCGATACGAAAGGCAATGAAAGTCGGGTGACAATGCTACCTGAAAGTATCGCTGAAGAATTAAATATCCATTTACAAAGTGTAAAAATTCTACATCAACAAGATTTACAAAAAGGCTATGGTTCGGTTTATTTACCTTTTGCCCTAGAGAGAAAATATCCCAGAGCCAAGTACGATTGGATTTGGCAGTTTGTTTTTCCTTCTGGTAGCATCTCCAAAGATCCGCGCAGTGGAGAAGTTCGTCGCCATCACCTTCATGAAAGTAGTTTACAAAAAGCGTTAAAACAAGCGGTTCGTCAAGCTGGTATTCAAAAAAAGGTCGGTTGTCATACCTTTCGCCACAGTTTTGCTACCCATTTATTACAAAACGGCTATGACATCCGCACGGTACAGGAATTATTGGGACACAAGGACGTAAAAACTACGATGATTTACACCCACATACTTAACCGGGGTGGTAAAGCTGTCCGTAGTCCTCTAGATTTTTCAGTTTGACTAGCGATGTGACTTGGTGAGTGTTTCATCACTAGAGTTTAGCCACAAGCGGTAAAATTGACTAGACGAGAGCACGCTAAAATACAGAAACACTAATGTATCTTTAGTATCTTTTTGTACGAGTTTACGAACCTACCTGTAGTACTTGCACTTCTTCTCCAGCAGCAATAAGTGTCGTACCCACTGGTAGAATGGCTAAGCCGTTGGTTTGAGCTAAATTAATTAAGTTCCCAGAATTTTGAAGTCCACCTGCTGGCTGAAATTCGTAAACTCCATTTTTGATGCCCAACTGACCCCAAACATAAGTTTCGCGCTTACCACCAGAGCATAACTCCTGACGCGCCAGCGCTTTGATATACAGTGGTTCCCAACCTTGAGCAAGCCCTGAAAGTTTTTTGATAGCTGGTTGTACAAACCGCCAAAAAGTTACCAAAGCAGCAACAGGGTTTCCTGGTAAACCAAAGTACAAGACTGGGCGTACATTGTTTTCAAATGTGGCTACTGTCAAAGGTTTACCAGGTTTGGTCGCAACAGCACGAATGTGAATTTCGCCTCCCAGTGACTCTATAATTTGCTCAACATAGTCATAATCTCCCACAGAGACACCGCCGGAAGAAAGAACAACATCAGCGTGAGTTATAGCGTCAGCAATAGCTTGCTTAAGCGCCTCTGGCTCATCCTTAACAATTCCTAACATTAAAGGTTCGGCAGCACTCTGTTGAACCAAAGTGAAGAGCGCATACTGATTTGAATCCACAATTTGACCAGGTTGCAACGGTTTATCAGGTGTAACCAGTTCATCTCCAGTAGACAAAATAGCGACACGGGGACGGCGAAAAACGTTCAATTGTGTACACTGGACTGCAGCGAGTACAGCAATTTCTGAAGCCTTCAAGAGAATACCTGCTGGTAGTAATTGTGTCCCTGCTTGGTAGTAAATTCCCTGTTTCCTAACAAATTCTTCTTGCTGTTTTGGGGCTGCAAGGATGATGATACGGTTTCCTTCCTTGCGTGTTCTTTCCTGCATCACGACTGTATCCGCACCTGCAGGCATCACTGCACCTGTCAAAATTCGCGCTGCTTGCCCTGATTGAATAGTCAATTGAGGTTGAACCCCAGCAGGAATTTCTTCAACAATTTTTAAAACTGCTGGCTTTTCTTCGCTACAATGCTGCACATCTTCGTATCGTACTGCATAGCCATCCATTGCTGAGTTGTCCCAGTAAGGAAAATCCAATTGACTAGTTACCAAAGATGCTAAAATGCGATCGCCTGCCGATAACAAATCAACCAATTCTGTATCCTGTTGAGTATTCAGAGGTTGCACTTTATTAAAAATAATAGCTTGTGCATCGCTCACTGATAGCATAGTATCGCCCTCCTAATAACCTTGAAGCAAGAGACTTTTCAAGCACAAAACTGAAACGATAGGAATACCAAGATCGTCCAGACTCACCAGTTTGAGACGACATGAGTTAGATTGTGAAAAGGTCAATGTAGATGCAGCAATTAGTTTGCTACTTGCTGCTTAATGACTATACTGATCTTAGCGTCTGAGCTTTTTTCTCACTGACTGTCATTTTATACTGCGGCGGGTTCTTTGCAATTTTCAAATAAAGATTGCGTGAAGTCATGCCATTATTACCTATAACTCTTTACCAACAGTGACTACTGACACAGCGCAATTCATACAGCTAGTTCAACATCTTAATGACGTCGTCATTATGTTTCGCCGCGAAGAACCACCCCAAGTTCACATCACAGCGGCAAAATAAGTTAATTTTATGAATAAGGCATCAATTAGTATTCTTTTAGTAGAAGATAGCCCCAGCGATGCCAAGCTGTTGCAGCAAACACTTTGGCACTTAGGTAAAGAAAAATGGCAGGTGGTACATTTCGAGCGACTCAGCGATGCGCTCAATGCTTGTAGCAAAAGCATCTTTGATATAGTTTTATTGGACCTTTCTCTACCGGATTCTGAGGGATTGAATACCGTAGCAAAATTTTATACAGCAGTCCCAAACATCCCAATTGTGGTGCTAACGGAATTGGACGATGAAGACATTGCTTTACAAGCAGTGGCAAATAGCGTACAGGATTATCTGGTTAAGGGACAAATCACACCTAACTCAATAGGGCGTGCTATTCGCACTTGCGTTGAGCGAGGACAAATTCTTAAGCAACTGCGAGAAAGTGAGCATCGCTTGCACTTAATTTTTGAACAAACATTTCAATCAATGGCGCTGCTCACTCCTGAGGGGATAATTCTGGAGATGAACCAAACTGCCCTTAACTTGTGGGGTCGTCAACAACAAGATTGTATTGGCAAACCGTTGTGGGAACTTGAAAGCTGGAATTTTTCTTCTACCAATCAGGAGTGGTTGAAAAGTATCATTGCCAAAACTGCTGATGGTGAATTTGTCCGCCATGAATTGCAGGTAAGCAGCACAGACGATGCGATGGTGTGGATTGACTTTTCCCTCAAACCGTTAAAAGACGAAACTGGAAAAGTCGTGCTACTCATTGTCCAAGGTTGGGATATTAGCGATCAAAAACACGCAGAAGCAGAAATTATTAAAGCATGGGAACAGGAGCGGGAACTCAACGAAATGAAATCTAGCTTTGTTTCGATGGTCTCCCATGAGTTCCGCAATCCAATGTCTGTCATTCGGACAGCAGTGGAACTACTCGAATCATACAATCATCAGTTGTCTGACCAGCAAAAGAGTAAATACTTTGGTAATATTCAAACTGCTATACGTCAGATGCAGCAATTATTAGATGAAGTTTTATTTTGGGGCAGAAGTGATGCAGGCAAACTACAATACGAACCGACACTGCTAGATTTAGAAAACTTCTGCAGCGAACTGACACAAACTTTGCAACTGAGTGCTAGTAATAAATATCAAATTATTTTTAGCTTTCAAGGGAAACATACCCCAGTTCTGGTAGACGAAAACCTGTTGCGTTACATTTTAACCAATTTACTCTCCAATGCGATCAAGTATTCTCCTCAAGGAGGCATAATTCGATTTGACGTCATTTGTCAAGATGATGGCGTCACGTTCCAAATTCAAGATTTTGGTATTGGTATCCCCTTGAAAGACCAACAAATTTTATTTGAAACTTTCCATCGTGCCAGCAATGTAGGTAGTATTCCAGGAACTGGACTAGGGCTGTCGATAGTCAAAAAGTGTGTGGAGCTGCATCAAGGTCAGATCTACTTAGAAAGCCAAGTGGGAGTAGGGACAACATTTACAGTAAAAATCCCATTGAATCATCACAGTGTACAGTCCTTAGAACTTATTGAAAGTGGCTCAGATTTACAAACTCAATCGCTATTGCGCCAGCGCACGCTGCGTGCGATTCGTTAGCTCCTCCGTAAGTGCAAAGTACACGCCTGATTTCGGAACTGTTGAGTTAATACTTCAACGTAACACATTAACATTGAGATAGAGGAAAAAACAAAACCAACTTTCAAGCTTCATAAAAAATACACATCTTAGCTATGTCTATTGAACAAGTTCCTCCCAAACACTATCCTAAGGTTGAGTTTGGGCGAAGAGGAATGGCATCAGGCATTGATTTCCTTTGTGTTTGGATAGTGAGTTCCTTATTGGGAAGTTCTCAACTCGGCGTGCAAGTTGTTCAGATACTAGTTTTTGCTATTACTTGGATCATTTTGCGAGTTGTTGTGCCTTACAATAATCAGGGGCAAAGTTTGGGGCGTTATGCTTTTGATATAAAGGTACTAGAAGTCGAACGGGGTAAGGTTCCTGATTTGCAATCTCTTTTGAAGCGAGAAGGGATAGTTGGGCTTGGAGCACTTCTGGTTTCGATTGCCCTCTCGAACATTATACGTAATCCCACTGCTATACTGCTATTTATTCCCTTGGCAATTGACTGTGGTGCAGCTTTATCTGATACCCAGCTGCGGCAAGCTTTGCATGACCGCTACGCCAAGACTATGGTTATTTCATCGCGCCGGGGCTATTCACTCGACATAAAAGTTAAGCATTTTATTGATAAAAAGCGGCGTAATATGAGATAATAGCTATTTGTGTTAATTCTCATCAGAGTATATTGATCGTAAGATTATGGCTAAGAGTAAAGGTGCCCGCATAACAGTGACGCTGGAATGTACTGAGTGTCGCACGAATCAAAACAAGCGCTCTCCTGGTGTTTCGCGTTACACAACGACGAAAAATCGTCGTAACACCACCAATCGACTAGAACTGAAAAAGTTCTGCCCGCACTGCAACAGCCATACCGTTCACAAGGAAATTAAGTAACAATGAGCTATTACCGCCGTCGTCTATCCCCGATTAAGCCGGGAGAACCAATTGATTACAAAGATGTGGATTTGCTGCGTAAATTTATCACAGAGCGAGGTAAGATACTACCTCGACGGATTACTGGGCTGACATCTCAGCAACAGCGAGAGTTGACATTCGCGATTAAACGCGCTCGTATTCTGGCATTGTTGCCGTTTATCAATGCCGAAGGTTAATAATAGTTAAGGGTGATGAGTTAAGAGTGATGAGTTATTGACTCCTAACTCCTAACTCCTAACTAAAATCCAAAAGAAAAATTCAAAATATTCATAACGAATTGCGAGGCTTGTGGAGAAGGGGACGCTAGTTGAATTTCGACTTGGTAGCGATCGCCGTTTGGGTGTAGTAGACCGTCCAGACGGCAAAAGTCGTTTAGTTTGTGGTAGATGAACGTGGTCAATCGCACAGTCTCGCACCTCGGCAAATCACCTACACAGTGACTGGGCAAACCTACAAGTCTTTGCAAA
>JAAUSC010000325.1 GCA_012031965.1 Scytonema sp. RU_4_4
GCCGTAATGAATGGAGTTAAAGCGAGGGGAGAAAGAGGAAAACACAGTACCCAACGTATGAAATTTCACTCATATCCTCAACTTTAACTTTTCGTTACATAGTTAGAAATTTCCCCGCTGACTTACTTAGCTGTCATTCAGGAGGTGGTACGCGGGGAAATATTCGAGTGCGGTCGCGCGATGGCGGAGAACAACTCAAACCAAGTCAAGAAGAACTTGAGTATCAGCGTCAATGGCTGGGACAACTCAAGCTTTCCCATCAAGATTTTCTTACTAAACGCAGAAAAGCAGTTGCTCAGGGAGTTGTCATCGCTGCTGCCAAACGCGAGCAATTTGCTGCCGATGCCTCTTTTAGTGACTTTTATGCAGGGGCTTTTACCTATCTATTAACTCAGTATCTGTGGCAGCAAACTGGAGATGAACCTGCATCAAGAATACTAGTTAATGTTGGTCGCAGTACCAGAATTTTAGCTCGCGAGAGGGGCAACTTACAAGACCCAGAAATTGAAACCAATTTAAGCAAACAAAATGCAAATACACCAATTTACTTCACTCGTCTTTCTTCTCAAGCCGCCGAGGCTGTCGTGACTCAAGTTAATGGCGACTCAGCAGAATTATGGCTGGGTGGGTTAGATTCCCAAACCCTCGAAGCGTTCAAAAAAGATGCCATTTTCACAGTTTTGAATCCTCAAGGTGGCGATCAAGGACTCGTAAAGCTAGAATCCCGTCAAGGACTTGTTGGACGAGGCAAACTGCTTCAGACTGCACAGCCGGGGGGACAATTACAACCAGGAACACTATTGCAGGAACGCATTCGCAGTATTCCTAGTGACCTGACTTTAAAGATTGGGCTTGACGACTCTTTAGAGAATAACACTACTCAACAGGCAAAACAAGCTTTACAAGCAATCCCGCGTATCGAACCTTTACCCTTAAGTCAGCAGGAGGTGCAATACGTTTTTGGTCGCATGACTGAAGCTAAGTATCAGAAATTACAGAAAAAAACAGTATCCAATCTCCCAGCTATTGGTAGTTTTGGCTTATTTTTATCTACCTTAGATCAGATTATTCCTGGTTCTTTTGGGAGTAGTGGCGAAGCGGTGAGTGCAGCAGTGAAGCGTTTGCAACCAAAGTTTAAGTCGCTGCTAGCAGCCCGAATTGTGAAGCAGATGCTGGGCAATACTAATACATCACAAATAAACGTCAAGGCAACAATGAATATTGCTGGTAGCAACGAGATACTCAGCGAAACTTTCCCAATTCGCGGAGTTCAAAAAGGAACCGGAGTGTCAAAACAACCTGCACCTATAAAGCCTATCAATTCTCCTGGTTCTGGTGTGCAAAAATTATCGGTGGGAACGCAAATTGCTTTCCAAGTTCAAAACAACGAGTCTCGCCCACTTTATATTAGTATTTTGGTGATTGACGCTCAAGGAGAAATGACAGTCATTTTTCCTAATGATTGGTCAGCTTCAGAAGATGCTGCATTGGTAGAAGCAGGGCAGAAGCAAGTGATTCCTGAAATTGGTAAAGATTCTTTCAAACTCATTATAGGCGAACCTTTGGGAATTTCAGAGGCTCTCATCATTGCTAGTACAGTACCTCTACGAACTTCTCTCAAGGCATTGAAAGAGATTGCGCAATCTAGAGGAGTCGTAAATCGCAGTACACCACTTAACCTTGCAGATGACGCAGATAAGCTGTTAGATGTTACAAATAGTTTACTCAATGACTTAGATACAGGTACTCGTGGCGGTATTAATGTAGAAGGTATACAACTCCCTGCTGGAGTTCGTGGTGTTGATACGAAGAAACTGGCGGCAATGGCGATTACGTTTGAGGTAGTAGCATAAGGGGCAAAGCTTTAGCCTGCTAATAGGACTTTGTAAAAAAATAGTGTCAAATCAGGCTAAAATGCACTTCTAGACTCATGTTTACGTTAGCCTCACGATTGAGCAGCGTAAACCAATTGTACGCCTTACTTTTGCTTCAAAACCTCTTCAATTTCTGCTAGCTTTTGACGCAAAATTTCTTGAAGTTCCACCAATTGAGTTTTTTCAGCTTTTTTTAACGATTTCAAAGAGAGCTTTTGCAGCCGACGCACTTCTTGTGACACTGGTTTAATTTTGGCAGTAGACGTTGATGATGACTGTGCTTGATTTTCTATAACTTCATTCACTAATTTTCGGGTAGCACTAGCAGATAATTTCTCTGTCATCACTTTTTGCGTTGTATTTACCCTAATTAATTGTGCTTCCTCTTCGCTGACTCCCAAATTTTTCGCTGAAAGTTTTTGTAGCGCCATTGCGTGAACACCCCTTAGTCCACTTCTGATAGCTGCTTTCAAATCCTCTGCTAGAGATAGCATTGGGAAAATATTGGCATCGATGGAGGCGGGATTGAGCTGTAAATCTAACAGTAACGCTAATACTGATTTTTCTGAGTCACCTAACTCCAAAGTGTCTAAACTTTGCTGTTGCTCTTCGGAGCCAGCCGTCATCAGTTCCACAACAAAATTCATGCGTTTTTGTGCATTCAATCGCCGTACTACAGTAGAGAGAATGCGAGGGATATCTTGAGGTTCTAGATTTGTACTATCAGCCAACTCCCGCACAATCGCTTCTGCTTTATCAAGGGGGTTGAGGTCTTCTCGGTGTAGTGAGGTGAGTAGGGCTTTGCGATGTAAGCTTTCAGGTTCTGGAATAATAACAGCTTGGAGGTCCTGCCAACCTAATGCTCTAGCACTACGCCAACGCCGTTCCCCGTCAAATATAACTAACTTCTCTCGCTGAACGAGGATGACTGGTTCCAATTGTCCATCACTTGCTAAGGAGCGGGACATAGATTCTATACTTTCGGACAAAAATGTTTGTCTGGGTTGCTCTGGATTTGGTTCAATTTGTTCGATGGGAATCGATAAGATACCCGTTTGTGATTGGAGTTGCGCTCGCAACTCGTTAAGATGCGTCTCCAAATCAGTTGAGCCAACTGAACGAAGTTCTTCAATTTCTGCTCTTAATCGCTGTATCTCTTCTTCAGCTTCCGATAACTGTTGGGATTGTTTTGCTGCTGAAAAATAATTAGTCAGGTCAGGAGTTTTACGAGCGCACATAATTATTTTGTCTTTTTAGTTTTATTGGTCGGTTTTCCAATTAAATTTACAACTGCTGCGGCAATTTCTTTAAAATCATCTTTAGCAGGATGCTGGGACGATAAAGATGTAGTGGCAAACCTTGACCACTGGCATTGACAAATTCAGCACTATCCCGAATTGCTCCAAACGCATGAATATTCATCTGCTGCAACTGTTCTGGCAATGCAGTCAGCATTTGCCGATGAGCACCCCGTCGAGAATCATATTGGCTGGGGACAAATCCAATAATTTCTGGAGATGGTTTTAAGCGTAAGTGTTTGGAATTATAGTAGTACCACTCTAGTAAATGAGCCGCTCCTTGAATTGATTTTGGTTCCAGTTGTACAGGAATAATGATATGAGTACAAGCAGCCAGAGCCATTAAAGGTAAGGGACCAAGAGTCGCTGGGCAGTCGAAGATAATGAGGTCATGCTCCAGTGGGTGGTCGGTTAAGCAATCTCCTAAAAGGTAGGCTCCGCGTTTATGCAACACCAGTTCATCCGCTGTCTGAGTTAACACCATTCCACCTTGACAGATATCTACTTTATCAGTGTGTTCGCTCCAGCATTGAGTGAGTGGCCAAGACCCGTCAAAGTTATCTTTTAATACAGCAGCCAGTGTTTGTTCTGGCTCTGGTGGTTCCAATCCACAAAAGAGTGTCAGTGACCCTTGCGGATCAAGGTCGAAGAGGGCTACATTATACCTGCGTTTTGCTAATTCGTATGCTAGGTGTACCGAAAGTGTTGTTTTCCCACTTCCTCCGGCGTTGCTAATGACAGCTAGTCGAACTTGCATGGTCATATCAGTGAATATTATTTTAACATCATATATCGGAATTGGAGCATCATATATCGATATATGAGGAGTGGAGATACAAATTTACAGCAGTATTCAGTAATGTTGAGTCTTATCAAAGTAGCGCTGGTAGCTTGTGCTTGTCTGCCTTGATCTAATTGGGTATCGGGTTCTACATTGAGCATAGTTGACCAATATTCAATCCTGGGATTTTCTGCGTAGTTTTGGAGAAGCAGTAAAAATCTATTAGTAGAAAAAATACTAAATATTTCAAAGAAATTAATTTTCATAATTTTGGGTGAAAAATCTCCAAATATTCCAATCATGGTAAGAATTGAAGTTTTCCATTCAACAACTATACGCCTACTTGAAAATAACTTGCTCACTACTTACTATTTTGCAGATTCAGTTGGAATAATAATCCCAATAACTTCAGAGGAAAAGCTTGAAATTCTATTCACACCAAAGCAAATACCAATTTTAGAACGATTGCTTAACTCACTCCACGTCCTGGCAGAAAAACAAGAACATCCTAAAAATGATGCCTTACAAGAAGAACTAGAAGAGCATTGCGACTAGTCATGAAAAGGTAAAATTCTCAATTTTCAAGTTTGCTCACTAGTCAAATAAGTATTTGGGTGAAAAACGAGGCATTAATGAAATGTGCAACAAAATTGAATCAATCAATCGAGAAATAGCAGAATTATCCTCAACGCGAGAATACTTAATTCTCCAATGGTTTGAAATGGGAGAAGCTGACCGCAATTTTAGTTTATCCCCTCAATACCCAAATAACCAGTGGTACATGTGTGGGTACAACGATAGAGATTACCAAATAGAAATTGGTTTTCAATTAGAAACCACAAGCTTTGAACAATTCTAAAACCTGTAACGTCCCAGTCACAGCCGCTGGGACATTTTCAAACTATGTTTCGCAAAGCAACCAAATCTCAAGTTAAAATTCGTCTAGCTCTTAGCGGTGCCTCCGGTTCAGGTAAAACATATTCAGCGCTATCTATTGCATCTAGGACTTACGCATTGACAGGGAATGAACTATGTGCATTCAAACCCACCTGTTGTTTAAGGTGTTCCAGAATAAAGTCACGAGCAACTTGAAGAGATAAATTTCTTTGGAGTTCGTACCAGTTT
>JAAUSC010000115.1 GCA_012031965.1 Scytonema sp. RU_4_4
GGTACTACTCTTTTTGTACAAGGATTTTATACCTAATATTATTAGGTGCATACTTAACTAGTGCTGCTTTATATTTTATTTACCAGTTGTGTGGCAAAGCTAAACCTTGGTGGGTACTTATTGCGTCTACTGTTTTTACAATATTGGTTTTGAGCAGTCCTTTACTGAGTCTATTTATTCTAGTCTTTCGTACCATTCTTCCAGGAGACGTGCCTGATAATATCAATGATATAGCCTTTCCTGAGTTGTTTATCCGGTACTTTTTTGGTTCTGGATTATTGGAAGAATTACTCAAGGCTTTACCTGTGATAGGACTTTATCTTTTAGGAAGAGTCTTTGCATCTCCCATGCGAGAACGCATTGGCGTTGGGGAACCTCTAGATGGAATTTTGATAGGAAGCGCTTCTGCGGCTGGCTTCACTCTGTTTGAAACTCTGGGTCAGTATGTACCTGGTACTATTGCACAAGTTGCACAAAAAATGGGAGCAGAAGCAGGTTTGCGAGCAGGGTTGGAACTTCTCATTCCTAGAATTTTAGGTGACGTAGCAGGTCACATGGCTTGGAGTGGATGGTTTGGGTATTGTATTGGTTTGAGTGTGTTAAAACCACGTCAAGCTTGGCAAATTTTGGCTTTGGGATACTTGAGTGCAGCTGGACTTCACGGCTTGTGGAATAGTAGTACAGCACTATCAAAGACCTTGGGAATCTTTATTCTATTGTTGTTAATGGTGGTTGGGGGCATATCTTACGCTTTGTTTGGGGCAGCAATTGTGAAAGCGCGTGCTTTGTCGCCAACGCGATCGCAGAACTTTGCAACGCGGTTTCATCAATCGTAACGCTTGATATGACTGACGACATTGTTAATATTTGATATTCAAGTCAGCCAATTGCTTGAGTTTCTCTGGATTCACAACAATAAAAACAGATTGAATCCGGTTATCCCTAAAATCAAACGTCATAACACTGTGGAGGCGATGCTGCAAAGCAGCCGCTACGCGATCGCCAATATAGTTAATAATGCCAGGTTGATCGTTGACTTTCGCAATTCGAGACACATAATTTGCAAGTTTCTTGCTCCGAATTGCCAGTAAGAATTTAGCAACCTTAACATTTCCATGTAGCGGCTTCAAGGCGGCTGTTACTTGACCACCACCATCCGACCAAAGGGTTATGTCTTCTGCTAGTAGAGCAATCAATCCTTGTAAGTCTCCTACATTGCAAGCTTGCAAGAATTGCTCGGTAATTTGTTCTCGGCAATGTGGTGAAACTTCAAAACGAGGTCGCCTATTTCGTACTCGTGAAATGCCAAATGTGAAACTCCGAGCTGGAATGACATTGACAATCGAACCCATTGTGAGTACTGGTTCTAAAGTGACCCGTACTCTATCAGACGGTTGGACTGTAGTTACATTAGACAAATCTTTAGCTGCTCAGTTTGAGCATACATTGCTTGTGACTGACAATGGATACGAAATCTTAACTGACCGCACAAAGGTTTAGTCATTAGCAGCACAACTGCAGACTTTCTTTGCAGTAACGGCTGAAAACCAAGCACGTGTTGTGTTGAAGCTGGTAGAGTTGCTGTAAGAGGAATCACAGCAACAAAGGCTGGTTACTGCAACGAACTGGCTTACCATTTCCTCAACTTACCCAGCCTATCTAACATCGGCTTTGCCCATTTCAAATCCAGCAAATCGTGCAGCAGAGTGTAAAAACAGGGGATGATAAACAGCGTGAGTACTGTTGCTAACGACAGCCCTGAAAACACCACAACACCCAAAGGTTGCAAAAACTCTGAACCTTCACCAATTCCCAACGCCAAAGGGAACATACCTAAAACAGTGGTAATAGTCGTCATTAACACAGGACGCAGGCGTTGCGGCGCGGCTTTCAAAATGGCAGTATAACGGTCAACTCCTTCTTGTTCCCGAATTTGATTTGCCAGTTCTACCATAAGGATGGCGTTATTGACCACAATACCCACCAGTAACACTGCACCGACTATCACTGTTGCGCCTATAGCAGTTTTGGTAATGTAAAGCCCAAAAATACCTCCAGCTAACGCTAGCGGTATAGTGAACATAATTACCAATGGGTCAATGAGCGAGTTGTACTGTACTGCCATAACTACAAAGACGAGAAAGGCAGCAAGTCCTCCTAACAATTTGAGAGAATCTTGCAACTGCTGATTCGATTCTGTTGCTGAACTTGGCAATACTGTAACGCCTTCAGGCAAATCCAAACTGTTCAATACGCTATTTACTTGTTCTAAAGCCTGACTTAAGCTAGCTCCCTCAGTTAAATTACCTGCAATGATAAAAACTTGGCGCTGATTAATGCGCTGAATTTCTCCAGGTGCTTGACCCTCGACAATATCAGTAACATCGCTGAGACGCACTTGACGAGAGTTATCAACAAATAAAGGTATCCTTGCCAGTTGGGAAGCTGCTTTTACGGCTTCTTTATTTAATTGCACTCGTACATCTACCAAACGGTTACCACGTTGCAACTGGGTAGGTATACTTCCCTCAATAGCAGTCGCAATTGTGTCGCCAATCTCTTGAGTCGTCAACCCTACAGCTGCAACTCGCTCCCAGTCAGGACGAATCTGAATTTCTGGTTGGCGGGGATCTGCATCAGGACGGAATCTGGCTGAGGTGACTCGTTCTTCCATTGCTGCTAACACCTGACGCCCAGCTTGCTGTAGCGTTTCCGCGTCATTTCCCTGTAGAATCACATCAACTTCAGCACCACGCACAGGAGAGTTAGAAAGAATCAAACCCCGTACTTGACCAGGACTTAAACGCAGGCGAATTCCGGCTAAGTTCAGCTTGTTAAACTCGCCAGTCACTCGTTCTACATATGCTTCTACGTCTGTACCTGGTTTTAAGGTGATGGTGCTGGAACTCCGCAGGGGGTTTTCACTGGTGTTGTTACCAAACAGAAAACCCCCAGATGTAGAGAAAACATATTCCGTTTCTGGCTGTTTAATAAGAATATCATCAACCGCAGCCATGACCTTACGGTTTGTTTCTAAAGGTGTACCAGCAGGAAATTGGGCAAATAAGCTAGCTTGTCCAGTGTTAATTCGAGGTAGGATTTCTTGAGGAATTTGAGGAGCCATCCACAAACTGCTACCACCAAAAAGGAGAATGGCAAGCCCAATCACTAACAACCGATAACGCAATACCTGACCTAAAAAACCACTATATCCTCTGGTAGCAGCTTCAAAAAGGCGATTAAACTCTCGTAGTAGCCAAAACTCAGTCAGGCGACTTGACCAACGCCATGCCAACATTCGAGAAGTCATCATGGGTACAACGGTGACTGCAATCAAGATGGAAGCGGCTACGGAAAAACTAATTGTCAAAATTAACTCATTGAACAGCAGTGAGATAAAGCCACCGATAAGCAAAAAGGGCAACACTGCTACTAAGTTGGTACTGGTGGAAGCAATTAATGCTGATTCCACTTCTCGACTACTTTGTTCAGCTTTGTTAATGAGTTGCTGCTTGTTTAGGCGAGTTCTTGCACTCTTACCTGGAGTCACACCAGCACCCTCGGCAATATTCTCCAACATCACGATGGAGTTATCGACGACGATACCCACACCGAGCGCCAAACCGCCTAAGCTAAAAACGTTGATAGATAAGCCAAATAACCCCATAAAGATGATGGCAGCAAGTGTGGCGAGGGGGATAGCGAAGACGATAATAAAAGTTTGACGTAGGGAACCAAGGAAGAGTAACACTGCTACTGCTGCAAGCAGCGACCCAATTAAACCAGAACTGGTAACGTTGGATATAGAATTGCGGATAAATCGCGACTCATCCAAGGTGGGTGTTATGACAGTTCCCTGTTGAATTAAACCAGACTGCTTGAGTTCTTCCAGGCGCTTTTTGACTCCATCCACGACGTTAATTGTGTTAGCATCTGGTTGTTTTTGGATACTAACCTTCACCGCTTCTTCGCGGTTAAGTAAGACAAACACTCGCTGTTCTTCTGATCCATCAATCACCTCAGCAAAATCTCGCAGGTAAACCCGCCTTGACGGCGGATTGGTCACGGATGTAGTCGTGGATGTTGAGCCAGATTGTGTAGTAGATGTGTTGGATGAATTCCCACTTGAGACTTCAAATGAAAGGTTTCTGATTTCTTCGGCTTTCTGGAAGCGTCCGACAGTACGGGTTAATGGCTCAGAATTTTGACCAAAAATCCGACCACCGGAAATATCTTGGTTACGATTTCTCAGTTCATCAAGTACGTTCGTTAAACCAACACCTAATGCTTGTAGGCGATCCAAGTCAACATTGACCCTGACTTCTTCTTGAACGCCTCCTGATACGTCTACCCCCGCAACCCCTGGTACTACACTTAGTTCACGGGCGAGTTCTTCTTCCGCAAATACGCGCAAGTCAACACCTTGCAGCGAGGGTGAAGTCAAGGCAAATTCGTAGACAGGTAATTGCGAAGGGTCTACTTTAAATAAGCGTGGTTCTTCAATAGTATCTGGTAGAGTGCTTCTTGCTCTATTAAATGCTGCCGTCGCATCGTTGAGGGCTTGGTCTATATTTCCCCCTGGTTGAAAGTATAAATCTATGCTTACCTGTCCTTCACGAGTTTGAGAATATACTTGAATCACACCTTCTGTAGCAGCAAAAGCTTCTTCCAGTGGTCTGGTGATTTCATCAACCCCAACCTCAGGAGAAATTCCAGGTGCTTGTATGCGTGCCCCAATACGAGGATAGGTAATTGATGGCAGCAAATCTACTGGTAGTCTTATGATAAAAAAGACACCCATAATAATGACTGCCAGCGTAAGCATGAGTGTACCGATGTGCTGGCGGATTGAAACAGCGCTAATACTAAATCCGCTACTCTGGTTTACCTGCTGCATGATACTAAGTGCTGAGTACTAGGTATTATTGTCTCGGGAAAGTGAGTATTGCCCTACGATTGTTTTTCTGAAAGAATTGAAAGTCCCACAGTGTCACCATCTTTCAATGGTTTACCACTACGAGTTACAAATCTTTCTCCCGCTCGCAAGCCAGATAAAACTTCTACATTGCCATCAACCCTTTCTCCAAGCGTTACGGTTCTCGCTGTCACCGTTGCTTTATCACCTGCTTGTGTCACAACAAATACTCTCCCCTGACGCTTGGAATTTGGAGATGAGGGAGATGAGGGAGATGATTTGTCCCCTTGTCCCCTTGTCACGCCAGTCGCCACAACGGGGGGAACCCCCGCAAGGCGCTGGCTCCCCTTGTCACGCCAGTCGCCACAACGGGGGGAACCCCCGCAAGGCGCTGGCTCCCCTTGTCCCCTTGTCCCTTCCCCCTGAAGCGCTATCTCAGGTATAATTACTCGCGCTTGTGTCTGAGTTTCAAAATTGACTCTTGCTAATAAACCACTGCCAATCTTTCCGTCGCTGTTGGGAATCACGACTTCAACTGGTACCAAACGAGCTGTTGTATCAGCAGCTGGGGAAATACGCGTCACTTGCCCTAAGTATGTTTGGTTGGGGAAAGCATCTAAGCGCACTTTAACTGACTGTCCTAAGCGAATTTTCCCCAATTCTAATTCTGAAAGTTGAACCACGACTTTGACACGGCTGAAATCTCCAAGTCTTAGGACTTCATTACCTGCTTGCAGGAGATTTCCTGGTTCTGTCACCTTTTCTAAAACGACACCAGTCATCGGAGATGTCAGCCTTGCATAAGAGCGACGCTCTTTGGCTTCTGCAACCACGGCTTGTTGAGCAACAACTCTACCTTGAGCCGCAGCAAGGGCTTGCTGTTCTGTACTAACGAGTTCTTGTGAAGCTCGCAGTGTTTGAACTGCAGTAAGGCTTTCAGTACGCGCTTGTTCAGCGGTTTGTTGTGCGATCGCTCCTTCTTTCACGAGTTTCTGTTGTCTTTGTGAGTCTGCTTGTGCTTGCACCAGTTGTGCTCGCGCTTTTTCCACTTCAGCACGGGCATTGCTAATTCTTGCTCTTTGTCGTGCGACTTCTGATTTGAGAGCTGCAAGTTCTGCTTCTGCTTGATTTTGGGCTGTTCTTAGCAGGGCATCATCTATCTGTGCGATGATTTGTCCTTGCTTAACAGCATCACCCACATCCACATTCAATGCCAAAAGGCTTCCTTCTACTTGCGATCGCAGTGATACAGTACGGTACGGTGTGGTTGTACCTGTATATTCTGGTTCTTGTCGCAATATTCCAGTACGGGCAATGGATGCATCAACAGGGACTGCACCGTCTCCCTCCTGCTTACCCCCACGCTCTGATTGAGCTTGGGCTGATTCTTTTGGAAGTGAAGCGCAACCTGCTGTCAGTAGTCCTACGCCCAGTACAGAAGCAATGAAAATCTTCTTTGTATTAACTTGCATTTTTTTAGATGTTGGCTCTGTGAGAAAACAGTCTCTGGTTTTCTGCCTTTCGCTGTGTGTGAATTTATGTGCTATTTTAAGCTGCTGATTTACCTCCCAAAATCATCTACGCACACTCCTATCAGGCAGTTTTGGGTTAGCCCAGTTATTTGATTCTCTAAAATTTAATACCCTAAGTAAAATTGATGACCTTGCAAACGACAAATACCCTTTTTACCTCCTGCAGTTTTGCCGGACATAGTGTTCTTTATGTGACTAATGCAAATTTTCTTGAAGTTATTATAACTTTTTTTTAATTTTTCTTGACTCTGCCTGAAGGTTAACTATCTCGTCTGAACTGTATGGAAAAGTTTATAGATTTAAACAGCCAAAAAGTGAATTACGGAAGACAGTTAGCAGGACAAAGATTCAAGTCTGTAAAAACAAACCTTGTTCATATAGACCAGACTCTTTATCTATAAGTTCCAACAACGACAAGAGCAGGACTTACGCAAAAGTTACCCGGTTAAGAGCAAAAATCGTCTGTTTTGCAACTAAATACGAACGAAGAAACCGGGTTTCTAGCAGATGGTACGTAAGTCCTAAAGAGGTTATTTGAACAAACCAAATTTTTCCGTTTTTGCTTCTTGCTTAAGATGGTTGTCAAAAAGATAAAAATGTTTATCTCTTGTAGCGTAGCAAAACTATCAGCAATTCGCGTAAGATCGAGGTACTTTTAAGAAAAGTAAAAAAATCTGGTATTTGGGACACGCATAGTGTAGTGACTCTCAAAGCTAATTGTACATTTATGTTATGCAAGGAACGATACCAATGACATCACAGATCAAACTGACACAAACTGCTGACGAATCTCTACTGGCAGAATTTTTTCAAGAATCAGTCGGTCAATGGCGTTCGGAACGGCGCTACTATACACTACCAGATGGAGAAACCAAAGAAATGGTGAGTCTCATCACCATTCGGTTTTTGACACAGGGATGCGATGAATTGCAAAAGCTGGCTCAGATGCACGGTCTACCTGATATATTCAGTTTGAACTGTGGTACTGAAGTGATCTGGAATAGTGAGAATTCTGTGACGGGGAGGAAGGAGTCTCAGGGTTCAACGATATTTGGAGCTTTGGGACATACGTTGTATCGCGATCGCGGTTTTGCGACAACCAAACCTGTCACCGCCCAATATTATTTACCCAACCCCAAAACATTGTGTTTGCGAACAGAATATAACAACTCAGTGTTTGAGGAAGAGGTAAAGCTGATTGGCAGCAAATATCGTACGCGCCAGTCTATTATCTCTCGTGCTGGGGAACAGTTGATGATTGGTCAATATTTGGAGAAGAGAGTGGAGAGTTAGAAAGAATTTTTCATGTCACCCTTCGGGGATGTCCTCCGGACACGCTGCGCTTTAGACCTCTGGGCGTGCGCTTTGCGCATACGCCAGGTGCTACAACGCTTGGTACCCCCCGCACTGGCTCACCTGTAACTCAAACCGTTTCTAACCCTGGCAAAACTTCTTCCCCAGAAAGGAGCGCTGGAGTTTGAACAACTCATACCAATTCCCCATGATAGCTTGCCCGTAAAGTGCCATAGATGCACTAAATTTTAGAAAACGTAGACGCACCCTTCGGCTTCCCGCAGGGTACCGCCTTAGCGTAAGTGCAGTGTTCGCGAGTGCGACGAGCGCGTGTTCGCAGGAGATAGAAAAGTTGATATTTTTTTCACTCAGTATTAAACCAAAAGTCCTTTATGAGCGCGATAAAAGCCAATAAAAACAATGTAGCTTTATCGTGTATCTTTTTAGCTTTTACGGTTTTCTACGGAGATGTGCAAGATATGAATAGAGCAATATTAGCTAAATTAAAGTTTGATAGGAATTTGATTCGGCAATTTCTAAGGGGGACTTTATGCGAGAATCGCCATTGTATCAAGAAATTTTACAAGAGGGTGTACAGCGGGGTTTGCATCAAGGAAAGCTAGACACTGTTCTGTTACTTCTTAACAATCGCATTGGAACGATTACCCTCGATTTGCAAGCCCAGCTTCAAAAGCTTTCTATTACTCAGTTAGATGATTTATGTAGAGTGTTATTGAGTTTTTCCAGTACAACAGATTTAGTGAGTCATTTGGCTACAAACCCAGTAAGAAATGTAGAGCTAAATCTGTTGTTGAGGCAGGATATTATGCGAGAATCGCCATTGTATCAAGAAATTATGCAACAAGGGAAGCTAGAACTGATTATCCGCCAGCTTCAGCGACGATTTGGTCATATTGAGCCTATCTTACAGTCAAAAATTCAGCAGTTATCGAGTTATCCATTAGAAGAATTAGGAGAGGCTTTATTAGATTTCTCCTCTAAACAAGATTTAGTTACCTGGTTGCAGAACTATTAATAGTAAGCATAAATCAACGCGACAGATGTTTCTTGCAATGCTTGCTCCTGAGACCATTGGCGGTAAAATTCTGTTAATTCAATTAAGCTGTAGCGTATGTGGAAGAGAACTCATTACTCAGTGAATGAAAATGCATTCCGATTTTAACGCTCTTGAGGATATTGTGGTCAGTTACTTTTGGAGATGACCTGCATCAAATACCTGCTTAGTTGCGATAGCTAATTCTGGAAATGTCCGCGATACAATCTGTTGGTTTGCACTTCCCACAGTTTGTTCGTACAAGCCCTCTTCCAACAACAAAACTGATATTGTTGCTTGTAGGGGGTCTACAATCCAATACTCTGGGACTTCCAGTGCTGCGTATTCAGAGCGTTTGTAGCGGTAATCTCGCTTTACCGACTCTGGACTGACGACCTCTACAATCAATAGTGGTGGTGACTCAAAGACCGCTGACAAATTCATCAGTTCTCTTGCTTGTTCTTGTGTCACCACACACAAGTCAGTCAATCTGGATTTATTTCTACCTGTTCTGACTCCAGTTTCTCGAAAGCATAGCCAAGGTAAACCCAGTCGTTTGATTTCTGCATCCAGTATTTGTTCAAGCAATTTAGCAATTAAAAAATGTTGAATTGTAGGTGGATTCATCAGTTCTAGCCTGCCATCCACCAATTCGTAATGAAAACCAGTGCCATCATCATAGGTTAAATACTCTTCAAAAGTAAGACTGGTTATTTGTGTCGTGACCATCCCGACTCACTCCAGTAACGGTATTCTCATCGTAACCTATGGACAGGAAATGACCTGCACGAAACACTTGCGAGCGTGGCGATCGCCCCTTGGGCGGGTCCCTTTAGGACCATCGCGAAGCGGATCGTCCGAAGCATCGCCCCTCTGAGGTGGGTGCTTTGTGCGATCGCTCACTGGAGAAATGTCCACGACACAACCTGCTGACTTTTATTGAAATGCAACGATGGATGAGACGGGTTATCGCGCCAAAGTCGATACGCTTTCCTTGCTTGGTCTTTCATTTCTGACGAAAGTTCAGCATAGGAATGCCAAAAATCAGGAGTTGTTAAGGATTTCATCGATTGGTTTGACACGATTTGCAGCAATATCAGCCTCAGCACGTTGCAGCAAACTATTGAGGTGACCTGATTTTACATCTGCTTCGATTTGTCTGTCCCAAGTCTCATCCAGATATGCCTGGAACCATTCTAAAAGCTTTCGTGCTTCAGCTTCAGGCAGTTGTGCGTGAAGCGAAGCTATCCCGTAGGGAATCGCTGTTTTGATTTGTGCAAGAGAACTCATTACTCAATGAATGAAAACGCATTCCGATTTTAACGCTCTTGAGGATATTGTGGTCAGTTACTTTTGGAGGTGACCTGTACGAAACACTTGCTTAGGGCGATCGCCCTTCTGGGGCGGGTCCCTTTGGGACCATCGCTAACTCTGGAAATGTCCGCGATACAATATGTTGGTTTGCACTTCCCACAGTTTGTTCGTATAAGCCCTCTTCCAACAAGACGAATTTACCTAGTTTTTAGTCTCAAAACAAAAATGACATTTTTGGAAGCAAAATTCATAAAAAACCCATTGTGACAGTGCCTGGTGCAGAATGTGCGATAAAAAGTTATAGTCACTCAAATAATTGTTATGCCTATGCAAAGTAGTATGACATTTAGCACCATTGTTGCATTATTCAGTGCGATGGTTGTTCTGGCTTCTATTCCCAGTGTGAGTGTATTGGCTGTCTCCACAAAATCAGCGACATCTGGATTTATTCATGGTGTTTTCACAACTATGGGGATAGTGGTTGGTGACATTATTTTCATAATAATAGCCATTTGGGGTTTATCGCTTCTTGCTGAAACGATGGGGAGCCTCGGAGTCCTAATAAAATACCTTGGCAGTGCTTATCTTATATTGTTGGGAATAGGGCTATGCAGGTCAAAATCTCAGGATGTGGAGACTCTGGAGGTTATAGATACCTCTTTACTGTCTAGTTTTCTGACTGGACTGTTTATTACATTGGGCGATCAAAAAGCGACCTTATTTTATCTTGGTTTTTTTCCAGCTTTTCTTGATATTTCTAAAATATCTTATTTTGACACCGGCATCATTATAGCAATTACTACAGTGGCCGTAGGCGGTGTAAAACTTGGTTATGCATTCATGGCGAACAGAGCTAGATTGCTTATGAGTTCTAAAACAAGGAAAGGAATAAATATTGCTGCTGGCTGTGTAATGATTGCTGTTGGAGTATTTTTAGTAACAAAGACTTAATCATATGATTAAGAGGATTTGATCATTTTTACTTTACCCCAACTTACAATCCAAAATTTCAAACTCAAAATTAATAATGATTCCCCGACTTACGATGATGCACAGCGGTAATCCCCTCACCATCTATCACTTTGCCATTATCCACAGTTGCATAAACCAGCCAATGGTCACCAACTTCCATCCGGCTTTTTACGGAGCATTCGAGGTAAGCCAAGGCATCATTCAGTACAGGAGAGCCGTTTGCAGCTTCTTGGGTTGCAACACCATCGAATCGGTCTTGTCCTGGACCAAAAGGTTTGAGAAAGTGCTTCATTAAGCCGATGTGATTTCCCTCTTTCAAGACGTTGAGAACAAAATTATTACCAGAGTACATCAGTGTTTCCACGGCGCGCTCCTTCGCCACAGCAATGGTTAAACCAGGTGGATTAAAGCTTGCTTGAGAGACCCAAGAGGCTAACATTGCACTGGAAATATCACCTTGCTTTGCTGTGAGGATACACAGTGAACCCACGACGCGCCCGACTGCTTGTTCTGTCGTTGTAGCGGGTTGACTTGGAGTGCGGACTTTTTTAGCTTTCTTCAGTGCTTGGGCAAAGTCGGTTCCTGCTTCTTCACACATTTGCAGGGTAGCATCATTGGGTTTAAACTTCACCCTAATGGTTTCAAAACCAAATCGATAGCCAGCGTCTTTCAGTTTACCCTCGATAATATCGACTGCTTCCCCACTCCAGCCGAAAGAACCAAAGACACCAGCAAGTTTGTTGTTAGTCGCAGTGGAAAGCACAATACCCAAAGCGACTTGCACGGGAGTCGGTGTATGACCACCAAGGGTGGGAGAACCAATGATAAAGCCAGACGCTTTTTCCACAGCAGCGCGAATTTCTTCTGGATCAGCAAATTCGCAGTTAATTGATTCTACAGCAACGCCTGCTTTTGTCATACCACGGGCGATCGCCTGGGCAAGAGTCGCGGTGTTTCCATACGCAGAAGCATAAATCAACGCAACAGATGTCTCTTGCGATGCTTGCTCCTGACACCATTGGCGGTAAGATTCTGTTAATTCAATTAAGCTGTAGCGTACTAGAGGTCCATGACCAGTCGCATACATTCTCACTGGTAAGTCGCCAAGTTTATCGAGTGCAGTTTCGACTTGACGAGCATGGGGAGCCATCAGACAATCAAAATAATAGCGTTTATCTTCGTTAAAAATTTCCCAGCCTTCATCAAAAACTTGGTCGCCACAGATATGTGCTCCAAAAAGCTTATCTGTGTAGAGAATTTCTGTTTGCGGATCGTAGGTGCAAAGTAGATCTGGATAGCGGGGATTGGGAGTGGGGATAAATTGTAGATGATGACCTTTGCCCAAGTCTAAAGTTTCTTCCCCACGCATCACCATCACTGGTAAATCTGGGTTTTCCAGTGCGCCACGCAAATTTTTTGCTCCTGGGTTAGAACACACAAAGGTAATTTGCGGTGCAAGTTCTAGCAAAGCTTTGAGAGTTGCAGCGCGATTGGGATTGATGTGACCGAGAATGACGTAATCAATATCTTTTACAGAGAACCGTTGCTGCAAGGCTTTGAGGAAAATTTCTGTAAATGTTTCTCCTGGAGGGTCAACCAGAGCGATTTTATCTCCTTTGATGAGATAAGAATTTGCTGTTGTCCCTTTTGCAAGAGCGTATTCTATTTCAAATCTTAGGCGTGTCCAACTGCGGGAACGAAACACAGTTGTGTCTGTAGCGATGGGGTAAACCTGAACGTCACGGGGTTTAGTTTGTGGCATAGGTCTTGTTTAATAAGATTTAATATTGATCTGTATGCTTTATGTAAGGTAGTAATGTAGGGTGTGTTACCGCAGAGCGTAACGCACCTTAGACTGTTTTGCTCATGTAGAAGCGACTTTCGCTAGTACATCGGCGAGCTGAGCAGGGTGAGATAACATTGGGGTATGGCTGCTTCGAGGTAACTCAATTGCATCAACTCCAAGACGTTTGTGTGCAGCATATCGACACCACGCAGGCGAAAGCGAACGGTCTTCACCACAGACGATATACGTACACTTTACATCTGGCCAAGCTTGTAGGGGACTGACCTCACTTATGTATAAAAATTGCTGATTGCGCAACTTCGGAAATGCCCAACGCGCCACATCTGAGGCGCAGTCGTGAAAGAGAATTTCTCTCGCGACAGCCTCGTCTTCTAAAGAGTTTATCTTCAGTGCTGCTGGATTGAACATATCTGGCTCATCGCGGAACTGCTCGAACTTCTCAGCTTCTGGTAGTTCGTAGCTTATTGTTTTGAGGAAATTGGGATCTACCTCGTCATAAAACTGGTCGAGGAGACTTACACCGATGTGCGGGATAACTCCCGCAACGAAAACAAGCTGACGCACTGGACGCTGACTGGCAACAAGGGGGATAATTAAGCCAGCCATTGAATGACCAACCAGCACTACATCATCTTCAAATCCTTGCAGCGCCTTGCTTACGACTTCGGCATATTGAACGACACCAGCAGTGGGGTCTTCAATTGGGAGATCCACTGCTACCGTCTTATGACCACGCGCTTCTATTTCTTGGGTGAGTAGCTCCCAACACCACGCGCCCAGGAAAGCACCGTGAACTAAACAGAAAAGACTCATAAGACCTCGCGGGATGTGGGAAACTCAGAGGCTTTAGCCCTGGGTTAGTGACAAGCAGTTATCAGTTCTTGGTAGAGTGGATTGGTGTTGTTAAATCAGTACACAGCACACAGTTAACTGTTAACTGATAACTGATAACTGATAACTGTTAACTGTTAACTGATAACTGATAACTGTTAATAATGATTACCAACTTTACGATGGTGGACTGCGGTTAGGGTTTCTGGTTTGGAAACTCGTCCGGCGTATACGGTGCTGTATACGATCCAGTGGTCGCCTCCATCCATCCGACTGATGACTTCGCACTCCATATATGCTAAAGCGTCTGCAAGGATGGGTGTACCGTTTTCGGCTGGCTGGGTTCTCACTTCTTCAAAACGGTCAGCACCAGGAGCAAAGCGTTTGAGGAAGTGCTTCATCAATTTTTGATAGTTACCCTCTTCTAGGACGTTGAGCACGAATTTATCGCCCACTTGCATGAGTGATTCAATTGCTCTATCTTTGGCGACAGCGATGGATATTCCTAAGGGTTTGAAGCTAGCTTGAGAAACCCAAGAAGCCAACATGGCGCTGGATACGTCACCTTTTTTGGCGGTGATGATGTACAGTCCACCACTAATTCTACCTAGTGCTTTATCAACGTCAGCACCTAGGGATTTCATCTGCTTGATGCTGCGATCGCGTGTCAGCCACTGTCCGATATCTGTCCCTGCTTCTTCACACTGCTTGTAAGTGTTTTCTGTGGGCGTTTCTTTAATCCGAATCCCTGGAAATGCTGGTATCAAACCCAAATTCCGGAATTTACTCAGCAATGGATCAATTGGTTCGTCATCGCCACCGCCTGATTCAAAAATGCCCACCGCTTGCTTTTCATGAACTGAGCCTAAAATGGTACTAATGGCAGCTTGGATATTGGCTGCACTAGAAGCTGGAGGCATTCCAACAATAATACCAGCACAACGGCTGACAAGTTCACGCAATTCTTGTAAGTCAATGCCTGCACGCAAGTCTACCATTTCTGTGGCAACGCCAGTTTTGGTAATACCACTGGCAATTGCTTGAGCTAGACGATCGCTATAACCGTAATCGCAAACGTAAAAAACTCCTACGCTGGTTTCTGCTTTCGCTTGGGTTTTGCTCCAAGTGCGATAACGCCCGGTGAGTTCGTCAACGTTATGTTGTAGTAACGGTCCGTGACCTGTGGCTATTATGTTGATTTTTCCAGTTCAGCCATCCGCTTGAGGGCAGATAAAACTGAACGGGCATTGGGAGCCATCAGACATTCGTAGTAGTATTGAAAATCTGCTTCTATAGTTTTTAAGTCTTCGTCAAAGGTACTATCTGAGCAATAGTGCATCCCAAATGCATCACAGGTAAACAGAGTTTGGGTTTTGTGGTCGAAGCTGAATATAGTGTCGGGCCAGTGTAAATTTGGTGCGATGACAAATTCTAGTTCGTGCCCGTTGCCCAAATCCAGGCGATCGCCATTTTTCACGATTTGTCGCTTAAACGGACGATGCACCAAATTCTCTAAAAACTGGATGGCGACCTTAGAACCGACAATTGTTACATCTGGCGCGAGTTGCAAAACATCTTTCACTAAACCGCTGTGATCTGGCTCAGTGTGGCTGATAATAAGATAGTGAATATCTGCTGGATTGATGAGACCTTTAAGGGTATCTAAGTAAAGCTGGCGAAACTTTTCGTGGGAGGTGTCAACCAGTGCTATCTGCTCACCGCGTATCAGGAATGAATTGTAGGTAGTACCGTTTTGCAAACCGAACTCGATATCAAAGCGATCGCGATCCCAATCCAAAGAGCGAATTGCCGTCGTCTCGACAGCAATCTCGCCAGTTTGCATGGTTAGCCTTTTTTTGGTTTTTTCGGTGAGCGCTACCATAACTAGTCTCCTTAGCAACTGAGTATTTGTTACTCTGTCCCTATTGTGACACGTTTTTTTTGTAAATTTTTATTAAAAAATCTATAGATTGAATAAAAAAAACTAAAAGTTTCAGTATGGGTAAAAAGTGTAACGGTTAAACAGCAGATGAGAGACACTCACCAGACAACTTGGTTGGGGTTGATGATTGGCAATTCCCGACTACATTGGGCGCACTTTATAGGTGAAACACTCACTCATACTTGGGATACAGACTATCTACCAGCAGATATTATCCAGCAACTGTCTCAATCTCAAACAGCTCACGCCTTACCACCAGAAATTTTCTCAACCAAAGAAGCACCTGGGAAAGGAAGACACACGAACACGGAAAATTCTTCAAAAACACTCTCCTCATCCCCTCCTCTAGTCTTAGCCTCGGTCGTTCCCAGTCAAACAGCACTGTGGCAAACTTATCCTAATGTTCGCATGATGACTTTAGAACAAGTTCCCATAACAAGGATGTATCCCACATTAGGAGTTGATCGCGCCTTAGCTTTATGGGGTGCTGGACAGGCTTGGGGTTTTCCTATGCTGGTGATTGATGCTGGAACAGCACTGACTTTTACAGGTGCTGATGCTAACCATTGTTTGGTTGGAGGCGCAATTCTTCCAGGACTGGGCTTGCAGCTTGCTACTCTGACTCAAAGAACAGGACAATTACCAACAGTTGAACTCCCCCAGCAACTTCCCCAGCGTTATGCTTTAAATACTAAAGAGTCAATGCAAAGTGGGGTTATCTATACCCTAGTTGTCGGAATCAAAGATTTTATAGAGGCGTGGTGGCGCGATTTTCCTCAAGGGAAGATTGCGATGACTGGGGGCGATCGCGAGTTGCTGGTAAGCTATATGCGATCGCTGTTTCCCGAAATTGCAGAGCATCTAATCTTAGAACAGAATTTGCTATTTTGGGGAATGCAAAAAATAATTATTAATGAATAAGTTATTAATTATGAGTAGTACATTACAGCATTCTTTTTACCCTTAAGAAAGTTGCGAATATCTCCAGCCACAACTGAGGTACAAGACTCTGGTAAATTATCTTCTCCGTGGGGGATGATTTTCAACTGTGCATGAAGAATGTATTGAGCGTACGCTCGACTCATGGCTATAGCTTCTTGGTTGTCTTTTTCACCTTGTAGAATTAAAACCGGGACTGTTATGAAGCACAATTGGTCGTGTAGCAATTCTGCTTGAATTTCTGGATGCTGGCGTTGGAAAAGAAGTTCGCAAGCTGTAGGATAATGCAGCATCACTTGATGAAACCGCCAATCTTGTTCAATTTTTCCATTCAAACCAAAGATTTTAGCTATGGGACGAAATAGTCGCAACAATTGAAACACCAGTGATGGGCGCTTTAATATCCGCTGCATTTTCTGCCAACGTTCTTTTTGCCCTTCTATCTCTACACCCTCTGGTGCTAATAACACCAAACCATTAATTTGTTCTGGATACTTCAAAGCATAGCTAGCAGCAATCCAACTTCCAAGGGAATCTCCAACCAAATAAACTCTTTCTTGCTTTAAAGCACGCTTTAAAGTGTATAGCAATTGTGCTATGCACTCCACTTGCAAATCAATTGAATAGTGGACATTAGGAAACTCTGACTCGCCAAATCCCAGTAAATCTGGCGCAAAGCAATGGAAATCTTGTGCTAGCATCTCCATCACAGAGATCCACTGGCTGCTATCACTCCAAGCACCATGCAAGAAAATTATGGCAGTTCCTTCTCCAATTTCACGCCAGAAAAGCATCCCTTGAGAAAGCTTTACGCGGGAGTTACGAAATATAGAATTCATATTTAATTATTTAATATAAGCGTTATCTTTAGTAGATTTTGGATTAGAAATCGTGAGTTAGTAGGTAGCCGCTCATTATTTGTCAAATTTTCTACTAACTACTAACCACTAACCAGGACTGAAATAGCATTACGCCAATGTTGTTAAGCCATCTAGATAGTCTTGCAACTGTCGATTATGGTCATGAGACATTTGTCCTGGAGGTAGAGAATTGAGTGGAAAAGCCTGGATTTCCATCACTTCCAAAGTATCTTGAATTTCCATTTTTCCCTGCACTTTTGCTTCAACGACAATACAAATTGAATGAATTCTAGGATCGCGGTCTGGTGCGGAGTACACACCAACTAAACGCCGAATTGTTACCAGTTCTAGTCCGGTTTCTTCCATCAACTCGCGTTGGATAGCATTAGGAACATCTTCTCCCCAGTCCACCATTCCTCCAGGTAATGCCCACAGACCGTTGTCGCGCCGCCGGATCAGCACAATTCGACCATCTGGTAAAATTGGGATAATACTTGTGCCTGGAATGGGATGACGGAAGATAATGCCCAGCACGGTTTGTCCAATGCGCCATAAATTACGTGTGGACTGAACAGCCACTGCAAAAAAAGCAAGAATGTTCAATTTTCAATTGTTTGCCTTGTAATGTAGAGTTCCCCCGCCATTCGCACTTTTTCAACTGTCATGTTGAGTTGCTTATTATACAACAATGTTTGTGGTTTGGGGTTTTCTTTTAACGATTAACGTAGAATCAATATAGATTCTACCATTGCTTAAACTAAAAATAGTATATGTCTGAAGACACGGGAACATCCCAATTTTGCAAAAACATAATTGTCATTCTGTAGACGCTTTAGAACTACTATACTGAGGTAGCGTTAGAGTCAGCTATCAAAAATTCGGTCTGAAGTGGTGAAAACTCTCTAATATTATGATTTTACATACTATTAGATTTTATCTTTCAAATTTCTTATTCAGATCTTATTCAAAGATTGTACTTGATTTCTTCTATTTCCTACTTCAGTAGGCAAAGACTTTTGCAATACAGTAGACTCTAGGAATTGTAGGCATAACTGCCATTTTATAGCTTTGTTGACATCTCAATCTAGAATGTGTTATTATAGTCTACTGTCTGAAATATGTTAGCTGCAAAACTAGGCTAAAGTTATATAAGTAATACCAATAACTGTTATTGCCTACATTCAGCCTAGAAGTAGCTTTTTTGTTGTTTATTTATGAGGTGAACATGGCTAAGCGCCGCAATCCGAAGAAAGAAAAGGCGCTACGGAACCAGGCATATGCCCGAAAGTTTCGTAAACGGACGACAACAGGACGTTTCCAAAGAAGGTTCCAACAACGACCGCCGAAGAGCGAAGAAGATGAGGGCGCAGCAGTTATTGATGCTGAATAAGTTCTCTATTCAAATGCTTTTTTGCCCTATAGCTCTTTGAGGTGTCGGGGCGTACATCATGTACGCCCTTGTTGATTATTTAGTCGTCATTTGAGCACGGGCGGCAAGGAGTGCTTGCTTGACTTGGGCAAACCCTGTACCACCATAGCTATTACGAGCAGCAACCACTTGCCTGGGTGATATTGCGCCGTAAATATCTTCTGCAAATGCTGGATGAAGTTCTTGCCACTCCTCTAAGCTCAAATCTTTGAGGAGTTTTCCACCGGCGATACTGATTTTTACCACTTTGCCCACAAGATTGTATGCTTCCCGGAAGGGTACACCGCGTGCAGCAAGATAGTCTGCGACATCGGTCGCATTAGAAAAGTCTTGTGTGACGGCTTCTGCCAAGCGCTGAGTACGAAATTCTAAACCTTCTTGGAGTAAAATTGTCATTGCTTCTAAACAAGCTTTGACTGTGTTAACGCTGTCAAACAAACCTTCTTTGTCCTCTTGCAGGTCTTTGTTGTATGCCAAGGGTAGCCCCTTCATCATCACTAACATTGCTTGAAGATGACCAAATACGCGTCCAGTTTTCCCGCGCACCAGTTCTGGTACGTCGGGGTTCTTTTTTTGGGGCATGATGCTCGAACCAGTCGCGCAGCTATCCTTGAGAGTCACAAAGCCAAATTCCTCTGATCCCCAAAGAATGACTTCTTCTGAAAGACGACTGAGGTGAACCATAATGAGACTGGTCGCACAAAGAAATTCGATCGCAAAATCGCGATCGCTCACTCCATCAAGGCTATTTGCATAAACTCCCTCAAAATCCAAAAGTTTTGCTGTATAGTGGCGGTCTATAGGGAAAGTTGTTCCTGCTAAAGCACCGCACCCCAAGGGTGAGATATTAACTCGGCGAGAAACATCTCCTAAACGTTCCCAATCACGTTGCGCCATATGAAAGTACGCCAGCAAGTGGTGAGCCAAACTCAGAGGTTGGGCGCGTTGCAGGTGAGTATAGCCAGGAATCAGGGTTTCAACGTGTTTTTCGGCGATATCTAGTAAGACCTGTTGAAATTCTCGTAATTGCTTGCGGATTTGTTGAATTTGGTTGCGGAGGTAGAGTCTAGTATCAGTACCTACTTGGTCATTACGGGAGCGAGCAGTATGTAACTTCTTCCCTAAATCACCCACAATTTCCACTAAACGTCGTTCAACGGCAAAATGTACGTCTTCCGCTTCGACACCTGGGTGAAATTTGCCTTGGCGATATTCCTGGCGAATTTCTTCTAAACCTGCAACGAGCTTCTCTCCTTCTTGCTGAGAAATGATGCCCGTGTGAGCTAGCATTTTGGCATGAGCTTGAGAGCCAGTGATGTCGTACTCTATTAATTCAATATCAAAATGAATACTAGCGTTAAACAGAGCGATTGCAGGATGTAATGCCGATTCAAACCGTTGGCTCCAAGTTTGTTGTTCTTTCATGAGTGTGGGAATATCTATCTAATCACAAATTATGAATTATGAAGTAATTAACGTTAATCTTCAATGATATCTACCCAAAACCAATTCTCATGAATTTTTAGCCAGCTTAACTGAACAAAACACTTCGTCTGCAAATACAAAAACTTTATATTGCTGAAAAAGGGGTAACACTTGAATGAGAACCGATTTTTGTTCATCAATTTGCAAGCCTCATCAACCCCATCTTTAATTAAGACTCCGGTCAACCACCACATCTAGAAAGTTATACGCTGTATTTTCTGGTGAAGAACTATCTACTGCTTGATTCATAGACGCAGTATCGCTAATCACACACATTGAACTTGCGTAGAGATTTTTAGTATGACAAAGAACAACAACTGCAGTTAGAGTTATGGATACAGTCGTCAAATATACAAATCGTTTGTTCAAACCTTTGGAAAACATCAGAAATGCCTTTTGAAGCGAATAGTGTCTATCGGAAAATAATGTTTCAGCTAATGTTATTAGGTTTTCTCCACAACTATAAGATATATCGTGCTAAGCATACATCCTCCTCTTAGACCATCCGATTAGGTGATTTATGAGAAATTTTTCAAATGCGGATACAAGAGGGAAAGAATGCACTCATAGCGAGAGCATCCCAAATGTGTAAGTTATATCAAAGTCAGATGATTAATTGTCATTGCGAGCGGAACAGAGTGAAGCGAAGCAATCCCAAAAGTTTGCGATTGCTACCCTACGGGAAGCCGCTACGCGTCTACACTCCGCTTCGCTCTGTTCGCAATGACAAACATGTTTTTGCAAAATTGGGATGCTCTCCTCATAGCTATTTTTAAAATAGCTAATTTAATTTACTAAAGCTATAGATAAAAGTCATGAATTTGGCATGACTTTAGTCATATTTTGATGATGAAATAATATTATAATATGTTCGCTAGATAAAAGAAGCGAGCTTAAATACTTAAATTTAACAAAAACATGATTCCAATTTCAACTCTTTTTATCGGGCTGAATGGTTTAGTTGCTCTTGCACTCACCTACATTGTGGTGATGGAACGAACAAGCACAAGAGTTTGGCATGGTGAGTCAAAAGAGGATGTGGCGATACAACCCGATCCACTTAAAAATCCAAATGTCGTTACAGTTACAGTTGAGAAGCTTGCTACAAAAATTATTCCTAACAAAGTCGAAGACTACGGTGCTTTACAGCGTAAGGTTCGTGCTCATGGGAATTTCGCGGAATATGTGCCGCTAGGATTACTTTTTATCATTGCTCTTGAGTTAATGCATTCGCCAAATTGGCTAATTTGGTTAGAGGGTAGCGTTCTCACAATAGCTAGAATTGCTCATGCATGGGGTTTAATCAAAACTTATGGTCCTTCTCCTGGTCGGGCTATTGGCTTTTTTCTCACCTTGTTTGTCTACATAGTTGGTAGCTTAGCTTGTGTTTATTACGGTATTCAAGGTGTTATTTAATATATGTTTGTTTAAGGCTCCCAGTCGTATTCAATATTGGGTTGCCCATTAATTTTATTGACTGTTAGCTGACCAGCTTTGAAGCCATGCCTTTCGTAAAATAGGCAAGCTCGTATAGGGTGCATCTCAGTTTTGTAGGGTAAGCGTAATGAGGGAAGATTAAAGAAGTTGCTAGTACATTCAGTCCTAAAAAAGTGACCAGCCGTATTTACCCACGAGTAACCGACTACGCCGACAGATCAAC
>JAAUSC010000116.1 GCA_012031965.1 Scytonema sp. RU_4_4
TTTCAGAAAATGTTAGGCACCGAAATCGTTCTACACCAATGTTGCATATACTTCAAAGACGTGTATTTGTGTTGCAAGTTTCCCAAAAAAATCCGAACTTGGTGTCAAAAGGTAAGGATGGAGAAAATTCAAAATTATTTTTGGAATTTATTCTAAATTTTGAATTGATTTTGCTCCTTGAGTATCAACACAGAGCGATCGCACTTCTGCTTTTATACCCTCTTCCATCCAAGCTGCTATCATCGCTTCCGCCACAGCTTCACAATGAGCATTATCCGTTAAAGCCAACAGCGTTGGACCTGCACCACTAATCACCATCCCATAAGCACCAGCCCCAACAGCGGCAGAATGCACCGCATCGTAACCTCGAATCAATGCTTTTCGATAAGGCTGATGCAACCTATCTTGCAAAGCAGCCCTCAACCAATCACCCCTGCCAGTTTCCAAACCACGCAACAACAACCCCAGATGCGCCGCATTAAAAATCGCATCCGCACGGCTCACCTCACTAGGCAAAACCTGGCGCGCCTCCTTCGTTGAAAGCTCAAAATCTGGAATTCCTACCACTGGCACAATCTCCTCACACCAAGGAACCTCACAAACCTCCCAATCTCTGTGCTCTCTGTGCCTCTGCGGTTCGTTTCTTACCCCCGTCGCCGCCAACCGACACCCCCCCAGAAGCGCCGGTACGACATTATCTGGATGTCCTTCTAGGGCGATCGCCAACTCCATCACTTGCAACTGGCTCAAAGGCTCCCCCGCCAGCAAATTGGCACCAACCAATCCACCAACTATTGCTGTCGCCGAACTCCCCAAACCCCGCGCCAGTGGAACACCAAGATGAATATCAATTTCTACAGGTGGCGGTGTCTGCTCTATGTGTTGATAAAACTTTACAAATGCTTGATAGAGTAAATTACTTTCATCAGTAACAACTTTTTCAGCCTCCGCACCCGTGACAGTCATTTTCACTGCCCCTTGTTCAGTGCGAGTGAACTTAAACTCGTTGTACAGCGTTAAAGCTGTACCAATACAATCAAAACCTGGTCCTAAATTAGCAGTTGTCGCTGGAACAGTGATAGATACAGAATAAATAACAGACATTTGTAAATGAAAACTAATTAATCAACCAGCATCCCATGTAATTGATGAATTTGCTCAGCCGTCATCCCAATTACCTGTAGATAACCAGTCACTCCGCCGTACTGGTTTTCCAAATACTTGAAAGTGTCTAGCACTGTCTCAGGTGGAGAATCAAACATATGAGCGTAGCCTAGCTTTCTTGCGGTTTCTAACATTGGTGTATACAAGGGGGTAAGATACTCTGCGCTCATCGCATCGTCTGGAGCGATTGTAGCCACTGGCACATTAGCTACACTGAGTAACAAAGCTGTAACCAAACCAGTTCTATCTTTACCAGCCGCACAATGCACCAAGATAGGAACTGGACTTATGGCGATCTGCGCTTCGCAGCAGCGCTAGCCCCGAAGGGGGCGCTACGCAAACGCTATCGCCTCCATGACCACTTTAATTTCCTGCTGACAGTGCTTCAACAGCAGCAACCCCTGTTCTATTAGGGTTTTTGCTTTTCTCAAATCCGTTTCCAGTGCTTCATTAAACAAAGGTAGATGAAGATAAGTGACTTGTGGCGAATTAGCGAAAACATTAGGAGCCTTATTGACTTCAGATAGATAGCGCAAGTCAATAATTGTTCGCACACCGTAATCTAACAGAGTTTGCTGACAGGTTGAAGTCAGACGATGCAGACTATCTGAACGTAATACGCTACGCCAGCGCGTCTTTTTGCCATCCAGTGTTTCGTAACCACCAATATCGCGAGTGTTGTAGCAACCTTCCAGCACCAACAATCTTTGCAGGGGTTCCGGTGAATTCATGAAAATTTTCCTCCATCTCACTCTTGACTCTGCCCTTACAGGAAGGTGTGTACTATAGACAGTCACACGCAATTGAGGCAAAAAACTATGAAACTGGGAGCTATTAATCACATAGCTTTAACAGTATCTAATTTAGAGCGTTCGGAAGCTTTTTACAACGCTCTGCTCGGATTCCTTGGTTATGAACAAGGAGAAAAAACACCCCAGTTTATACTCTGGGCAAGTCCTAATGGTGTCATAACCATTTCTCCGTCTGATCCGGAATCACTTAATAAAAAGCATGATCGCTATTCTCCGGGGTTGCATCATCTTGCTTTTAGTGCAGATAGTCGAGAAGACATAGATCAAATGTACCAGTATCTGTCACAACAAGGGGTAGAAATTCTCGATCCTCCCGCCGAATACGATTATTTGCCAGGTTACTATGCTTTGTTCTTTTTAGATCCAGATGGTATCAAGCTGGAACTAACACACACTCCCAATTGGCCTCCCCAATTGTAGTGAGACAAGAGGTGAAAAGATGCTGAAAATTGGCGACTTTTCCAAACTCAGCCATGTGACAGTCAAAGCACTGCGCCTTTACGACCAACTAGGACTGCTCAAACCATCTCATGTAGACCACTTTACTGGGTATCGGTACTATTCGGCTGACCAGTTACCTCGACTCAATCGTATTTTGGCGTTCAAAGACTTGGGTTTTTCTCTTGAGCAAATTGCCAAGCTGCTAGAAGAGAATTTGTCAGCAACAGAGATTCGCGGAATGCTGCGACTCAAGCAAGCAGAACTTCAACAATTAGTTGAGGAAGAACAGGCGCGGCTATTACGTGTAGAAGCAAGACTCAAACAGATTGAAGAGGATACTATGCCTAATTACGAAGTTGTACTCAAAACAGTAGAGCCGATAAAAGTTGCATCAATACGAGAAATATTGCCAGATTACCCCAGTGTAGGCTCGTTATACGATGAGTTGTTGAAGTATTTTAAGCAACACGCAGCTAAAGAAGGTGATTACTGTGGTGCCATATGGCACGACCCTGGATACAAAGAGTCTGATGTAGATGGCGAAGCTGTGCTCTCATTTGAGGGTGATATACCTAGTACTGAACGCGTCAAGGTTTACGAATTACCAGGTATAGAAAAAATGGCAACTGTCATTCATCATGGTAGTTACAAAACTATTAACCAAGCGTATGCTGCCTTACCTACCTGGATTGAAACCAATGGCTACAAAATTATTGGTCCTAACCGCGAAGTATATATAATTGGGGGAAACGAACAGGATAATGAGTCATATGTGACACAAGTGCAGCTTCCTGTAGCCAAAGCATAAAGAAGAAAAATAACGGACTAGAAATTATTCTAGTCCGAAAAAAGCGGGCTAACCGCTATAAACCTGGTTAACCCGTGCAGCTTTGGGAACGCGCAGATATATGACTATTGCAATACCAACTTAACGTTGGCATTTTGTAGACCGCGCTGCTTCACTTCTGCCAGGGTCTTGTTAACGGCATACTTCTGATTGATTGAGTTGATTAACTCGGTTTGGTTGTGCTTTTTAGCAACGCCCCACAGGTCTGCGATCAGATCGAAGGAACCGTCGCTGTTGCGAGACCAACCGAGGTCATACTCGCCTTCCAAAACTGCAACGATGTCAGAACGAACACGCTGACCATTGTAGCCACGAACATCAGCCTCGGTCTTAACAGAGATACCTAGATCGCGCAGGGAAGACTTAAGGATTTCTGCATCGGTGATTTTGGTACGCAGAGTGCTAAAGTGAGACATTTGGGTTTCCTCCAATGAGAAAGTAGAGAAAAAGACAACGGTTTGTTTTAAGCGAAGCCGCGTTTACCTAGACGCGGTTTTGTCATAACTGCTAGCTTTATGGCGCTAGCCTTTCCCCCTGTGGTAGCAGGAGAAAGCTTTTAGAACTCCATTCGCTGATACTCAGCAACGGAGGATGCGGCTGGTCTTGCTCGTTGTCTAGCCCAATCTCTGAGGGCTGTCACTTGTTCTTGCATCGTACGAGACAACGGCAGTGTTGCTTTAAGCGCCGCAATAATATCTAACTGTGTGAACTCCCGATCTTGGGCAAAAGCTTCGTACATTGCCGCAACAACCGCTTGTTCAATTTCTGCCCCGGAAAATCCATCAGACATCTTAGAAAGCTGTTCTAGATCAAATCGCGAGATGTCTTCCCGACGCTTGGACAGGTGTATGTTGAAAATATCCTGGCGCTCTTCGGGAGTGGGCAGATCCACAAAGAAAATCTCATCAAAGCGACCTTTCCTCAAGAACTCACCAGGTAGACGTTCAACTCGGTTGGCTGTTGCCATTACAAACACTGGCGATTTCTTTTCTTGCATCCAGGTGAGGAAAGAGCCGAATATGCGGCTGGAAGTACCACCATCAGAATCTCCAGAACCGGCACTTCCAGCAAATGATTTATCTAACTCATCGATAAATAGAATTGCTGGTGAAATAGATTCTGCTGTTTTTAGGGCGTTGCGCAAATTTGCCTCTGAACGTCCTACCATTGAGCCATCATAGACTCGCCCCATATCTAATCGCAGAAGTGGTAAACCCCAAAGTCGAGAAGTTGTCTTGGCTATTAAAGACTTACCACAACCTGGAACTCCCAAAATAAGCATTCCTTTTGGTTGAGGTAAACCATACTCACGCGCCCTCTCTGTAAAGGCGTTAGAGCGTTGTTTCAGCCACCTCTTCAACTCTTCTAAGCCACCAACAGCATCAATAGTTGCGTCTTCTTCTATGTATTCTAATATACCATTACGCCGAATGAGCTGCTTTTTCTCAGATAAAACTATGTCTACTTCATCTTCCGTCAGACGCCCTGTCGTGACCTGTGCCTTACGGTAGACTTTTTCAGCTTCATCTTTAGTTAATCCTAAAGCAGCCCTCAAGAGCTTTTCACGCGCCTCTGTTGCTAGCCGTCGCCCACGGTTTTGCTCTAGATGACTAGATAGAACTTTATTTAAATCGCCCATGTCTGGAAGCGGAAAATCAAGAACGACAACTTCCTTCTCCAGCTCAATTGGGACCTGCTGCATCGGTGACATCAATATAATATTCTTCTGCGACCCCTTAAAGCTGGCGATCGCATCACGTAACGACCTTGTTGTCGCTGGCGCATCTATAAATGGATGTAAATCTTTAAGAATAAAAATACCTGGTTCTCTGTGCCGAATGATCCATTCAATTGCCGCTTCCGGAGAAACGGTGTTATGTTGAGTGACATTCCGGGGTTGACCATACTCTACAATGCCGTGAGTGACTGTCCACACATACACTTTTCGCTGCGGCTTTGACGATTGAGCGATTGTAGCAATTGCCTGCTCAGCCCGCTCTTCCTCGGAGGTCACAAGGTAGATTAGAGGGTATTGAGCTTGAATGAGGATATTGAGCTCTTCTTTCATACATCGACCTACTTGAGACCTTTACAGACAGTACAGACATCGCTTTGTTATGTGGAGATGAGGAAACTATGAACTTGATATTCATAATTCCTATCTAGCAAGGAACTAACTCTTCCTTACCCTTTCGATTTGTTTGATCCCGATTCATTTCATCAATGGGAAGACGCTCCTCCTGCTGACCAATCACTCCGGGTTGCTGACCCAAGGCGACCAATTCCCCATCTCGCAGCACTAATGAACTTTCGCAAGTTGGGCAGGAATAAACTTTGTGCGCTCTTCCATATGAGCCTTCTACTTCTTCTACTAATTCCGAGTTTGCCAGATAGAAGTCAAGGGCACGTTCAGCTAGCTCTGACATCGGTTCGGAGTCAATTGCCGAACGAATCTTCAACTTCCTGTGCAGTTCTGGCGACAGATACAATGTAACCTTTTGCTTAGCTTGCATATTATTCTTTAACGGTCTTACCCGGGTATGTATCTTACGATATCGAACTCCCAATATGCTTGTCAAGACGGTAAAACGTTTTGACGGCATTTTTGTTACATTTATTAACATAAGGTCCTCATTGATTATGAGTTCAATTGAAGTACTATCGGCAGGGGCAATGCAATAGTCAAAAATTCGACAACTCCTTTGAACAAAGGCAGAAGTACGTTTAGGGCAGCCCTTACTCCCTCACTCCCTCATCACCCCACCTCCCCCATCTTTCATGATTAGAGGGGACACAAACCTGCTAGATTTAGCTATCAGCGAGTAAAAACTGGTGAAAATGAAAGTCCTGGTTATTGGTGGCGATGGGTATTGCGGTTGGGCAACCGCACTTTACCTTTCAAATCGCGGCTATGAAGTTGGTATTTTAGATAGTTTAGTGCGCCGGCACTGGGATAACGAACTGGGGGTGCAAACTCTAACCCCAATCGCGCCAATTCAGCAACGAATACACCGTTGGCGCGATTTGACTGGTAAATCTATCGACCTTTTCATTGGCGATATTACTAATTACGAATTTCTGAGTAAGGCGCTGCACACCTTTGAGCCAGAAGCAATTGTGCATTTTGGTGAACAACGTTCAGCACCTTTTTCAATGATTGACCGCGAACATGCAGTTCTCACTCAAGTGAACAACGTAGTTGGTACGTTGAACTTGCTGTATGTGATGCGGGAAGATTTCCCTAACTGTCATTTGGTGAAGCTGGGGACAATGGGTGAATACGGCACACCCAACATCGATATTGAAGAAGGATACATTACTATAGAACACAACGGGCGTAAAGATACCTTACCTTATCCCAAGCAGCCCGGTTCAATGTATCACTTGAGCAAAGTCCATGACAGCCACAATATTCACTTTGCTTGTCGGATTTGGGGATTAAAAGCAACAGATTTGAATCAGGGCGTTGTCTACGGTGTTTTAACCGAAGAGACAGGAATGGACGAACTGTTGATTAACCGCCTTGATTACGATGGGGTGTTTGGAACTGCGCTCAACCGTTTTTGCATTCAAGCAGCTATCGGTCATCCGTTGACTGTTTATGGTAAAGGTGGGCAAACCCGAGGATTTTTAGATATTCGAGATACAGTACGATGTGTCGAGATTGCGGTTGCTAACCCAGCTCAATCCGGAGAATTCCGCGTGTTTAACCAATTTACCGAACAATTTAGCGTTGGTGACTTGGCGATGATGGTGAAAAAAGCTGGGTTAGCAATGGGATTAAATGTTGAAATTAATCATTTAGATAATCCCAGAGTCGAGAGAGAAGAACATTACTACAACGCCAAAAACACTAGATTGTTGGATCTTGGCTTGCAGCCCCACTATCTATCTGATTCTCTAATCGATTCTCTGTTGAACTTTGCTATTAAGTACCAGCATCAAGTTGATAACAATCAAATTCTGCCCAAAGTCTCTTGGCGGAGAAATTAAGTAAATCCTGTTCTAAGAGCGCTGGTTCATGACCTCTCTAAAATATAGTCGTCATATTGTTGCCCAGTATGACGACTATATTTTTAGAAGGATGAAGGATGAAATACGCATTCTTCGCTTCATGCTTGATACTTCAAACCTTTGCATTCATTTCATACTTCATACTTCGCTTGTACCGAAATAGTTGTTTATGCGAATCGCCCTGTTTACCGAAACTTTTTTACCCAAGGTTGATGGAATTGTAACACGTCTGCGTCATACCATTGACCATCTTCAGCGTAATGGTAACCAAGTCCTGGTCATTGCCCCGGATGGTGGTATTTTTGAGTACAAAGGAGCTAAAGTATATGGTGTCTCGGGTTTTCCCTTGCCACTGTATCCTGAGTTAAAAATGGCACTACCTCGTCCAGCAATTGGTCAAACCTTAGAGGAGTTTAAGCCAGATATTATTCATGTGGTGAATCCAGCAGTGTTAGGATTAGCTGGTATATTTTATAGCAAATATCTCAATGTCCCCCTGGTTGCGTCTTACCACACTCACTTGCCTCAGTATCTTCAGCATTACGGTTTAGGAATGCTGGAAGGATTATTGTGGGAACTACTGAAGGTCGGTCACAATCAAGCCGCTTTAAATTTGTGTACCTCCACAGCAATGATGCAGGAATTAATAGCACACGGTATTGAGAGGGTGGATCTGTGGCAAAGAGGGGTAGATACGGAATCGTTTCATCCTGAGAACATATGCCATCAAATGCGATCGCGCCTGTCACAAAATCATCCAGAAAGCCCATTGTTACTATACGTAGGACGTCTTTCCGTTGAAAAAGAAATTGAGCGCATCAAACCAATCTTAGAAGCCATTCCCGAAGCACGGCTGGCATTAGTAGGAGATGGTCCCCACCGCCAAGCACTGGAAAAACACTTTGCTGGAACAAACACTTATTTTGTTGGGTACCTCGTTGGTAGAGAATTAGCCTCTGCCTTTGCGAGTGCTGATGCGTTTATTTTTCCTTCTCGCACAGAGACACTGGGATTAGTTCTCCTAGAAGCTATGGCTGCTGGGTGTCCAGTCGTTGCAGCCCGTTCTGGTGGTATTCCTGATATTGTGACAGATGGAGTGAATGGATATCTTTTTGCGCCAGAAGAAGACGTTCAAAGTGCCATTGATGCAACTCGGGGTCTCCTGCAACAGCAACAAGAACGAGAAACTATCCGTCAAAATGCGCGTCGGGAAGCAGAACGTTGGGGATGGGCTGCTGCTACACGTCAGCTACAAACCTACTATCAAAAGGTGATTTATTCTGAATTGCCGAAAGTGGCATAGGGATTGTTAGTTGTTAGTTATCGGTTGTTAGTAGTTAGGTATCGGTTGTTTTACGATCTACTAACCACTACTGACGACCTACTAACCACTACTGACGACTTAATATTTACGACTTACCATACAATCTAAAATCCCCATGACACTCCTAAATCCTGGTAGCGTCCTGGCTACACTCACTGAACTGACTCAAGTTAATCGCACTCACTCCTTACTGTATCGTGTTAACAACCTTTCTGTTAACGAATTTGTTTGCTTACTCGACTTCATCACAGCCGAGTTTCAGCAATTTCTAAGAGCCATCGAATTAATTAATAATGAAGCTCTAGAAACTATGCTGGAGAAGGTCTTGGAGGCGATTACACTCAAAATTGGTCAAATTTTGCAAGCTGAACACACCACGATTTTTTTAGTTGATTACGACAAAGGTCAGTTATGGTCGAAAGTTCCTCAAGATAATACCCAAAAGGCTATAGAAATTCGTACTCCTATCACCGTTGGTATCCCTGGTCATGTTGCTAGTACAGGTCAATGTTTGAATATATCTGATACCTCTGCTCATCCCCTCTTTAGCCCAGAACTAGAAAAACAAATGGGCTATAAGTTTCGCAATATATTATGTATGCCAGTTTTAAGCAGCAAAAATCAGGTTGTGGCAGTTGTGCAATTGGCAAATAAAGCTGGGAGTCTTCCGTTTAATTATGAAGATGAAGTACACTTTCGGGATTTTGCTTCTTCTATCGGTATTATCTTGGAAAGTTGTCAATCTTTCTATGTTGCAGCTCGCAATCAACGAGGTGCAACTGCTCTTTTACGAGCAACTCAAACTTTGGGACAAAGTTTGGATCTCGAAGCAACTTTGCAAATAGTCATGGAGCAAGCCCGGATTCTGATGCAAGCAGATCGCAGCACTCTATTTTTACATCGTAAAGAAATGGGGGAACTTTGGACCAAGGTGGCATCTGCAGATGGAAAAACCATGATGGAAATCCGTATACCTGCTAACAAAGGCATTGTAGGCTACGTAGCATCTACTGGTGAAGCGCTGAATATTCCCGATGCTTATAAAGATCCACGTTTTGACCCCACGACAGACCAAAAGACAGGGTATATCACCCGCAATATCCTGTGTTTGCCAGTGTTTAATTCAGCGAATGAATTGATTGGCGTCACGCAGTTAATTAATAAGCATAAAGGTAGTTTTTTTACCGCATCAGATGAAGAATTTATGCGGGCTTTTAATATTCAGGCAGGGATTGCTCTAGAAAATGCCCGCTTATTTGAAAATGTTTTATTAGAAAAACAGTATCAAAAAGATATTCTACAAAGTCTTTCCGATGCAGTGATTTCTACTGATATGGAAGGAAAAATTGTTACAATTAATGATGCTGCGTTACAGCTTTTAGGTTGTCCCTTGGGAGATGCAAACGCAAAAAATAATAAGTATCTTTGGGAACAAAACTTGATTAGTCGCTTCGTGTGGGAGGTTGTACCGATTGATAATCTACAACTGCGGCTACAAGATAGTTTAAAAACTGGGGCAAGACATTATGTACCAGAGCAAAGTTTAACGGTAGGACTGTATGTAGAGACGTTGTATCTCAAGTCTCTGCAGGACGCACCTGTTTACATTTTGGCAATACGCGATCGCACTAACCCAGACGTTTTCATTCCTTGGAATCAACCTCTCACACCCCGCTTGGCGTTGCTTGATGCGAATAATGTTCAGAAAATCGAACGTAGCATTAATCTTACCGTCAACCCCTTAACAAACCCAGAAGGTGGGGTACGAGGTGGTTTGGTGGTTTTGGAAGATATCAGTCAGGAAAAACGCATGAAAACGACCATGTACCGCTACCTGACTCCGCGAGTTGCAGAACAAGTCATGGCACTAGGGGAAGATGCTTTGATGGTAGGCGAACGTAAAGACGTTACTATCTTGTTTTCTGATATCAGAGGTTACACCACCTTAACAGAAAATCTCGGTGCTGCTGAAGTGGTTTCCTTGCTGAATCAGTATTTTGAAACGATGGTCGAAGCAGTTTTTAACCATGAAGGCACTTTAGATAAGTTTATTGGTGATGCCTTAATGGCAGTGTTTGGTGCCCCACTACCGTTAACCGATAATCATGCTTGGAGGGCAATTCAGTCGGCGTTGGAAATGCGAAAACGACTAGCAGAATTTAATCGACCGCGAATTGTCCAGAAACAACCACAAATTCATATTGGCATTGGAATCAGTTCCGGAGAAGTTGTTTCTGGCAATATTGGTTCCCGAAAACGAATGGACTACACCGTGATCGGGGATGGTGTCAATTTGAGTTCGCGTTTAGAAGGAGTCACAAAGGAATATGGCTGTGATATTATCTTAAGTGAATTCACTTACAATTTATGCAGCGAACTTATTTACGTGCGTGAGTTAGACAAAATTAGGGTGAAAGGAAAACATCAAGCAGTTAATATCTACGAGTTGATAGGCGATCGCCATACTCCCTTAGATGCTAACACTCAAGAGTTTTTGTCTCATTACCAAAATGGACGTACGGCTTACTCATCACGCAATTTCCAGTACGCTATTGCTTGCTTTAAAGCTGCGAAAAAATCCGACCCAAAGACCAAGCCGTTGATATTCACTTAGAACGGTCTCGTAATTATCTTAACTATCCTCCTAGTCATTTTTGGGATGGTGTCTACAGTATGTTGACAAAGTAATCAAAAAACTTGGATATGCATTGTCAATGATGAAACCCGAATACTGCTATTCATCATTCATGACCTATCCAGTGTTTTCCTCATCGTTACGAAAAGGATCTTCACCGATTCCCAGTTGTTTTTTTGAGTGCTTTATGTTTTTCCAAAGCTCCTTAATTTGATCGTAGGCTTGCTCTGGTGGTATTTTCCCTGCTGTTTCTAGGTTGCAAATGTAACTCACTTTTTGAGCAAATTCCTGCAAGTTAGCATTGAAAACCAAGTTTTCTGGTTTGACCTGACCATAGTAGCGACCACGAGGATAGAGAAAATCATCTTTATCTATCATTGTTCTCTCCATTGACTCAATCCCCCCCTGTTTTCGGCTCTAAATGATAGCTCGTAACCTCAGTTGAGTTTTCTTTGGTTACTCACTAAATTCTTGTGCCTTTAAGCGATCATTGCGTTCAACTCAGACGGAAATTACCAGACTGAATGTAATATTTTTTACTCTTCAAGCATTGATTATAACATTATATCTAGCTAAAAATCATGGTTTTTTAGTGTAAACAGTTATACCTTGATTGACTAGTTCTTCTGTTAATTAAAGACGACCGTCTTAATTTTAAAGTCAGCATAGATCCGGGTGCATACCTCATTTGTCTGTTACTAATGACTAATGGCTAATGACTAGAGATAAAATGGTTAAGCCGCAAAGCATAAAAACTGCTCATTGCTCACAACCTGACCTTTCGCCATGTCTATTCAAACTAGAGTATACGAAGGCAAAGCTAAAATCCTCTATACGACGGAGGATCCTAAAATCTTATTAGCTGATTTTAAAGATGATGCAACTGCCTTTAATGCCCAAAAGCGTGGTTATATACAGAACAAGGGAAACTTTAATTGTAGCATTTCCAGTAAACTATTTCAACAACTGGAAGTACACGGTATAAAGACTCACTATATAGATAGTCCTGGTCCTAATCAAATGCGGGTAAAGGCATTGAAGATCTTGCCCCTGGAAGTCGTTGTTAGGAATATTGCTGCTGGGAGTCTTTGCCAACAAACAGGATTAGCATTGGGTACCGTGCTAAGACAGCCATTGGTCGAGTTTTATTACAAAAACGACCAACTTGGAGATCCATTATTAACACGCGATCGCCTTTTCCTGTTGGAACTAGCGACTCCGGAACAAGTGGATACAATTACCCATCTAGCATTACAAATCAACAAGTTTCTCTGTGACTTTTTCGGGCGGTGCGACATTACCTTAGTAGACTTCAAACTGGAGTTTGGCTTGGACGCACAACAGCAATTGCTATTGGCAGATGAAATTAGTCCTGATACTTGTCGCTTGTGGGACAACTCCAAAGGAAATGACCCGAATCTCCGGGTACTCGACAAAGACCGTTTCCGTCAAGATTTGGGAAATGTAGAAAATGCGTACCAGGAGGTTTTACAACGAGTACTCAAAGCTGTAGAAAGCAATTGATGCTACGGAGGGTATTGGAGACTCTTGACTGGGAACTAGGTTATCCTCAATCCTTCATCGGTGATCCCCAATTCCTCAGACTTCTGGTAAAAAGGAAAAGCAAATGAGTTTTATTCACTTTTGTCTTTTGTCATTTGCCTGATAAAGGTAAATTGCGAAAGTAGGAATGTAATTTTTGCATAACCTTTGCTCGAAAGCATGATTGCCTTGTGATGGTGTGTGGATGTGAAGAGGAATCTAAATAAAATGCGCTTATCTCCCGTTTTAGTCACAGTTGTGGCGATTTCGTCCCCTTTTGGTAGTTTACTGAGTGCAAATGCACAAACTCTCAATAGTTCCCTCAATAGTTCAAACTCAAACCAGACAGCAGATGTTTTGAAACCTACAGCTCATCAGGAGCATCAAGTTGTCGGGATTTTTCCAGCTTCAGCACCTGTGACACAATCGGAAGTCGTAGTGCCAAGTTTTACAGAAAAGCCAGCAACGACACGACCCCCCAACAGTTTTCAGCAGACAGCAGAGGCTTTAAAACCTTTAACTAGTCAACAGTACAAAGCTGCAGTGGGATTTCCAGCTTCAGCACCAGAAAAATCAGTCACAACACAACCCCTCAAAAGTTTTCAGCAGACAGCAGAGGCTTTAAAACCTTTAACTAGTCAACAGCACAAAGTTGCAGCGGGATTTCCAGCTTCAGCACCAACAGCCACAAAAAAGGTTATAGTGCCAAGAAATTCCACATCGTCAACAACTGCACAAAATCCGGAAGCAACACCGACTCCCGACACTCAACAGCAACAAATATCCCCCGAAGCCCCCAGTACCACTCCCGCACCGGAAAATACTAATCAGCTTCCAAGCATTCAACAACAAACACCCGCTCCAAATAACCAACAGCAGGAGATTCCTCCCCAAGCTCCTGTTACTCCCACCACGCCGGATGGAACCAATCAACCAGGAGCTGAACCTGGACAAAATTCGCCGCAAACACCTTCTTTTCCAAGCATTCAACAACAAACACCCGCTCCAAATAATCAACAGCAGCAGATTCCTCCCCAAGCTCCTGGTACTCCCACCACGCCAGATGGAACCAATCAACCAGGGACTCAACCGACATCTCCACAAATTCCAGGAAGTCCCCAACCAGAGCAATCCCCAGAAGCTGCTGAACCCCGCGTGCTGGTTTCTGAAGTCTTAATTAAATCTGAAACTGGTCAACAAATCACGCCGGAACTGGAAGACCAAATTTATCGAGCAATTCGTACCCAACCAGGACGAACAACAACCCGTTCCCAACTACAAGAGGATATCAACTCCATCTTTGCCACAGGGTTTTTCTCCAACGTCCAAGCAGTACCGGAAGATAGCCCTTTGGGAGTACGGGTGAGCTTTGTTGTACGACCCAATCCTGTTTTGACGAAAGTGCAGGTACAAGCAAATCCTGGCACAAATGTTCCATCCGTACTACCTGCTAATACTGCGGATGAAATATTTAAAGACCAGTATGGTAAAATTCTTAACCTGCGTGACTTACAAGAAGGCATCAAGCAATTAACTAAGCGCTATCAGGACCAAGGTTATGTATTAGCAAACGTCATTGGAGCGCCGCAAGTTTCGGAAAATGGCGTTGTCAACTTGCAAGTAACAGAAGGGGTTGTCGCAAATATACGAGTACAATTCCGCAATAAAGAAGGTCAGGTGACAAACGATAAGGGAGAACCAATCCGGGGACGGACACAACCCTATATCGTCACAAGAGAACTGGAGTTGAAGCCAGGAAAAATATTTAACAGAAACACAGTGCAAAAAGACTTACAAAGGGTCTTTGGACTGGGGCTGTTTGAAGATGTGAATGTTTCCCTTGACCCGGGTACAGACGCCAGTGGGGGCAAAGATCCTAGTAGAGTGGATGTGGTCGTCAACGTCGTTGAGCGCAATACTGGTTCTATTGGAGCCGGTGCTGGTATTAGTTCTGCAAGTGGATTGTTTGGTTCTGTCAGCTATCAGCAGCAAAACCTCAATGGCAGAAATCAAAAATTAGGGGCAGAAATACAACTGGGAACACGAGATGAATTTTTGTTTGACCTGCGCTTTACAGACCCCTGGATAGCTGGTGATCCTTACCGGACTTCCTATACGGCAAATATCTTCCGTCGTCGGTCAATTTCCTTGATTTTTGAAGGTGACGATAAAAATATTGAGACTTATGACCCCAATGACCCTGACGACGATGGCGATCGCCCCCGCGTCACACGTCTAGGAGGTGGTGTTAACTTCACCCGTCCCTTGTCCAAAAATCCCTTCGAGAGGTCGCAATGGACAGCTTCAGCTGGTTTGCAGTATCAACGAGTCTCTATCAAAGATGCTGATGGCGATATTAGAAAGACAGGACTTCTCGAAGACACGACGGATCAATTCATTGATTTGAGCCAATCAGGGGAAGGTGAAGACGATTTGCTGTTATTGCAACTCGGTGTTGCACGTGACCTGAGAAATAATCCCTTGCAACCTACCAAGGGTTCATACTTCCGTGTTGGTTTTGACCAATCAGTACCGATAGGATTAGGCAGTATTTTACTCAGCAGGTTACGGGGTAGCTACAGTCAATACTTTCCCGTCAGCTTTCTTAACTTCAGCAAAGGACCGCAAACCCTTGCTTTTAATCTTCAAGCGGGAACAATTCTCGGTGACTTACCTCCCTACGAAGCCTTCTCTCTTGGTGGTAGCAACTCCGTTCGAGGATATGACGAAGGAGGTTTAGGGAGTGGACGCAGTTTCGTACAAGCATCGCTTGAGTATCGGTTCCCGGTTTTCTCAGTCGTAAGTGGCGCAGTATTTTTCGATCTTGGTACCGATTTGGGAAGCGGAACCAAAGCAGCTGAGTTGCTGAACAAAAACGGGAGTGGCTACGGCTACGGTATTGGAGTACGCGTACAGTCTCCTTTAGGACCGATTCGTATTGACTACGGTATCAGCGACGATGGAGATAGTCGTATCAACTTTGGTATTGGCGAAAGGTTCTAAGTAGTCATTAGTCATTAGTCATTGGTCATTAGGAGCCAGTACTGCAGTCCTTGTTTCCCTCACTTGGTATCTGGCGTTCATTAGGAGCCACTGCGCCCAAAGGAGGTTTCTAAGGTTGAGTGCAAGTGGCTCCTCATGAGTCCATTTTTCGAGACAAATGACTAAGGACAAAGGACAAAAAACAATATGCAACAACACACATTAGCAGCAGAAATCATTCAAACAGGGGTAGGACTACATAGCGGAGTCACTACCCAAGTTCGGATACGACCAGAGGCGGCGGGAAGTGGACGCTACTTTGTACGTGTGGATTTGCCTGATACTCCAATCATTCCAGCGCAAGTCGCAGCAGTGAATCAAACTGTACTTTCGACTCAGTTGGGTAAAAAAGAAGCATACGTCCGCACGGTAGAGCATTTACTAGCATCTCTTACCGCGATGGGAGTCGATAACGCCCGGATTGAAATTGACGGTCCAGAAGTACCACTTTTAGATGGTTCGGCAAAGGTATGGACAGAGGCGATCGCTCAAGTTGGATTAATGTCACAAAACTTAACAGAGGACAAGACTCCCTTAGTCATTGACCAGCCAATTTGGGTGCGTCAGGGCGATGCTTTTGTCTGTGCTCTTCCAGCCCCAGAAACTCGCTTTACCTACGGGATTGATTTCGATTTACCAGCAATTGGTAATCAATGGCACAGTTGGTCACCTGATACAAAAAAGGAAAATCCTTCTGCTAGCTTCATTACAGAAATTGCTCCTGCCCGTACATTTGGTTTACTGCATCAAATCGAACACTTACAGCAGACCGGGTTAATTAAAGGTGGAAGCTTAGATAATGCACTTGTTTGTGGACCAGAAGGCTGGCTAAATCCACCATTAAGATTTGCAAATGAGCCAGTACGTCATAAAATCTTGGATCTAGTAGGAGATTTAAGCTTACTTGGAATTTTCCCCTGCGCTCATTTTTTGCGTACAAAGCCAGCCACAATTTACACATTCAACTGGCACAAAAGATTTTAGATTTTGGATTTTAGATTTTAGATTGGTTCTCAAATCCAAAATTCCAAATCCAAAATCCCAAATCAAAAGGGGGAGGTTTAAATAAGCACCTACGAAAAAAACAAAAATAGAAAGCAAATAACAGTGTCAATGTCAACCGTCACCGAACAAATCAATACGATTGATGCTCCCACACCAGCATCTACCAACAATCAGGCAGATGATACAAGCACAAACAAGTCGGACAATAAAATTATTTACTCTCTCGAAGAGATCCAAAAGCTGCTACCTCACCGCTATCCGTTTGCGCTCGTAGACCGGATTATTGAATATGTACCAGGGAAACGAGCTATTGGCATCAAAAACGTCAGTATCAATGAACCTCATTTTCAAGGTCATTTTCCAGGACGTCCAATTATGCCAGGAGTACTGATTGTAGAAGCAATGGCACAAGTCGGTGGTATTGTTTTAACTCAACTTCCAGAGTTGGAAGGCGGACTCTTTGTCTTTGCTGGTATCGACAAAACTCGCTTCCGACGTCAAGTTGTACCAGGGGATCAACTGGTGATGACCGTGGAACTGTTGTGGGTAAAACAACGTCGTTTCGGTAAAATGCAAGCGCGTGCCGAAGTTGGCGGTCAGCTGGCTACAGAAGGCGAACTTATGTTTTCCCTCGTAACCTGAAGATTTGCTTTTGTGGTAGAGGCGTGGTAAAGGCATGACCGTGACGTGCCTTTACTAAATTCTGAATAAGGATATCAGTAAAAGACACAAGCCACAATAGCATTATTATTTGAGTTCTATATTTTCGACACCCTCACACTTGAGTAGCTTACCTCACACTTTCGGCTACTAGCTAACTAAACTCTCAGCGCTCAAGTCTGTTCTGGAGATGCACCCTTGAAAACGCTCATTCATTCTACTGCTGTTATTCATCCTAATGCCCAATTGCACCCGACAGTGGAAGTTGGTGCTTATGCTGTCATTGGAGGGCATGTCAAAGTAGGTCCTGAAACCACCATCGGCGCTCATGCTGTATTAGAAGGACCTTTGGAAATTGGAGCACGAAATCAAATTTTTCCGGGAGCCGTTATTGGTATGGAACCCCAAGACCGGAAATATGATGGCGAATTTAGCTGGGTCAAAATCGGAGATGATAATCGCATTCGCGAGTACGTCACGATTAACCGTGCGACTGGTGCGGGTAAGGAAACTCGTATAGGTAACGGTAACCTGCTCATGGCTTATGTCCATGTGGGTCATAATTCTGTGGTAGAAGACCATGTGACGATTTCTAATTCGGTGGCGATCGCCGGTCACGTCCACATAGAGTCACGAGCAGTCATTAGTGGAGTTCTAGGAATTCATCAATTTGTCCATATTGGTAGCTTCGCAATGGTGGGAGGTATGAGCCGCATTGAGCGAGATGTCCCTCCATATATGCTTGTCGAAGGAAATCCATCGCGAATCCGTTCACTAAACCTTGTAGGACTCAAACGCGCTGGTTTTACGACTGACGAATTTCAAATCCTTAAAAATCCTTCCGTATTCTTTATCGTTCTGAGTTGCTTTTTAAAGAATCCTTAGAACAGCTAGAACTCTTGGGGGATACTCAACAGTTACAGCATCTGCGTCGCTTTTTGCTACTTTCTCAAATGCCAGGAAGACGTGGCTTAATTCCTGGTAAGGGAAAAGTAGCTGTGAGTGACGAATCATAATTCAGAGTGGGGGAAGCAACTCCTAATGCGTGAATTTTGTTAGCGCAGCGGGACGCAGTCCATTTTGAATTGCTTTCTCCCCCTACTCCCCAATACCTATTCCTAAATTTATAAATGCGTATATTTATCAGTACTGGCGAAGTGTCTGGCGACTTGCAAGGGTCGCTACTTATGACTGCACTCAAGCGCCAAGCTGCGTCTGCTGGCTTGGAATTAGAGATTGTGGCGCTAGGTGGTGAGAAAATGGCAAGTGTTGGAGCTACCCTTTTAGCTAATACCAGTGAAATTGGCTCGGTGGGTATTTTGGAATCACTGCCTTATGTGTTACCAACACTCCAAATCCAGCGAGAAACTATTGCTTATCTTAAGCAAAATCCACCTGATTTAGTGGTGCTTATTGACTATATGGGACCAAATCTAGCAATTGGGAATTTTGTTCGCCGGAGTTTGTCACACATCCCAGTCGTGTATTATATTGCACCTCAAGAGTGGGCTTGGTCAGTTAATTCACGTAATACAAATTTGATTGTCGGTATAACAAACAAGCTGTTAGCAATCTTTCCAGAGGAAGCGCGTTACTTCCAAGAAAAGGGAGCAAACGTGACTTGGGTGGGGCATCCTTTAGTAGATAGAGTCCAAAACTTTCCCAGTCGGGAAGAGGCTCGTGCCAAGTTAGGAATTGCGGAAGATGTGATTAGTATCGCTCTTCTGCCCGCTTCTCGTCGCCAAGAGCTGAAATATCTTCTACCTGTCATGTTTCAGGCTGCTCAGGTCATTCAAGCCAAATTACCCCAAGTGCATTTTTGGATACCTCTATCTCTAGAAATCTATCGAGAACCTATTGAACAGGCAATACAGGGATACGGTTTACGAGCTTCTGTGGTATCCGGAAAAACTCAGGAAGTCCTCGCCGCTGCTGATTTAGCAATCACCAAATCTGGTACTGTCAACTTAGAACTGGCACTGTTGAAAGTGCCTCAAGTTGTCCTCTACCGACTTCATCCCATCACGGCTTGGATTGCGCGTAGCGTGCTCAAAGGTTCTATACCTTTCGCATCGCCACCCAATTTAGTTGTGATGAAGCCAATTGTGCCAGAGTTTCTACAAGAACAAGCGACACCAGAGAACGTCATCCAAGCAGCATTGGAATTACTGCTCAATGTAGAACGTAAAGAGCAGATGTTGGTAGATTATCAACAAATGCGGCAGTGTTTGGGAGAAGTGGGAGTGTGCGATCGCGCTGCAAAAGAAATTGTACAGATGCTGAAGCCATAAAAACCCTAGATGACTGACCGACTTGAGTTAAATGACTACAAGAAGCATTCTGTTGAGAAATCGCAACATTTCATGTCCAAGCTCGGAAAAACGTGCCATCCTCCCAAACGACAGCAGTACGCTGCTCAATCGCAGCTAATTCCTTATTGTCAAGAGGTTGGAAAGTTCGAGCAACATTCACGTTCTCTTCTAATTGCTTGACTGTCTCAGCCGCAATGACGCAACAATGAACACCCGCTTGAGACAAACTATATCCCATCGCTTGCTGCATCCCATTTAATCCGCCTGGTTTGAACAACCGACCATAAGCTGGTACTTTCATAGCAATCACGCCAACATTCTTTTGTTGTGCGATTGGAAGAACGACTGGGAGGAACGGACGCGGGTGATATTTGTCAGCAGCGTTGACAGGGATAAGTGTTGTGTGGAACGGATAGCGACGCAATCCTTCAGCAATCACCTCTGGGTCGTGGTGTCCGGTAATGCCAACAAAGCGGACAAGTTTTTGTTGCATCGCCTCTTCTAAAGCTTTCACTGCACCAGATGAACTAAAGATAGTGTTGAGTTCTTCACGGAAAGAAACATGATGTAATTGCCACAAGTCAAGATAATCTGTGTTTAGACGTTTAAGACTTCTTTCTAATTCTCGCCAAGCACCATCACGATCCCTTTTATCTGTTTTGCTTGCGAGAAAAATTTTTGACCGATAAGGTGGTAATACTTTCCCGAAATAATCTTCACTTGGTCCATAATCAGCAGCAGTATCAAAGTAACGAATGCCAAGTTCAAGCGCTTTTTTAATAATTGCTCCAGCATCACGTTCTTTTCCTTGCCAAGAGAGAGGGGTTTGACCTGCTCCTCCTAAACCAAAAATGGGAACTTTGACTCCTGTGCGTCCCAGGACTCGTTCTAGCATAGTTGTTGGTGGTGTCGCAGTGTCAGCTGCTTTTTGTTGCAAGGCAGATGCTCCTACTATACTGCCTGTAACAGCAACACTAGTGATGAGGAAGTTACGCCGCGTCGTGTTTCCTGACATAGTTTGCTTCCTGGGATGAATCCGCTTTTCTTTTTATATGTTAGCGGAGGGTCACTGTAGGCAGTATAGTTTGTAAAAACTAATTCAATGCGGCATTTTGCCTAGCAAATTCCCGATGAATTTGATACTGAATAATTTTTTGCTGTGCCATTGGATAATTTTGGCTAGAAGTTGGTACATTTTCCAAATGTCTAATTGCTTGTTCCCATCGATTGAGAACTATTTTCCACTCATCTTCAGTTTGTGCTGACTTTGTTAGCCGTGCTGCAATTTTAGCTTTGTTAATCGCCTGCTTATAATTGTCATTGTCAGAAGTCTTTTGAGAAGGGATTTCTATTTGATTGACCAGAGATATATTTGCAGATGATATGCTTTGTTTAACTTCTGGTAAGTTAGTAAACAGGTATATCCATAAACCAACTAAAGAAATTAAAATAAGTGTGAAAAGTCTCTTGGGTAACTTTCGATGTTTAACAATCCAGTCAACAATATTTGGCTTTTTCGTCGGTGATAGGTCAGTTTTTTGTGTTTCGGGAACACCGACTTCAGTTGGCTGAATTTCAGTCTTATTATCTAGTGGTATATCACTCGCTGTCTTTACACTTTCGGATTCAGAACTAACAACATCAGCAAAAATCAAGTGGTCTTTAAATGAAGACTCAATGTGGTAAAAAATAGCAGCGCTGATTATCCAAAAAATAGTAAAGATGGCTTGCAGATTTTTGTGAGGCTGGTTATAACTGTCAATTAAATTTTCGTAACTGAGCTTAAATACAGGTAAAAAAGGAGTCGAAAAGAATATTGCAATCAGAGTAGAGAGGACGAACACAAGCCAGCTATATAAACTTTCCCACCAACTGATAAGTCCAGGAACAAATCCCTTGATATTGTTTGTCCGTTCTCCTGGAATCGCGGGGATGAAGCGACCAATAAAGAAGTGATGAAAAAAGGCGATCGCAGGTATTGGTAGTATTGTTACTAAAATTACCAACATAGTCAGTAGTTCTAGGTCATTTGACCATTTAGCGAAATAGGAGTCCAAACCGTTGCTACGCCTGATCAAAAGCTACCAAACCAGTCATAAACATTGATAATATCAAAAGCTATTTAACCAAGAACGTGGGGATGAAACGGAAACCATACT
>JAAUSC010000326.1 GCA_012031965.1 Scytonema sp. RU_4_4
TTGCTCACCAATATCTCAAATGTCTATCACATATATGGGCAATGCCCACCCTACGATTTGTGGTTAAAATCTCGTTTCCAGGTCTAAGCAGGAAATGCGGTTCCAGCGGCTCTGCCGCAAGTATGGGAGGCAGCAGCCCTCCCAATGGGCATTCCCAGTCAGAGACAGGGAACGAGGTAACGAGGTAAGGAGCTTAACAAGCGGATTGAGTATAACTACGCAACTCAGGAAACCGATATTGAGATCAGATATTCGCCTGCTGCCTTTGATACAATGACCAGTACAAACCTTTTTGTCGCAATAGTTCCAAATGAGTTCCGCGTTCAGCGAGAACGCCCTTTTCTAGCACCAAAATTAAATCAGCACGCTTGAGGGGAGCAAAACGGTGGGCGATAAGAAACACGGTGCGGTTAACGGAAATTTTTTGTAGGTTTTCCAGGACTTGCTGTTCTGTTTCGCTATCTAAAGCACTGGTCGCTTCATCTAAAATTAAAATCGGTGCTTGGCAGAGAAATAATCGCGCCAAGGCTATACGTTGGCGTTGTCCACCAGATAAAGCTGTACCTCGTTCCCCAACATTCGTTTCGTAGCCGTGGGGTAATTCACTGATAAAGTCATGAGCAACGGCATTTCTCGCAGCTTCTACAACTTGTTCTGAGGTGATGTCGGGATTACCGAGAGTGATATTGTCTAAGATAGAACCGTTGAATAAAAAGTCTTCTTGCAGAACAACACCAATTTGTTGGCGCAGTGAAGCTAAATCAGCGCTTTTAACATCGAAACCATCAATCAGGATGCGTCCTGATTCAATTTGATAAAGGCGTTGCAACACCTTAGAAAGGGTACTTTTCCCAGAGCCACTGCGTCCAACAATACCAACAAATTGTCCTGGTTGAACTGAGAAGGAGATTCCTCTTAAGACAGGTTCAGTACTTTGTCGGTAGCGAAAGAAAACTTGCTCAAAGCTGACTTGACCTTTGAGGGATGGTAACACTAAACCAGTGCCTGGTTCAGCTTCTGGGGCTACGTTAAGAATATCACCAATACGGTCTACGGAAAGCAGCACTTGTTGGAAAGTTTGCCAAAGCTGCACGAGGCGTAAAAGTGGTGCTGTGACTCTACCTGAAAGCATTTGAAATGCTACCAGTTGACCGATAGTCAGCTTTTGCTCTATGACAAGCTTGGCTCCAAACCAAAGAATAAGCAAGTTAGAAAAATTCGTGAGGAAGTCAGCGATGTTGCTGCTGATGTTAGAGGTGGTAGAGGCTTTGAAACCTGTGCGGACGAAGCGAGCAAATAAACCTTCCCAGCGATCGCGTGCTGCTGGTTCTGCTGTGTGTGCTTTAACTGAGTGAATTCCCGTAATTGTTTCGACAAGAAATGACTGACTATCAGCACTGCGGTTAAAAGTTTCGTTCAGCCAGTTGCGGAGAATTGGCGTTGCAACGACCGTCAAAGTGGCAAATAATGGTAGGACTGCCAAGGCTACAAAGGTCAGTGGGATATTGTAGTAAAACATTAACCCTAGGTACACAACAGCAAAGATGCTGTCCAAAACTACAGTTAACGCCGTACCTGTGAGAAACTGGCGGATTTGTTCGAGTTCCTGAACTCGTGCAACTGTATCTCCTACCCGGCGAGACTCAAAATAAGCCAAGGGTAACCGCATCAGGTGGCGAAACAACTGTGCTGATAAACTTAAATCTAGGCGACGGGCGGTATGGGTAAAAATAAATAGTCGCAGGATACCGAGTACAGCCTCAAATATTGCTGTGAGCAGAAGTGCGATCGCCATAACATCAAGAGTTGGCAAACTCTCCTGCACCATCACTTTATCAATGACGACTTGTGTAATCAGTGGTGTTGCTAACCCCAAAAGCTGCAATGTGAAAGAAGCTAGCAACACTTCTGTGAGTAACCCTCGGTATTGCCAAACGGCTGGAGTGAACCAGTTGAGGTTAAATTTTTCTTGCTTTTGGATGACTTCTACTTGCCATAACAGCCCATCCCAGCTAGATTCAACAACTGAGCGTGGTAAGCTCTCACAGATATGATTCGGATTTAGGGGATTTGCGACGCTCAGCGATCGCCCTTGACCCCATACGCAACCACCCAACTCACCTCTGTTCCTCCTGATGCTTCCCAGCGCAACAAGGCTGGAAATGATAACTGTTGTAACTCACTCCAAGTGACTTGCAATCGTCGCAGCACAAATCCTAACTTTTCTGCGGCTTCTACAAGATGTTTTGGTTGCTGTCCTCTAAGCTGACGTTGTACCCATTCTAGTTGTGTAGGATTGTCTAGTTGTTGCGCCACCATAGTTAAACACGCAGCACCCGTGTTCCAGCTAGAGACGAATGGGTATGTTGACACCGGGGAAGAGGATGGGGAGACAAGGGGATGGGTGGGTCCCCTCTGGGGATAAGGGGCAGGGGAGACAAGGGGAAAGAATCTTCCCTTGTCCCCGTGTCCCCTTGTCCCCGTGTCCCCTTGTCCTCTTCATTACCTAACCAAAATCCTTCAAGTTGTGGTGTGGAAAGTTCTGCCCACACTGCTGTTGTCCAGCGCACTACGACGACTTCTTTACTCGCAGCAACAGCCTTGCACTCCATAGAAAAGTTGTTTAAGTCACCGAACCAATCTCCTGGCTGTAGCGTTCCCAATGGCTTACCAACGCTTTCTTCCCGCAAGCGGATTCTTCCAGAAATAATTAAGAATTGGAAACCTCCCGCTTCTTGTGACCAGATTTTTTCTCCCAAATTGTAGCGAAGAGTTTCTGACACCTGTTGCAGTTGGCTTTGTTGTTCAGCACTTAGCCAGCACAGTGGTGGTTGATTCCAAGGTAGAGAAGACGCTAGCACACTATTTTCTGAAGATTCCTCATCTAAAAGTTTTAATTCACCTGCAATTTTACCGTTAGTTTTTGAATTTTCTCTGCTAGCCATTTCTCAAACAACTCATTTTGTAGTGCTTGCCTTAGTTGAGTATCTTCCAATGACGCGCTCAGAAATTGTTCCACACGAAACAATCCATAACGTCCTTCCAGTTCTATTGGTCCTACCAACTGCTCGGGACTGGCGATATCAATAGCTGCTCTCAGTGTATCTGGCATTGTTCCCCGACTGACTGGTCCCATGATACCGTTAACAATTTTGTCATCTGCAAGTGAATACTCTCGAGCGAGTTGCTCAAAGCTTGCTCCTTCTTCGATTTGAGTTTGTAGTTCTTCAGCTAATTCCTGACTCTCAACAAGAATTCGCGAAACGACTACCCTATCTAGATAAATTTTACGTTCAATGAAGTATTCTTGTAGCTTTGATTCCGTCACGATAGCTTTAAGTTTTTCTAACTTAAAACCATAAGCAACTGATGAGTGAAAGGTATCATAATTCGTCCCGTTACTTTGTAACCATTCTTGAAATTTCTGAGGGTCTGTCAATTGATTTTTTAGCCGGAAGTCAATTATAGTCTGTTCGGTCAAAGCAGAATTGATAAGTATATCTTCTCGTGTTTGGAGTTCCTGTTCGATGATGTACTGGCGAAGAATGTCTCCAATGAATTGCCCTAATTTTCCGGATGCCTGCAAGTATTTTACTGCCTGTCCATAAGAAATTGGTTTGTCATCTATGGTTAAAAATGAGGAAAATTCCATAAACTAAAAAAGTTAATGAATAAAAAAACGACAAAAAAACAACATACAACTTTTACTAAACAAATATTGCATTTTAGTTGACATTTTTAGAGTCAATATAGTGACGTCATCCTAAGTAGTCTAAGGTCAAGGTGACAATTCAACTACGAGATTGCTAGTGCAAGGAGTCAGAAATCAGTACTCATCAACTCAGGAGAAAAATACTAATATAATCAGTGTTTTGAGATTTTCTTAAGCATCTAGTTATTTCTGTTGTCCTGTACTAGAAAATACTCAAGATTTCAAAAAAAATTAGGCAATGATGTTTGCCCATATCCAGGCACAGAAAATTGCTGTACTTGCGCCTATCAATGTGTTCAAAATATTCACCACTTCATTAGTCAGCCAAGTAAAGCGAGATTGTAGTGTTGCACCAATCACACTTTCTAAATTAGTGGCAATAAACGCCGCCACAACACACCAAAGGACACCTAACAAATCTATCAAGCCTACTCCCCAACCGAGGAGTGCTTGAGCAAGTGAGGCGATCGCCCCAGCTAAAGTTCCCTCCAAGCTGACTGCTCCTTCTGTTCCTCTTGGCACTGGTTGTAGTGTAGTGATGAGAAAAGTGCTTTTACCATAAGCTTTACCTACTTCGCTTGCACAGGTGTCAGAAAGCTTTGTACTAAAACTCGCTACGTAACCTAGCAACAACAGGGTGACAGGTGTGGGATATTGGTTTTGAGACGTAGGAAGAATTCCCGAACTTGTCACCCATACTCCTAACGCACACAAAGCCCCAGTTAAAGCAGAACCCCAAACATTTTCTGGACCTCTAGCACCAGAACGTTTTTCTGCAATGCCTTGTGCTTCTTTTTGCGCCATACCTATACGCGTGATGAAAGAACCAACAAGAAAGTAGAACATAACGACTATATATCCCTGCCATCCGAGTGTTCCCCAAATCAGGACACCAAGTACAAGAGCGTGAAATAATCCGGCTGGAGTAAGCAGCTTTTTGGGGATAATCCAAGCCACAATAAGCAAGATAGAGTTCAATCCTACTCCAACTAGCCAAGGATTTAGAGAATTCATAGGGAATAACATTGTAAAAACTAATCTTTGGTTATGAGTATTTTGCCAAAGTACCAATAGAATAACTAATTTAGAACAAGTTTGATGACTGACTACAATCTTTGTCTTTCACCTCGTGAGCGACAGTACAACAAAAGTATCATATTTTACTACTTTTGCAATAGACAAATTTTGTTAATTTTTCAGAGAAAACACTTTTTGAATTGATCAATTCTATGAAGAATCAGTGAATTTTTTCTATTATTTCAGTAAAATTCTACACCAACATAATTTTTACTCTTAAAAGAAATACGATATT
>JAAUSC010000117.1 GCA_012031965.1 Scytonema sp. RU_4_4
ATGAAATTTCCTCAATAGAGGAGATAGTTTCCAGCTTATTTTCTAATTATTTAATTTTATTTTTAATTTTCTTTTAATCTTTTTTTTACCTTTTTATGATATATTTACCTCTTATTTTCACTGTGCCAGAACTGTGGCAAGTGAACTAAATTCACCAATTCTGAGTTGTTGGATTCTTCTCAATTTTGACTTTTGCCTTTTTTAATCCAGCTTTAAAGCATTAACTGGTACCTCATCCCAAGAATTGACTGTTCGCAATCGCGCCACCCAACCCCATGCCTTTTGCTCTTGAGTCAAATTTTGCTTAAAGGACTCATGACAGTCTTTAGCTTGGGACTCGTCACAGCACACAATACAAGCATAAATCATCCCAGATGGGTCAAGTTGCTCATTTACCCAGATAGTCATTATGGCTGATTCTCCCCAAAACTCAAGCTGAAAAAGCAATGTGTCATCATGACTACTCCCACACCAATTCACGCTTCACCGAAGTTCTGTGAGCGCAGCTCCTCCAAGAGGAGCCTTTGAGGAAACCTGGACACCCTTACAGGAAGCCGGTCCGCGTCTACAGACTTCTCTCAAAATTCAAAATATGCCTACGGGCACGCTTTGCGCTTACAAAATTAAGAAAACCAGTGCTAGCAATTGATCTAGCCCCTAACTGTGTGTACTTCTTTTGGCATGACAGCTTGTACTGCACTAGCGATCAGCATGGGAGTAGTTACCGAAAATATTCCCAGTTTACCAAGATTCATAGCTGATTAGCTTAATGACCCAAATAAATTTTTTGAAATCTTCTGGAATCATATAGGTAAATCTTTGAAGTCACCACCAGGCAAAGCTCATAAGCTAAGACGTGTTTAAATTCCAGCTTAGACTATACTGCAAGAGGTAATCTATAAGTTTATAGCTTATATTTTACTTGTCTATCATTTAACAAGGAAAAAAAGAACTAAATCTTATGGCACCATATCTCAATGGTATTTGGATTTGGAATCTGTCAGAGATTCGCGATGATTATCTGGACAAGCTCGTTGAACGCAAGGTACAGCGTGTTTATCTCAAGGTTTTTGATGGGAAATATCAAGGTCAACCTACTTTTTGGAATTGGCAGTGTTCTCCAGAAATCATTCAGGAATTTAAGTCTCGTAATATTCAAGTGTATGGATGGGGATACCACTATGGTACTGCTGACATTGCAAGACAAATTGTAAAGGTTAGGCAAGCTCTTAACTGTGGGCTGGATGGTTATATTGTTGATTTGGAAAAAGAAGTAGAAGACCGCAGCACGCATACAAATGTAGAGAAGCTTCTTTCTGCTCTGCGTATTGTGGTTCAGGGAGGAACTTTCGGATATACAAGTTTTGGAAATCCTCGACTCCATCCTAATGTTCCTTGGAAGATTTTGGATAAGTATTGCGATTTCGCTTTGCCACAAATTTATTTTGAAAAATTCACTTTCAAACCGACCACTCCTGAAGAAGTTAAAGATTGTCTGGATGCTCATAAAAATTTGGGTTTAAAAAAAGCAATTTTACCTATTTGGAGTTCGGAAAGTGATACGGCAAAACCTGCAACAGTCGCCGAACTTCAAGATTACCTGAACTACTATCCTGGTTCATCAATTTGGCGTATTCCGAAAGAAGGTGAACGTGGTGAAGCTTGGAATTTGATATATTCTGGCTTTGAATTACCCACACTCAGACGTAATCTTCGTCGAGGAAGAATAGGAGATGATGTCAGGGCTATGCAAAAAGTGATGAATGCAAGAGGGTACAATGCAGGAAAAGTAGATGGAGATTTTGGTTCTCAAACTGAAGTTGCTGTCAGAGCATTCCAGAAAGAAGCTGGTCTTTCCGTAGATGGAGAGGTTGGTAAACTGACTTGGACAGCCCTTGGTGGTAAGTTTAATGGATGATGGTAATGGGCAGTTTTCAGTAAACAAGATTGCATTCATTCGTTAGTTCGTCTTAGCAGAATACAGAACACAGAAGGCAGTCCCGATGAAACAAGTTTCACTACCAAGGATGAAAGTATTATTTTTTCTGTTAAGCGTTAAGCGTTCCCTACTTTCAAGCTAGAACATAGAAGAATAATTCTTTTTTTCAACATTTCTGTTCGCGCAGCGTGTCCGCAGGACATATTCCACCAGTTCTGAGTATCTTGACTGCGCCCTTGCGAGAAATCTATTTTTGTACAATGTTTAGTATACTGCCCTAAAATATCTCCCGTGCCAAATATCAATTAAATTATCAGTTTTTTTAGAAAATGGATTTCAATCAAGATCAAGAATATAAAGGTAATATTCTAGTCGTTGATGATACACCAGACAACCTGCGTCTTTTGTCGGCAATGCTGAGCGCACAAGGTTATGAAGTTCGTAAAGCCTTGAATGGCAAAATGGGATTGACGGCGTGTCAAATGGTTGTACCTGATGTCATTCTGCTAGATGTTAATATGCCAGGAATGAATGGGTATGAGGTTTGTCAGCAACTTAAGGCTGACGAAAGAACTTGTGAAATCCCAGTCATTTTTATTAGTGCTCTAGATGATGTGTTAGATAAGGTAAAAGCTTTTGATGTGGGGGGATCTGACTATATCACGAAACCTTTTTATGGAGCAGAAGTTATTTTGCGAATTGAAAATCAAATTAACTTACATCTGTTACAAATTAAACTTCAAGAAAAAAATCTTTTATTGCAAAATGCTCTTGACAATTTAAAAGCCGCTCAAGTCAGACAGATTCAAAATGAGAAGATGAGCGCATTGGGACAGTTGGTTGCTGGAATTGCCCATGAGATCAATAATCCCATCAGTTTTATCTATGGCAATCTTGAATATGTTAGGCAATATGTGCAGGAGCTAGTCGATGTGATGTTGGTCTATCAACAGGAATGTCCAAACCCTACACCTAAGATGGAACAAATCATCAAGGAGATAGACCTAAATTTTTTGATGAATGACCTGAAAAACTTATTAGGTGCTATGTACAGAGGAGCTGATCGCATTCGGCAAATTGTATTAGCGCTACAAAAATTCTCTCGGCTTGATGAAGCCCAGATGAAGTCGGTCAATATCCATGAAGGTATAGATAGTAGTTTGGTGATGCTGCAGCATCGACTTAAGGAAACAACGTATCGTCCTGCTATTGTTGTCGTAAAGGAATATGGTCATCTGCCCCTAGTCACTTGTTATGCTAGCGAACTCAACCAAGTGTTTATGCATATTTTGAATAATGCTATCGATGCTTTGGAGCCAACAGAGGGGCATAGTGAGTGGGAGATGTCGTCAACTTCGTTGGGTGGAGAGATAAAGAGAAATTTAAGCAGCACAAGCCATCGCTTAAGACCTCACAGAAAATGGGAAGATGATCCTACTGACTCACCAACTTCTGACGGAAGCTCCATGACTTTTGCTCCTCAGATTCTTATTCGTACAGAGTTAACAGGTCATAATACTGTCAAGATTAGTATCGCTGACAATGGACTTGGTATGGATGAGTCAGTGCGATCGCGAACCTTTGACCCATTTTTTACGACAAAGCCTGTTGGTAAAGGCAGCGGACTAGGATTAGCGATTAGCCATCAAATTATAGTACAAAAACATCAAGGACAAATTAGTTGCAACTCCTTACCAGGGCAAGGAGCAGAGTTTCTTATCGAAATCCCAGTCAAGCATCCAAATACAGATTTTTATACTGAGTAAAAAAAGGGACAATTAATCAACTCGACTGCTCATTTTTCCCTCACAACACAAACAATATCATCATCAAACTCTGAAGAAACACAGGGGTGTAGGGGTGTAAGGGTGTAAGGGTGTAGGGTCAAAGAGTGTTTTTCCATTCGTAGCGGGTGGTGCGCCGCCCGTGGGTCGCTCTCAAGAAACACAGGGGTGTAAGGGTGTAGGGTCAAAGAGTGTTTTTTCCATTCGTAGTGGGTGGCGGTCGCCCGTGGGGCTGCTTCTAGGGAAAAACTCACGGAAAGCTCGAAAAGAGGGTGTTTCTGCTTTCAGAGAGAAAAAACTTAAAAATCAAAACTTTTGTGAGTCACCTCTTACATTTTTCCGTCGCATAGCATAATAGAGATGTGACTCATCTGTTAGACCCTTTACGAGCACTCAAGGAAGGTCACTGGTTCAAGCTCATTTGCGGAGCCAGCTACCAACATCTGCCTGCGGTTAGAAGTTTAACACTAGCCTACACCTTGGCTGGCGCTGACTGCATAGATGTTGCCGCTGATCCAGCTGTCATTGCTGCAGCTAAAGAAGCGCTGCAAGTTGCCTCCAACTTTGCAGAAGTTGCTCAGCAGCAAGGATTTAGCTTGTGCAGAAAGTCGCCCCTGTTGATGGTTAGTCTCAACGACGGGGAAGATCCCCATTTCCGCAAAGCTGAATTGAATTCCACAGAATGCCCCAAAGAGTGTGACAGACCATGTGAAAGGATTTGTCCAGCGCAAGCAATTGTTTTTAATAGTATAAAAAACGAATCGTCAGGCATTGTATCACAAAAGTGCTACGGCTGTGGTCGTTGCATACCCGTTTGTCCATATGATATAATTTATACAAGGTCATATGTATCAACGCCAGGAGCAATCGCACCATTGATACTCTCATCTGGGGTAGATGCCGTAGAAATTCATACAAATGTTGGGCGTTTGACAGAATTTCAAAGATTGTGGCAAGCGATTTTACCCTGGGTTGAGCGTTTGAAGTTAGTCGCAATCAGTTGTCCAGATGGAGACGGTATGATTGATTATCTTCATGCCCTTCATAACGTGATTGCCCCCATACCGTGTGCCTTAGTTTGGCAAACTGACGGTCGTCCGATGAGTGGAGACATTGGTGATGGTACCACTCTTGCCGCCGTCAAATTAGGGCAAAAAGTCTTGGCAGCTAAATTACCGGGATATGTGCAGTTAGCTGGTGGAACCAATAACTACACTGTTGCCAAGTTGAAGGCAATGGGGTTGCTGAGGACAAGGGGACAAGGGGACAAGAGGACAAGGGGACAAGGGGAAAATTTTCTCCCCCTCCCCCCCCCTCCCCCTCTCCTCCCCTCCTTCATTGCTGGTATCGCCTACGGTAGTTACGCCCGGGTACTACTGTCACCAATTCTCGAGCAGTTAGAAGCAAGGGAGGTGAAAAATGCTTGTGTTAAAACAACTGTCCGCTTAGAAGAAGAACCAGAATTGCTCGCTCAAGCGGTTTCGCTTGCACATTCTCTCGTTTCCCAGCTCAAGTCACAGCAGTAGGGAACACTGTTCCTTACACGTGCGTTGCGGACACTTTCCAAGGACGGGGTGACTCTCGTACGAGAAGTGTCCTTGCTATCTCTAAAAAACGTCACCATAAAAAGCATGACGATTACAGACGATCTTCAAAAATTGTTAGACATTTTGCCCCAAGATCTGCGACAGACACTAGAAAAGCATCCTCAACGAGATAGCCTAGTAGAAGTGGTCTTGGATTTGGGTCGTCGCCCAGAAGCTCGCTTTCCCGATCTTGCAGAGTATCTGAGCGAAACGCCCGTTACGCAAGAACAGATAGATGATTGCATCAAGAGAGTGGGAATTTTTGGTGGAGATAATCGGGCAGGAATTGAGCAAACCCTGCACAGAATCAGTGCCATCCGCAACCGCAGTGGTAAGATTATCGGCTTAACCTGTCGTGTTGGTCGAGCAATATTCGGCACAATTGGCATGATTCGCGATTTGGTGGAAACTGGAAAATCAATTCTCATGCTGGGACGCCCGGGTGTGGGCAAAACGACTGCATTACGGGAAATTGCCCGTGTTTTGGCGGATGAACTCAATAAAAGAGTGGTCATAATTGACACTTCCAACGAAATTGCAGGAGATGGTGACGTTGCTCATCCTGCTATCGGTCGCTCACGGCGGATGCAAGTGACTCATCCAGAGCAGCAGCATCAGGTGATGATTGAGGCTGTGGAAAACCATATGCCAGAAGTCATCGTTATCGATGAAATTGGTACAGAACTGGAAGCTTTAGCGGCTCGTACTATTGCCGAACGAGGTGTCCAGTTGGTAGGAACTGCTCATGGTAACCAGATTGAAAACCTGATCAAAAATCCCACACTTGCCGACTTGGTTGGTGGTATCCAGGCTGTGACGTTGGGAGACGATGAAGCTAGACGACGGGGAACTCAAAAGACTGTTTTAGAACGCAAAGCACCTCCTACCTTTGAAATTGCCGTGGAAATGTTAGAACGGCAACGCTGGGTGGTTCACGACAGCGTAGCTGACACAGTTGATACTCTTCTGCGGGGACGTCAACCTAGCCCACAAGTCAGGACTGTCGATGAAAACGGCAAGGTAAACATGACTCGTCAGCTGACCGCAATCAACGGTCGTGGACAAACACTCGGGGCAGAAGAATCTTTCGGACCACCCGCACGACAGTCAAACGGCTGGCGTGCAACTGGGCAAATGATACCCCTAGCGCCATTGTCTAGTGAAACGCAAAAAGGTTCTGGACGCAGTGAGTTTGACCGCTTACTGGATGAATCTTTTAATAACTATGATGGCTTTGATTTCGACTCCACCAGACAGGCGGGACCTAATGGCGAAGATTTGCCACTGCACGTATATCCCTATGGCGTCAGCCGTAGCCAATTGGAACAGGTGATTGAGGTTCTTTCTTTACCAGTGGAATTGACAAAAGATATTGATAGTGCTGATGCAATATTGGCACTGCGATCGCACGTCAAAAACCACGCCAAATTACGGCAAATGGCAAAAGTCCGTCAAGTACCAATCCACATGATTAAATCCAGTACCCTACCGCAGATCACCCGAGGCTTACGGCGGTTGCTGAACATCGACAATCCGGAGGTTAGCGACGACCGCGAACTACAACTGTTCCTCCATAGCGCTAGCGATGATGAGATTGACGCCCTTGAAGAAGCAAGACTTGCTGTAGAGCAAATCGTCATTCCCAAGGGACAGCCAGTCGAATTATTGCCCCGTTCTCCTCAAGTGCGGAAAATGCAGCACGAATTGGTAGAACACTATCGTCTGAAGTCTCATAGCTTTGGGGAAGAACCAAATCGGCGCTTGCGGATTTATCCAGCTTAAGAGGTCATAGGATAGCTGCCCTCTGACTTCTGCCTTATCCTAAAGATAAATATCAATACTGCTCGGATAAGCAAATCGCAAGGCGCGAAAACCCTTGTAGAGACGTTCCATGGAACGTCTCTACAGGTCAAAATTTTCCAAAACCTACGTAGGGCTTGCATCATGTCCTAGCGATGCTCCAGCTTTCTCGCCGCTCAAGGGGCGATCGCCCAAAGTCCATTCCAATGTTTTAGCGCGAACGGATGGCAAATTCAGAATTGGGCTGGTAGATACAAGAAAATTCTTCTTTAGTTTATCTATAGTGAAGTTAGTAAAAATAAATATTTTGACAAAGTGACTAACTCACCTCAATACAAAATCGGTTTGCTTATCTATCCCGACTTCACCCAATTAGATGCGACTGGACCATACCAAGTATTCTCCACATTACCAGGTACTCATGTCTACCTGATTTGGAAAACCTTAGAACCAGTAAAAGATATGGGAGGTTTGATACTTCAGCCAAACACTACATTTGCTGAGTGTCCACCTTTAGATGTCATTTGCGTTCCGGGTGGCGGGATGGGAACTGTTGAAATCATGCGTGACTCCGAAGTGCTGACATTTCTCAAAGAACAGGCAAAAAATGCAAAATACGTCACTTCAGTATGTACAGGATCGTTGATTTTAGCAGCAGCCGGTTTACTTCAAGGCTACAAAGCCGCCTGTCATTGGATGTTTCGGGATTGTCTCGCTCAGATGGGAGTTCAAGTCAGTACTGAACGGGTTGTTATTGATCGTAACCGTATCACTGGCGGTGGTGTCACCGCAGGCATTGATTTTGGACTCACTGTTGCGGCAGCCCTTTACGGTGAAGACACTGCGAAATTTACACAACTTATATTAGAATACAATCCAGCCCCACCATTTCATGCTGGTTCACCAGAAACAGCCGGCGCAGTGACAGAACAAGTGAAACACGCAGGCGCAGGACTTGTTGCAGCAACGTTGGCAGAGTCTAAGCAGGTAGCAGCCAGACTGAACCTTTAGGCATGACGCTGAGTAAGAGCCTGTGCAGTCAGGCTTTGTAGCTATGCTCTAAAACTAAAGATTATAGCGGAGGACTTCTTGGTGGCTTTGTTAAATGTGGGCGTGGATTAGCGATAAGCTAAAAATAATGGCGTTGTGCTCAAGGAAAAACAATCGTGCAATCCATTCAAGACAAGATAATAGAGAAGTTGCAACTTTTACCAGAAGCAACTCTAAATCAGGTGCTTGATTATGTAGAATCTTTGGCACAGGGAACTACAAAAGAGCTTCTGGGTGTGCCTGGTAAGCAGCTATTGCGTTTTGCGGGAACAATTCCCTCCCAGGAGCTGGAACTCATGACACAGGCGATAGAAGCTGATTGCGGTAAGGTTGATATAGATGAGTGGTAGATTTCTTTTAGATACCAACATCGTAATTGCTCTATTTCAGCTAGATGTTTCAGTACAGGAAAACTTAGCAAAAGCTGAACAGGAAAATAAGAGTTTTCGCGCACGGTTAGCAGTGCCCACCCGAAAAAAAATTGCTGCAACGTGCTCAAATAGACAATCGTAGTTAGGTTTTTAGATTTATGGAGCAGACAAGCGCCAGCACAATTAAACTCGACCAATTTTTAAAGTTTGTCGGTATAGCACCGACTGGTGGGCAAGCTAAGCTACTCATTCAAGCAGGTGATGTCAAAGTTAATGGTACAGTTGAAACCCGACGAGGACGGAAATTAGTATCAGGCGACAAGGTGACGGTGGGAGGAGAAGCCTTTGAGGTTGATGTGGAGAATGTATAATATCGGACATCATTTAACCCGGTAAATTCTAGTAACAGGTACTAGTTTCTACCGTGTATCGGGCTATGTCCTGCCCAGCCTCGACTTTGGTCGAGGCATTTATCAAATCATTGATTGACTTGATGAAAATGTTAATTGCGCCATTCCAGTCTCTTGGTATTTCATGTCCACAGTTAGGGCATTTAAACTTTTTATTACCAGCTAATCTTTCATGAACATGACCACACTTTGAGCAAGTGCAAGCTTCGTGTATTCCTCTGTGACATCATGCACAACACAATCCCGCTTTATTGCGTGGAACTTAAGAGTCTGCTTGAATCTATAGTGCGACCACGTAAGCATATTTCTAGCCGTTTTAGAGCGGAGCTTACGTTTTTTCTTTACAACCATCTGAGATGTTTCAAATGTTGGCAAAAAAATGTGCTTATAGGTCTTGGTTAACAGTACTGAAGCTTTCTTATGAACTTCGTCAGTAAGATTCCTAATCCTCGCTCTTATGGCTTCAGACTGCTTTCTTAGCTTCCAACGTAAACGCTTGTTTTTCTTACCTTTGGATTTTGTAATCAGGGATTGAAGTCTATCCAACCGTTGACAGAGAATAGCAACTTTAGATATTGAGCCGTTACCAACTTCTAAAACATTTTCTCCGTCAAAGCCAGTTAAGAAAGTTCTAACACCTGGGTCTAGTCCAATACAGTTTTTACGTTGATTAGCTTGCACCTCAAAAGGAATTGCAAAACAGATAAACCATTTGCCTTTGTCAAGTAAGATGGTAAATTCTGATGGCATTTTTTCGCATAAAGGTTCTACAGCGTTAAGCTGTAAATCTTTTATAATAAAAGTTCTGCCGTTCACTACCACTTTGCTTGAAGCATAATGAGTAAAGCCTTGCACCTTCTTAGTCTTGCCTTTTTCAGAATAAAAAGCCCCCCAATACTTTGCGCTAATTCTTAAACTTTTGACTGGTTGACGGCATGATTGAAACCGAGGGTTTAATTTATTCTTCGTAGCTGTTTTGGAAAAAGCTGTCTTTGCGTCAAAAACAGCCTCTTCTCGTGGAGAGTAAGGACACTCTTTTACCCATAAGGGACAGGATTTGAGAATAATTTCACGCAATTTATACTTGCTGGGCTGCTTTTCGCCTTTGATAAAACAGTCGCGTTGATAAGCAATTGCTGCATTGTACGACCAACGACAAGCAGCCAACCACCTTCTATAAACTAGCCTCAGATTTGTTTCCGGGTAAATCCGGATCTTCTTTGATTTTTTGTTTATATTTATGAAGTCCGTAGAGCTTGGAACTGAAGACATGGATAATTGCCAGGATGTCTTCAACAAACTCTCTTTCTGGAGAGAAATCAACGCGGTTGAGAACCACGAGTTTGCAATTGTTTTGCTGGCAGATATAGTCAATGAGTTCAATTCCGAATCTTGCGAGCCTGTCGAAATCGCTGCATACAACTTGCTCGATATCTCCAGACAGAATTTGTCCCAGAAGGGCTTGTAAGTTTTTTCTTCAAGAATGCGATCGCTAACTGGAAAGTAGACCAATGGTTGAAATTTCTCTTACTCCCTATTAGGGATTGAAACAAAAAGTTTAGGGCATACCTAACGACCCGCGCGTTGAAATTTCTCTTACTCCCTATTAGGGATTGAAACATTAAAGATAATCATCTTGCACTAAGAGGTACTTTGCGTTGAAATTTCTCTTACTCCCTATTAGGGATTGAAACCTCAGGGTTTACCCAAATCCCCCATTGGTTCTCTGAGTTGAAATTTCTCTTACTCCCTATTAGGGATTGAAACCAGTATAAAACTCTTTTTGAGACTTATGCTGAAATGCAGTACGTTGAAATTTCTCTTACTCCCTATTAGGGATTGAAACCAATGGCTCAAAACACCACTCAATAACCTCTAGACAGTTGAAATTTCTCTTACTCCCTATTAGGGATTGAAACAAAATTCCTCCAGTTAAGGTGGCATTTGTAAAAGGTTGAAATTTCTCTTACTCCCTATTAGGGGATTGAAACGATTCGGGTAGAGTGGTGGCGATCGCCCTTCAGCCAGGTTGAAATTTCTCTTACTCCCTAGACCCCACGTCAGTTAAAGACTCGCCGACGAGTGTTTGATACTTTCCGACGAGTCTTTTATACTCGCTGACGAGTCTTTTATACTCGCCGACGAGTGTTTGAGACTCTCCGACGAGTGTTTGAGACTCGCCGACGAGTGTTTTATACTCGCCGACGAGTGTTTTATACTCGCCGACGAGTCTTTTATACTCGTGAATGAATCAATACGGTTCAGAATTGTCGCTGACAGACTAAAACTCTCCTCCTGGAAAATTCGGTGCGCTAATCAACAACCATTGACTATCCAATAGTGCGTCACTATGTGCTGGTGCTGTCGTTGGGTTCAGGGATTGGAGATTTTCAACAAGAGCGATTACGGCTTCGTCCTTCGTCTTTCCACCGCTAGCAGCAAGCGCCTGACGCAAAGCTGTTTTAGCCGCTGCACATTTTTCCGTATCTACTGCCATATGGTTGAGATTTTTTGCTTCAACTGATGCTACTTTAGACCATCGACTGATTTCTCAACTCTTCCCCACCAGTACCTTTAAAAAATTGTTACATTTTTTGTGGATAGAAGATTAAATGATTGTTCAGTTGCTGCCACCATGTCCAACAGCGTTTTACCTAAAGAGAATTCTCAAGAAGTAACATCCCAAACCAGAGTAGCACAAGACCTTCCTGCTGGTGGACTCGCTCCAGATCGCTTTGATTGGCAAGAGGTTTGGTATCCTGTTTCTTACGTCGAAGACTTAAATAAATCTCAGCTCACTCGCTTCACTTTGCTAGAGCAGGATATTGTCTTATGGTGGGACAAAAATGAACTGACGTGGCGAGCATTTGTAGACAAATGCCCGCACCGTTTAGCACCACTATCAGAAGGCAGAATTAATGAGTCGGGACAGCTAGAATGTCCTTATCATGGCTGGACTTTTTCGGGAACGGGTGAGTGCTCGCGCATCCCCCAGCAAGTAGAAGGAGGAAAGGCAGAAGTTTCTGGGCGCGCATGTGCAACCTCACTACCCACCACAGTTCGTCAAGGACTGTTGTTCGTGTATCCTGGTCGAGTAGAGAATGCGCCTCACACTAAAGTTCCCATCGTTGACGCCCTTGAAGAAGAGCCGGATGGCTGGATTTGCCTCAATACCTTTCGAGATTTGCCGTATGACGCCCTGACGTTGATGGAAAACGTCCTTGACACCAGCCATATCCCTTACACACACCACCGTACTGTCGGCAACCGAGCGAACGTGGCACCTGTGGAATTAGAAGTTGTAGAATCTGGAAAGTGGGGATTTAAAGGAATTTGGGCGGAAGGTCCCCGTAAAGGAACTCTAGGACGACAGGATACGACCTTTATTGCTCCTGGGTTAATGTGGCACGACCTCACCTCCAAACAGTATGGCAGGACACTCACAGTTGTCTACGCAACTCCCATTCGTAAGGGAGAGTGTCGGTTATTTGCCCGCTTTCCTTTCAAGTTCTCCTCGAAATTACCGGGGCTGTTTATCAAACTGACTCCGCGTTGGTACTCACACCTTGGGCAAAATAACGTACTTGAAGACGACCAGATTTTCCTACATTACCAAGAACGGTATCTCGAACAACGCGGCGGTAGTGCCAACTTTACCAAAGCGTTTTATTTACCAACCAAAGCCGATCTTTTCGTATTCCAGTTGCGTTCTTGGGTGAACCAATATAGCGCCGAGCCATTTGAAGGAAAGACTTTGCCACCGCCACTCCCCAAGGAAGCTTTACTAGACAGGTATCATTCTCACACGAAAAAATGCGCCAGTTGTCGCACTGCCTTGATTAACTTGCAACGATTGAGGATGGGAGTCGCTGTGGTAGCAGCGCTGGCTTGGGGGCTGCTCCCCTTATTGGTGTTGATTCAGGGTCAGGCGTCTATCATCACTGTTACCATTTCAACCTTGGCTGTTGTTAGTGGCGCTTTGATTTGGTTCGGTTTGGGCAAGTTGGAGCGACAGTTTTACCAAGGACGGGAAGTTCCGCCTAGAAATCTGCCTGAGAAAAACCAGAAGAATTTTCGTTGAAATCTGTGAAGAAGGCTGAGGATTTAAGTCTTTGTACCAATGACTAAGTAGTTGTGCAAAATTAAATATGTATTTGTCATTGCGAATGAAGCGTTCGCGCAGCGTGTCCCCTTGGGACTCAGCGGAATGTAGACGCCCGGAGGGCGGCTTCCCGAAGGGTAGCAATCGCAAAGTAAGGATGTTGCGATTGCTTCTATGTTTTTTTCGCTACAATGATACAAAATTGAAGGTAGCAATCGCAAAGTAAGGATGTTGCGATAAGAGTGAAGTCAGTACAGGCATCAACTTTATGAGTAGCAATCGCAAAGTAAGGATGTTGCGATTGCTTCGCTCCACTACGTTCTGCTCGCAATGACAACTCATCATCTTGGTAAATTAGCAAAATTGGGATGCTCCCGTTGTGTACTATTCTTCTTGAGCAGGATACCAGCCTGCTGGAATGACTTCAAAATTCCATACATCTTTGAAAACATACATGCGCTCTATTATCTCTGAAGGAGAAAGTGAATCCTGGCTACCTTCTTTCCAATCTTTTCTATCAACTGTTCCCATGACCAAATAGTTATTACCGATGATTTCGGGATTTGATTGGCTCATTCCAAAAGCCATGAATGATTCTATTTCTTGCTTTTTGACAATAATCAAGTCACAGCTTGGACAATATTTACACTGCTTATTGAGTAAAAAAAGCTGTTTTGGCTCGATATGAATGACCAAGGGGAATTTGCGGATTTTTGTTTTTGTCTCACACTTGGGACATTTGGTAAACGCACAATCTGAGTAGGGGTTTAGAAAAAACTTATGCCGTTTTTTGAGATTCTCCCCCTTAAGTTTCTTTGAATTATTTTTAGACATCTGACTGATTCTTAGTTCACTGTAAACAACTAGAATGTAAGTGCAGCTCTTCATTCAACCGTTTCTAGTGATTATTTTAATGTTACGTTGAAAAATATAGTCCTGATGACAGAACAATAATTACAAAAATTACTTACAAAAATTACAAACGAGTCATAATGAAACACCTTGAGGGTAAAGTAACATTAGTCACAGGTGCTACACGGGGTATTGGTAAGGGAATTGCGATTGGACTGGGTGAAGCAGGTGCGACTGTGTATGTCACAGGACGCAGCCTCAACAAATCTGATTCCAGTGACGATATCTCAGGTTGTCTGAATGAAACCCAATCTGCTGTTGAGGAAGTCGGTGGTGTATGTATTCCTGTTCAGGTAGACCACAGCGACTCGGAGCAAGTGCGTTTGCTCTTTGAGCGCATCCAAGACGAGCAGAATGGACGGCTTGACTTACTGGTCAATAATGCTTACTCAGGAGTCCAGGCTTTAAGAGACGCTTATGGGAAACCTTTTTGGGATAGTGAACCGAGTCTCTGGGATGCTTGCAACGATGTTGGTTTGTGTAGTCACTATGTTGCAAGTGTTTTTGCTGCTCGGATGATGACCAAGCGTCGCTCTGGACTCATTTGTACTATTTCCTCTTGGGGTAGTATGTCCTATATTTTTGGTACAGCATACGGTGCTGGCAAAGCAGCTTGCGATCGCCTAGCAGCTGATATGGCTGTTGAGCTAAAGCCCCATAACGTCGCTTCTATTTCAATTTGGCCAGGTATTGTTGGTACTGAACACATAGACCGTATGGCTTCTGAAATGGACGAAAAAAATGCAACGCCAAAGAATTATTCGTTGTTCAGTGAGCGCTACAACTGGGAAACTCCCTTATTAACAGGACGGGTTATTGCTCAACTTGCTGGCGATCCAAATGTGATGCGTCGTACAGGACATGTGCATATTGTTGCGGAACTGGCTCAGAAATATGGGGTTGTAGATGGGAATGGAGAGCATCCTGTCTCGCTACGTTCTCTGCGCTTTCTGGTACCGTTTGCATTACCTGTATTGAGAAAGTACTCGTGGCTGATACCCGATATGAAAGTGCCGTGGTCACTCCTACTACTGAGCGCCCTTAGTTCGCCTAAAATTTAGTAGAGAAAATGATTTTTTAGGACTTACGCAACAATAACGTATTTTCGTCATTGCGACCGGAGGGAAGCAATCGCAAAACCTTGATTCTCGTTGCGAGTGCGTAAGTCCTAATTTTTGTCAAATCAAATTGCCTTAGCTGCTCCATCATCGTCAACTCTTCCTCAAAGGTTCCACCATCACCCTTTTCTCCACTTCATCCACCTTAACCCGCGCCAATCCAAATTGCTCAATCACCCAAGCATTCGTCGTCAAATGCTGACTCACCTGAGTCACTCGGTACTCACTCCCAGTTGACGCCAAAGCTGCTGGCAATAATAACTGATCCCCCAAATGTTCATCCACGGGTGCGCCTGTTTGATGAAACTTCAACAGTTCCTCACAAGCCATATCTGCGACTTTTTCTGCTGGTAAACCAAGACGCCCTAACGCACCAAATCCAGCTAAACTATTTTCGTACTCCGCAGTGAGAAACAAACCAGCTCCTGGTGCAACACCTTTTGCTCGCAATGGTTGCACAGCTGGTTTCAATTGGGCTTGACGCAACACATTCTCAGCACGACTCGCCATCCTTTGGGGAATATGGGAAGGTAGTTCCGTCACAACTGCTAACCCCCGCACTTGTTGCAAGTCGCCGCGTTCTACCAAATTGATCCCGCCAAGTTTGCTACCACCACTCACAAATAGTTCCACTTCTCCCCCGCCTTGGGGATACCACCCCCAAGCATTCAATTTCACCTCAACTTGCACACCCATGCGTTGCACTGTTGGCAGGTAAACTTGTTGAATGTAATTCACCGAAGGACTGTGACTGACATGAGTTCCCCCCTTGAGTATCACCTGAGAATCACCAGCTGCTAGCACCAAAGGCAAGAGAATGGTTTGTAACACAAGAGTGACTGCACCAGCAGAACCTCCTTCCCGTGCTTCACTCACATCAAAGGTATAACTTCCCGCTTGTACAGAACTACCGGGAATAAACTCCAATGTTGTTGAACCCAAAGCATCTCCTTGGACTTTGGCGTTACAAATTGCTGCGGCGGCGCGAATTGATGTGAGGTGTTGTGCTGCTAATCCCGGTTTTGAACGTCCAGCGCGGATGTTCTTTATCCGTATTGAGTGACTCGTTATAGCAGCTAAGCTCAAGGAGGTTCGGAGAATTTGTCCGCCGCCTTCACCGTAGGAACCATCAATGTGAATCATAAATAATTTTGAACCGCAGATAAACACGGATAAACGCAGATGAGATTAAACTATTATCTGCGTTCATCTGCGTCCATCTGCGGTTTTAATTTTAAATTCCAGTACCTTGCTCTTACCAGGATTCATCAACCCATAGGGATCAACCATTTCCTTAAACTTCAACTGCTCAGGATCAATCACTTTTCTACCGCCATCTTCAATAATATATGTGTGAGGATTGGCAATAAACACGCCTCGCTCTTCGTGATAGCGGATAATCTCGTTGAGACGTTCCTCGCTCGTATAGCGGACAAGTTGCAAAGCCGCAGGAACAACTGCACCATTAACGCGAATAAATTCCAGATGCATCATCACCTCATCTCCATAGTGATGATACAGATGCTCTACCAACTGTAGACTTTTATCAGCGGGGAATATGCTTTGTAGGTAGGTGATGGAAGTATCTTCAGTCCGGGCGTGTAAGGTGGTATGATTCCAGGTAAATTCCCATAAGTGTGTTCCTTTTCCTGCTTCTTGTGCTGGTTTTTGGTATGTAATGTTGCCACCAAATTGTTGAACTAACCCAGGTAATAATTCTAAACTTGGTTCGGCAAGCATCAATAAAGCAGGATGAGTTCCATCTGGAATATACTGCCGAAAAGCCGCGAAATAATGTGGAATCGGGGATGCAAAAATGCTAATTTCTTTTTTAATCATCCCATCAGCATCGGCTAGAGCTTGACCAAACTTAGCCGCTGTCATAAATTCTGGGAAGGTAATAATCACTTCTGCCCAAGGATAAGCTGGTCCTAATGGGATTTCTACTTCAGTGATAATACCATTGATGCCCCAGGCGTGATTCACTTTTTGCACATCGTCGCCGCGCAGTTCCATGACACGTGGTTCATCTTCCATCGTCACGACTTGTAAAGCCTGAAGATTACCTCTGTCACCTAATAAGCCATATTGTATCGACCCAATTCCACCGCTACCACCTGCAATAAATCCGCCAATTGTCGCGGTACGGTAGGTTGAGGGTGCCATCCGTATTTCCCAGCCTATTTCTCGTGCTTTTTTATCCAATGCAGCCAACTTTACCCCAGCTTCAACCCGTGCAACTCCTGGTTTCACCCAGCGTATTTCCTGCATCCGCGTCATATCTATAATGACGCCTCCATGTAAGGGTACACATTGCCCGTAATTCCCTGTTCCAGCACCGCGTACTGTGACAGGTACTCTGTGTTGAACGCAAGCAGCTGCTACTTTTAATACTTCTGTGAGATTGGCAGGACGCACGACTAGATCCCCAACTTTTCCTTCCAGTTTGGGTACAAGTACTGGGCTGAAGGTATGGTAATCTTGGGATAATTTTGCGACTTGGGCAGGATCGGTGATAGTTTCAATACCTTCTAGGGAAGTAGTGAGAGCATTTAGATCGAATGATTTTACGGGTGTTGTCATAAAATTATGGCAGTCAGCCCCTTCGGGGAAGTCAAAAGTCAAAAGTCAAAAGTCAAAAGTAAGAACCCCACAAATAAATGATGTTGTTGGTCAATTCATGTGGGGTAATACCCCTCATAAGCTCGTTTCCAGCCTCAGGCGCCAAATGAAGGCGACGAGGCTCCGCCTCGATCTAAGTACCAGAGGCGGAGCCTCTTAGTAACGCATTCCCAGGCTCAGCCTGGGAACGAGAAGCTTAGAGGTTTAACCCCTCATTTATTCGCCAACAACATCATAAATTTAGGCGGCTCAGATCCTTTTCTTTTTCGGTCATAGTTAGAATTATTTTAAAAGTTATTCATTAATTTTAGTACGGTTATATTTATGCAAAATGCTGGTTTCAGCAATTGATGAAACTACTAAAAAGGAGTTCCGCTATGAGTCAAACAGCAACTGAGGGTGTGCGTTGGACTACCACAGATTTAGACCTCCTACCAGAAAACGAAGGTACGCGCTATGAGATAATTGATGGTGAGTTATTCATGACGAGAGCACCTCACTGGAAACATCAACGCACTTGTGGTCGAATCTTTCGAGAACTTGATTCTTGGTCAGAGTCCAGTGGTTTGGGAGAAGCAAGCATCACTGCTGGTGTTCTATTTTCGGAATCGGATAATGTCATTCCAGATGTGGTTTGGGCTAGCAATGAACGCTTAGCAGTTTTGTTAGATGAAGCGGGACATTTGACTGGCGCACCAGAGTTAGTTGTTGAAGTATTATCGTCTGGTGTGGAAAATGAGCGTCGCGATCGCGAAGCTAAACTTAAGCTTTATGCGTCACGCGGTGTGCAGGAATATTGGATTGCTGATTGGCGCTTGCAACAAGTTGAAGTTTACCGCCGGGAAAATGCGACTTTAAGATTGATGGTAACACTGCTTGCAAATGATGAATTGAGTTCACCTCTGTTACCTGGTTTTGTTTGTTCTGTGGAAAGATTTTTTGTGTAGATGTTGAGTGCGATCTGCGCCCCGCGCAGCAGCGTTTGCGCAGCGCCCCCTAAGGGGCTAGCTATCGCTTTCTTCGCGGATCAATGGTGCGTTGCGCTTCGCGACAACACACCCTACTTAATATTTTTTTAACTTTTTATCGTGTCGTTACGACAGCTTGTTGTGATCTAACGACAGCTTGTTAGGATCTAACGACAACTTGTTGTGATCTAACGACAACTTGTTGTGATCTAACGACAACTTGTTAGGATCTAACGACAGCTTGTTGTGTAATGGCGATCGCCGGAGGCGCTTGCACTCCTAACGCCTGGTTTTAGTTGTTCTGTGGCAAGATTTTGTATGTAGAAATTGAGTGTGATGCCCGGAAAGGGAGTTGTCTAAGAGGCGATCGCCCCAAAGCACAAACGCCAGTCTTACACAGCAAAAAGCTATCCTCCCTGAACTCAGAAACCATGTAGTTTACTGTCCAACATCCAGATTTAAGTAAAAGCTCTTGTCAACAATTCTGTTGCTGCCATCGTACTTGATAATAGGTATGGTGACTTGATGCTGTCCTGATTCTACCTTCCAAGTTTTTTCAAAGTTACCAATAATGTGACAACCTGTATAAGTTGGAAAACGGCTGGAAGTGAAAAGACCATTTTTGTAATTCTCTGTTCCTTTTGGAAACAGATATGCTTTCACTTCTACTTTATTGACTGTCACTTCCGGAGGAATGCAGTAACGTAGGTTTACGACTCTCAATGTATCTCCAGCTTTTAGAGGAACACGTTCGTTATTTTTAATTTGCCTTGGTTCGTCACTATTAATCTGCATCGTGACATTAGCAATACAGACTTTAGTGACTACAGTTTTATTGCACTCTAATTCAGAATTCTTGTCAGAGGTTAGACTAATAGGAGTTGCAGAAGGGGTGACTGCAGAAGGAGTTTTGTTGCTTTGTCCAATCACAGCAGCACCTAGAGTAGCAGCGGCAGTTATAAGGGCAACTAAAATAGGAGCAATGAATTTTTCGCTGGAGAGTTTCATAAATTTGTCTCCTTGTGTTCTGGTGTTTTGCTGATAAGTAACTGAACATAAATAAACGTCACTATGTCATTGCGAATGGAGCGAAGCGGAATGTAGACGCCCGGAGGGCGGCTTCCCGCAGGGTAGCAATCGCAGGGATTTGGGATTGCTTCGCTTCACTCCGTTACGCTCGCAATGACATTAAACTCATCTGTCCACTCACTTAACACCATGATGACTTTAGAGACACATGCTTTAGGTAGACGAACGTAGGGAGTTACACTGCTGCGGTGCTTGTAGGGGAAAGTAGCCTAATGTTGGTTTGTAGGGTAAAGTATTACAGTAGTGACTCGTTTTTAAATTTACTCTGCTAATTAAATAACGCCTAATGGATTCAAGAGAAGCATTGGAATTCATTAATTCTCTTTTTGAGCAAGCAAACAAGTCAATATTAAATGACTTAGAAACAACTCTCTTTTTGGGTATATGGGAAGGTAAGACTTATACAGAAATTTGTGCTACGACTTATCGAAGTGAGCAACATCTGAGAGATGCAGGCGCAAGTTTATGTAGAAAGATTACAGAAGATTTAGAAATCAGAGTCACTAAAAGAAATTTTAAAAAACCAATAGAATACCGATATCAACAGCATTCGCCAAAAGTTACACCTCCCCAAGAGCCACTTGTAAACCAGACAAATCAAACCAAACAAGAGACATCAAACTCAGATGTCATTACCAATCCCTTCATTCTCCCAAATGGCAGAGTAGAAGAGCCGCATTTTTTTGACAGAGAGCGAGAAATGCAGCGGGTGTTCGAGGTGCTTAACAGCGGAAGTAGTGTTGCTTTGATAGGAGAAGAAGGAATTGGCAAGTCATCTTTACTATGGGCGATTTGCCAACAAGCGAAAAATCGCCTGCAACCGTCGCGTCAGTCAGTTTTTCTAGATCTGAATTATATAGATAATGAAGAGGACTTTTACAGCGCGTTGTGTGATGAGGTTGGTATTCCGGAATGTAAAGGGTATCAGTTAAACCAGAATTTGAAAAAACATAAAAATAAAGTGCTGCTGGCTTTAGATAATGTAGGAAAGCTGACTTGGCAGGGGTTCACCCGTGGAGTACGGGATAAGTTGCGCGGTTTAGCTGAGGGAAGCAATGCGCCGCTGAAGTTGATTTTAGCTGCGACTGAACCACTCAACGACTTATTTAACGATAGTCATGATGAAGGTAAGACATCACCGCTGGCGGGTATTTGTCAGGAGGAACATATTCAGCCTTGGGATGAAACGACCATGCATGATTTTATTGCTAGTCGTTTGGCGGGGACTTCTGTGAGGTTTACTGAGGAGGAAATTGTGCAACTGGTGGCGGAAAGCGGCGGACATCCTCGAAAACTCATGCAGCTATGCTATGGAACTTATGCGCGGTATACCGGAGGTGTGGAATGAGTTATTTTGTCCTCGGCAAACGTAGGGGCACGGCAATGCCCATTGGTGTCAACTTAACGTTCAAGCCTTGATTCCACGTTGGTTTGACCTCACCCCCGAAAAGCTACGCTTTACGTCCCCTCTCCTTAGTAAGGAGAGGGGCGGTTTGGCGCAAGACAAAACCGGGGTGAGGTAAGCGCGACAATTGTGGACGAGTATAATAAGGCATGAAATGACGTAATGACATGCTTTTCAGCTTAAATTGACACCAATCCCCCTACCGCGTGAAATTTGCGGCTTACTGAAAATGGCGGAGAACCTGCAATGAACCAACACCCACCCGTACCCCGCCTAGACTTAGCCCCCAAACTCAAACGCCCCCTCTCGCTGTGGAACCCGCTGGATTACCTGCGCTTGTTGTACTGGGTGTTTTACTTCCCCCAAGCTTTGCGGTGGTATGTGGACAATTTTGGGGGTGGGCATATTCCTGCAAGGGAAATGAATTGGCGAAAAGGATGGGAGTTGCTGCGTCAAAATTCCATTCAGCGGAATTTGCTTTTCCAAGGGTTGGTGTTGACAGTTGTTACATCGTTGACGTTAGCTTGGCTTGTTCAGCAAATAGGCGTTCCTATTGATTGGTTAGGCGTGGCGAGGGGCGTGGCGGTGGGCGTGGCATCAGGCGTGGCATCAGGCGGTGGCATCAGGCGTGGCATCAGGCGTGGCATCAGG
>JAAUSC010000118.1 GCA_012031965.1 Scytonema sp. RU_4_4
GTAGAACGACGTAAATAATTCACACTATGTCATTGCGAGTGAAACGGAGTGGAACGAAGCAATCACAGGGGTTTGAAGAACTTTACTTTCTGTTACATAGTTAGATTTATTTTCACCGACTTACTTAGTCCCTACAATTTGTCATAATCCTCTGGTTCCACATCAGGAACTTTATTCAACACACTAATGGTCATTTTTTATTTCTTTGCCTAAAGTCTACCAATCAGTTCTCGAACCCACTTTCGGAATTCTTTGAGTGCTGAAGTTGTTCCTATTGTGCGACTCATCTCTACAAATCGAGAAATCTCTTCAATAATCGGAACATTAGGAAAAGTGAGGCTCTTTTGGGACTTGATGTATTGCTCACCTTGCAGGAGATTAATTTCTAAATTACCGTTTTCGTAGCGCCAGATTTCAGGTACTCTTAACGCTTGATAAGCACTCATTTTAGTTTTTGAAGTGACATCAATTTCAATTGCTAGGTCAGGAGGAGGGTCAACATTTAGGTTTATTCTATCTCTCCCAATCATTAGCTTATAGTTTTGAATATAAAAGCAATCATCTGGTTCAACACCTGCAGTCATATCCTCACGCTTAAAGGTGGTTGAACCAAAGGACTCCCAATTGAGGTCTAGTTCATCTAGCAAGATTTTGACTAAATCTCCAATAATGACTTTAGCTCTCTCATGTTCTGGGAGCGGAACCATAATCTCTAATGTGCCTTGCTGATATGCAACTCGACTACCACGGTGTTCTCCTAATTCGTTGAGAATTGCCTCAAATTCCTGCCAATTAATATCTTCCAGCAGCACCCGTTGTCCTGGTGGAACTCGAATTTGTTTGAGTTGCAGTGTCACCATACTCGCTTTGCTCAAATTTCAGTACTCAAACAGAATGAATTACACAAATTGTTTTCCTGTTCCTGTTCTTTGTTCCCTACCTCCACGAATGAATTTAATTTTGTGCAACTACTGACACATTCAAAATCAACCCTTCTGCTTCATCAACTGCTGCACTAACAACTGCAACCCCAACGCCAGCAACCCAACCGCCACCATCCCAAATACCATAGTTCCTAAAGCCATAACACCCACAACTAAGGTACGCACTGCAGAAGCTATCTTCAGTACTATTACCTTATCTGAATGAATGGGTTTGGTAGCAAAAGTTGTGGCTGTGGCAATCATTAGAGAGTATAGTCCATACCCAAGTGCCCCCGAAATCATTGCCCCAATGACACAACGTAAGGGAGTTGATTGAACCTGCGTTTGAGTCTGTGCTTGTTGTGTTATGTTCTCGTCACTCATAATTCTTTTCGTCCTCTGTTGTCTGGTGCGGTTCCAATCATAGTCCTTACACTGATGATGCTACCTGAATTCCGTGAGAAGTCATCCGAGTCACAAACAATTCTAAATCCTCATCAGGAATACTCTCCCTAATACGAAGCTTCACTTTTTCCGCTTGCTGTTGCGACTCGCAAATCGCAAAGACACTAGGACCAGAACCAGACATCATTGTCCCCAACACACCAGCACTGGCAAATGTTTCCCGCAGTTGCAAGACTTGCGGGTGTGCTGGTAAAACCACACGCTCCAAATCATTATGCAGCTTTTGAGCAATCTTCGTTGTGTCTTTATTCAAGATAGCTTTCACGATTGCTCCAGAGTGTATGGCTGCTGCACGGGCGCTCAAACTATCGGTATCTTTGAGATAAGAATCACCAAACTGTTGTCGATAGGTTTTGTATGCCCAAGCGGTAGAGACTGCAAGACTACGATATTTACCCAATACTATATATATGTTCTCTAAACTGGGAAGGGGAGAAAGTTGCTCACCTCTTCCTGTGGCGATCGCCGTCCCACCCGCCACACAAAACGGTACATCTGAACCTAATTGTGCTCCCAATTCCTCTAACTCTGATTGAGTGAGCCCTAAATTCCATAGTAAATCTATTCCCACCAGCACCGCTGCTGCATTTGTCGAACCTCCAGCTAACCCAGCGGCTACAGGTATACGCTTATTGATGGTAATATTCACACCGCCATATTTGGCAAAGGCGACTGGAAACTCTGCCGCCATGAGTTCGGCTGCCTTGTACGCAATGTTACTATTATCTACGGGAACTTCCGGATGCTGGCAACGAAGGTGGATAGCTTGTGTATCGCCCGCTTGTAGATGAATTTCGTCGGCTAGGTCTATGCTTTGAAGTATCATGACTAACTCATGATATCCATCGGGGCGATCGCCAATAATTTCCAGGTGTAAGTTGATTTTGGCAGGGGCGATGAGGGTATAAGAACGCATATTTCATAAATCAGTGAACAGTGAACAGTGAACAGTGAACAGTAAACAGTGAAGGAGTCAGGAGTCAGGAGTCAGAAGTCGCAATTCTTTATTTCTTCCTTCTGAATACTGAATTGCAGAATTGCTGAATTCTTCTTCAAACTGATAACTGGTAACTGATAACTGTTAACTGATAACTGGTAACTCGTTGGCTAAGGCTACCCATTGACTAACGCTGAGGTCTTCAGCGCGAGCTTGAGGGTTTATCTCTAATTTTTCCAGTAATTGTGACAGGCGATCGCGCTCTACGACCGATTGCAAATTATTTCGTAACATTTTACGTTTTGCTCCAAAGCCCAATTTCACCAAAGCTTCTAATCGTCGTGTATCTGTGGCGGGTGTTTCCACAAGACGTGGAGATAAACGCACGACTGCTGAATCTACTTTTGGTGCTGGGTGGAATGCTCCAGCAGGGACAGTGTAAATTAACTCGCACTGTGCTAAATACTGGACTCGTACCGATAGCGCCCCAAATGCTTTTGAGCTTGGTTTTGCAACCAGTCTTTCGGCGACTTCTTTTTGTACCAAGAGCACTATCAAGTCATAAGGTTCGGGGTTTGGGTTACTAATTGTCCCCAGTAGTTTTTCTAGAATTGGTCCTGTAATGTTGTAGGGAATATTGGCTACAACTTTATTCTGGTTCTCAAAGACTGGAAATGGAGATAGCAGAGAAGGTAAATCTAGCTCTAGAAAATCTCCTTGCAGGAGTAGGAAATTTTCTTGGCGTCCGAATTGTTTTGTCAGGCGATCGCACAAATCGTGGTCTATTTCCACTGCTAGCAAAGATTGTACCAAAGGTAATAGGCGGCGAGTCAGAATACCTGTACCAGGACCAATTTCCAGAACTTGGTCAGTAGATTGTAACTGGGAAGCTTGAATAATTTCGTTGAGAGCTTTGTCACTTTTGAGCCAATGCTGTGCAAAGACTTTGCGCGGTCTTACTTTTTGAAAATCTGTTTGTGTCATGCTTGTAGCCTTAGTCTTAAAATCTATTTTTTAATTTCTTATCTAATTTTGACAGAAAGTATTTTGGTCATTACACACTGTACAAATTGTCAAGTTGTAAAAATCCGGTTTAGGGTTATTTGGAACCGCAGATGGACAAGGGATGCACGCAGATAAAATCTGTGTCATTTGTCTCTACCTTCCGGGAAGCTGTTCAAGGGGTGTCCATGCTTTGATCAAGGTCTTTCACAATTAACTTATGTTGCATCCCTAAGTCCTTGTTTATTGGTCAGAGGACTGAGCAAAGCTGGGTGGTTAACTGGCATAATTCTGAAACCTGTACAGAGTAAGGAATATAAGAACTTTGATACGTTGCTTCCTTTCAGGTAGGTACGGTTTTCTCTACCTGTCAAGTACTGTTTTGACTCATTATTTCTTTTGTAAAGGACTTGCAATTTTTGTTTACATTGCTTTACATTAGTTAACAAGAAAGAGAAAAGAGAAAACAGGGAGACAACGATGACAGCACGTACTTATGTCGTAGAAGAAGGAAATAGATTAAACAACTACGCAATTGAACCTAAGATGTACGTGGACGAGACCCAGAAGTTTGGCTTCACCGAGTATGCTGAGTTACTCAATGGGCGTTTAGCAATGATTGGTTTTGTCTCGCTCATCGCGCTCGACGTTCTTACCGGACATGGTTTGATTGACTGGCTTGCGAGCCTGTAACGACAAAACTGAATTCTCAGAAAATAGCTAAGAAAGTAACCAATCTGTATAAATCAAGTGTGGAGAAAGAAAAATGAGAACTGACTTTGACTTTCCTAAGAAAGAGTTAATTGGACCTGTTGTATTTAGACCCGATTTCAACAACTTTGAAGCCATCAGCGTTAACCAAGCTTGGTCACTATTTTTCACTGCAGGTCAAGAAGATAAAGCGCTAGGAGTAAATCCTGAATTGGGTAAATTCTTCACTTACTTAATCATTGGTATCGCATTGGCAGGAACTACCTGGGCTACTATTTTCAACAATCTTGCATGAACAACTCTGTCAAGCTTGTAGTTAATAGCAAGCCTTCTTAAAGTTCTGGTTACCTTAACCAGGACTCTTTTTTTTGGAATAGAAATGAAACTGAATATAAATGCTCTAATAAGTAGCTAAATCTTAAAAAATGTAAAATAAAAAACATAATATGTAGGGTGCGTTATAATTTCAGATGTTGATTGAGTGTTGCCAAGTGTGACTTAAATGGCAAAAGTTTATTAGGGTGTAAGGCTGCGTTTGTCTGGAGAAGCATTCTCAGGGAACACTAAACGGCGTACTCATCAGTAGTTGCAGTGCTGTTAACCACTGAACTAAGTTTCACGCTAAGAACTGATTTCTGAGAAAACAGCTATTTCACCAGAGGAAAATTGTATGCATGATCGTGAGCAACTGAGCGACTCAAATAACTTGGGTGCTAAGTTTGAAGGTTTTTTTCTCCAGATGGTCATACCGGGACTGGAGCAAAAAGCTCAAAAAATCATCACTCAAGCACTGGGTTCAGGTTGGAAGGTTAAATCGATTGGAGATAATGGCACCGAGTTTGAGATAACCAAAAACAAAGATACACTGTCAGTTAAAGAAGCTTGGGATAAGACATATGATCTGCGTTCTCAACCGGGAGTTGTCGATGCACAGCCATTATTTGCTGTTCCCATAAGATACCAATCTGACTGGAATCAGGAGTCAAAACAGGCAGTTGCAGATTTTGCGCGTAAAACTCTAGATGAAAGCAATGATGTAGAGTGGAGTCTCAAGCAGCTTCGAGTCTTTGAGGCATGGTCGCGCTTTTTCCCTGATCCGAATCTACCACCAGGAAATGGGATTGTCATTGGTCTTCCAGATACAGGTTACACGGAACATCCAGAAATTGTTGCGAATCTGCTTCTTGAGCTAAGCTACGATTTTGTTAAAGGCGATAAGAATCCAAAAGATGAACTCGAAATACTTGGGAGCGCACTTATACCCAGTCCAGGTCACGGTACATCAACAGCGAGTATCATCATTAGCTCAAGAGGGGGAGAAGGCAATTATCCAAGCGGAAAAACGGTGACGGGGATAGCACCTGGTGCTAAGCTAGTACCTCTGCGAGTCTCAAACTCAGTTGTACTATGGAGCGTACGTAATCTAGCTGAAGCGATTGAGTACGCAGCAGATAATGATATTCATGTCCTTGCAGTGAGCCTGGGAACTGGTTTTTTCAACCAGCGTTTACGAAGTGCGATAGTGTATGCTCAAAAACGAGGCGTTATCATAGTAGCAGCATCTGGTACTTTCATTCCCTACGTAGTTTGGCCTGCTGCTTATGATGAAGTGATTGCTGTAACTGGTAGTAATGTGCAACGCGAGATTTGGTGGGGTTCATCGCGGGGAAGTCAAGTTGATGTCACTGCTCCTGCTGAGTCAGTTTGGTATGCAAAAGTTGAAAAGAATAAAGGTGAACTCAAATATAATGTTCTGCAAGGCTCCGGTACTTCATTTTCTGCACCAATAGTTGCAGGGGTGGCGGCTTTATGGCTTGCATATCATGGACGTGAACAACTCATCGAACGTTATGGAGCGGAAAAGATTCCTTTCATCTTTAATCAGCTTCTGCGCGACAGTTGTGACAAATTTCCAACATGGAAGCCCAATCAATTTGGTGAAGGTATTGTGAATGCAGAGAAATTACTTGCTGCACCACTACCTGATAATGTTAGTCGCTCAGTCATTGCACCAGCGTTCGCCCTGACAGAACATCCATCTATAGATAATGGGAGACTCGATACGTTTGTCCATCTATTCGAGCAGCAACTCTCAGATAGTCAAGTTGATGGTCATTTTGTCGGAGTCCTTCGAGATGACGCTAAGCTCAGGTCTTGTCTTGCTGAACTTTTACAGACAACAGAAACAGAATTACCAAAGCGCTTGAAAGAGGTGGGACAAGAGCTAGCTTTTTACTTTACTATGAATCCAAAGCTTTATAAGCAATTGGCAGCAGCTTTATCTAGTAAACAACCTGATGCGGCTCAGTTGGAAGCAAAGTCTTTCACTGAGTCATCAAAGCCAAGGAATTTGGAGCAGATGCGTGAGATGTTGTTACAGCAGGATGTCTCTGAAGTGTTGAAGACAAAACTGGAATGAAATTCTGCTATCGAAATTCAGCAACACTGACACTCAAAGCAAGCTTTTTATGAAGTTTTGTAAAAAAATAGCAAATCTTGCGTAATCCTCTTTGTCTGAACTGAGGATTATGATAGATGCTGCAACAACAATAAAAATGCTCCCTGCACTGTCAATTTGACAGGCGGGGTTTTTTTTCACGCAAACATATTACATATCATATTAAGTGCAGTACGTCATCACACCTAAGTTATGTTTTTTTGAATCATTTTTATCAAGACCTAAAAAACCGGGTTTCTCAACGAAAAGTTAAGCTTTTTAAGTAGTGTTATTCTCAAGAAACCCGGTTTTTGACCCTCGTGCAAGATGTTGGGCAAAATAGATAGCTTGGGAGTACGTTCTGCATCTTGAAGAGCGATCGCCTTTAAAGCTAAAGTTCCAGGAATTTTTCCCTGGGGTTGAGTGTCTGATTCTTTAAATGCCAACTCTAACATCTCAAATTTCAAATCTCTATGACTGTCAATCAGGAAAATTTGACGACAAATCCTAAAGCAAAAACAAGAGTCAAAAATTCTTGGAAAAATATCTTGCTTTGGGTAACCGTTACCTTAGTAGTGGTTTTTTGTTTAGCACCAGCAATGTGGCAATTACTTACCTCATTCAAAGTCAATCAGGATATTGCCAAAATTCCTACTGTTTATTTTCCCTTTCGACTGACTCTTAATCACTACATTGAAATATTCGTCCGCCGTCCGTTTTGGCGCTACATATTAAATAGTGCCTTTGTCTCAATTGTTTCTACAATTTTCTCTTTGGTATTGGGTGCGCCTGCTGCTTATGCTTTAGCACGGTTGCGTCCTTGGGGTAGCAGAGTTATCCTTGCAGGTATTCTCATTGTCACTTTATTTCCTGGAATTTTATTGTTCTTGGGACTGTTGGAAATTATCCAAGGATTACATCTAGGCAACAACTATTTAGCGCTCATTATTCCGTACACTGCTATCAATTTACCGTTGACAATCTTAGTGTTACGCAGCTTTTTTCAGCAATTACCAAAAGACTTGGAAGATTCCGCAAGGGTAGATGGCTACAACAGTCTACAAATGTTAGTGAAAATATTACTACCCATGACAACTCCTGCTTTAGTAACGACGGGAATTCTGACATTTATTTTTGCCTGGAATGAGTTTATCTTTGCTCTGACGTTTATCACTCGTGAAGAGATGAAAACAATTCCTGTTGCTGCGGCGCAATTAGGTGGTGCAACCGTTTTTGAAATTCCCTATGGTCCGATTGCTGCAGCAACTGTTGTTGGAACATTACCGTTAGTTTTACTCGTTTTGTTCTTCCAGCGCAAGATTATTCAAGGTCTGACTGCTGGTGCTGTGAAGGGATGATTAAAGACAAGGGGACAAGGGGATAAGGGGACTAGGGGACTAGGGGACTAGGGGACTAGGGGACTAGGAGAGCAATTGTCAAGATATAAAATCAACACATAAAAATGGAAAAATGGCAAAACTAGAACTAAAAAACTTAAATAAGACCTATACTCCCAAAGTCATTCCAGTGAAAGACATTTGTTTAACTGTAGATGACAATGAATTTCTCACTTTACTTGGTCCGAGTGGTTGTGGTAAGTCTACGACACTGCGAATAATTGCAGGGTTAGAAGAACCGACTCGCGGTCGGATATTTCTTGGGGATCAGGATATCACGTTTAAGCAACCAGGCGATCGCAATATGGCAATGGTGTTTCAAAGCTATGCGCTTTATCCCCATATGTCTGTGTACGAAAACCTAGCGTCTGGACTAAAGTTGAAAAAAACTCCTCGCACTGAAATTCAACAGCGAGTCACTGAAGTTTCAAAGCTTCTGGGATTAGAAGAATTATTACAGCGTAAACCTGGTCAATTGTCGGGAGGACAAAGACAGCGGGTCGCTGTTGGTCGAGCATTAGTGCGTCGTGCTCAGGTTTACTTGCTGGATGAACCACTTAGTAACCTAGATGCGCTCCTACGCGAACGAGTCCGCGCAGATATCAAGCAAATATTTGCCGCTCAAAAAGCTCCAGTGGTCTACGTCACTCACGACCAAACAGAAGCCATGACGCTTTCGACAAAAGTGGCTGTACTCAACGACGGTCTTGTTCAGCAACTCGACCCACCAGAGCGCATTTACAACCAGCCAGCTAATTTATTTGTCGCTGGATTTGTTGGTAGTCCACAAATGAATTTGCTCACGCTACCCTGTAAGGAACGTCATGCAATGTTAGGTGATGCAAAAATGCTTTTGCCAGATATCCCAACAGTACCACCAGAAATTATATTGGGTATCCGTCCAGAACACGTCCGCATTGCACAACCAGATGATACGCAGATTATCCAAGGACAAGTGTATCTGGTGGAAAACTTGGGTATGCACAACTTGGTGAGTGTGCGTGTAGCAAGTTCGCAAACAGAACCATTAACCGTGCGTGCTTTGTTACCACCAGACCAAAGATGGAATAATGAAGAAATGACATTAGCTTTGCCGCCTCAGAATATCCACTGGTTTGATGTTCAATCAGGTGATACTCTTTGGTAGCATTAAGTAGTCGTCATGAACGGAGTACACCAGGACGGATGAAAAATTTATTTAATTTTCCCCTGCTCCCTGCTCCCTGCTCCCTGCTCCCTGCTTTTTCAAGTCAGCCCCCATGTACTTCAACTTATTAGCTGCACGCACAATTTGCCCAGCTAATACTGCTGCACCAAAACCATTATCAATATTCACCACACCGACACCAGCAGCACAAGAATTGAGCATTGTCAACAGTGGCGCTAAACCCCCAAAACTTGCACCGTAACCAACGCTAGTGGGAACCGCAACGACAGGACAATCTGCCAAACCTGCAACCACGCTGGGTAAAGCGCCTTCCATCCCTGCTACAACAATCAACACAGATGCTGATTCAATAACATGGCGGTTATTTAACAAACGGTGAATTCCTGCAACTCCCACATCCCAAAGGCGCTGCACATGAAAACCTGAAAGTTCTGCGGTGACAGCAGCTTCCTCAGCCACAGGTAAATCAGCAGTGCCAGCAGAAAGAATCCCAATTGTACCAGGATACTGGGGTTCAATAGTAAGAGGAGCAATTGCGCAAATTCGCGCTAAGTCATAGTAGCGCAGACCTTGAACTTTTGTTTCTAGTACAGCAAAAACATCTGGTTCTATGCGTGTCGCCATCACCACTGGGTTACGCTGGCGCATTGCTTCCATAATTTGGGCAATTTGGTCAGGAGTTTTGCCCGGTCCCCAAATCACTTCTGGGAACCCAGTTCTCAAAGCGCGATCATGGTCAACTTTGGCAAAATCGCCTACGGGTTCATAAGCTAGGTGTCTGAGTTTTTCTAATGCTCCATCTGGAGTAACGTTACCATTGGCAACACCTTGTAAGAGCGATCGCAAAGATTTGTCATCTGTCATTTGTTCGTTGTCCTTTGTTGCTTGTTCCTTGTTTAGCAGTCCTTTATCCTTGATAACAAAGGATCAATAACCCAGACCTATTCTGCGACTTTGATTTCATACTTGTTCCACAACGCTCCCCTTTGAGAACCGAGAGCAGAGAATTTGACATTTTGTAGGCGATCGCGCACTGCTGCTAAAGATAAAGGATTCACCAAATAGATGAAAGGTAAATATTCTTGCGAGATGCGTTGCGTTTCGGCGTAGATCTCCTTACGCTTGTTTTGGTCAAACTCCTGCGCAGCTTTTATATAAAGACGACCAATTTCCGCTTCCCAATCCAGAACTTCCCTTCCAATGAGCGGATCTCGTCCTGGTTGTGGTTTTTGGTTGAAGACGTGTAATCCGCCATCAGGTGTCCAGACATTTGCTCCATCATGTGGTTCTGGTCCTCCAACGAAGCCTCCTATGTAACATTCCCAATCGAAGGTATTAGAAAGTTTGTCTGTAAGGGTATTAAAGGTTATCGGGTTAAAATCAACTTGAATACCAATTTTACTTAAATCTTGCTTGATTTGTGACCCCATTGTCACACGGGTTTTATTTTCAACATTAGTTAACAAAGTGTAAAAGTAATCAGTTTTTTGTCATCAGAAATTTTCCAAGATTCAGCTAAGGCTGGCTCAATTTTACCCGTCATACCGTTAAGGGTTGTTAATCCTTCAGCTGTAAACAAAAAAACGTGAGGAGACTCTTGATTAAAGGCATAATTGAAGGTTTTTGGATTGCCTAAAGTAGTGGTAACCCATTGAGACACCTGCGCCGCCTGAGTTTTAAAGTTTGCTGGATTGCAGCTGGTGAAAATGAGCTGACAACTCAGCCATAGAGTTAATATCAGGGGAATCGAAAGCCAGCGACGGCGAAATGGAAAGTGGATGAACATTATGGAAGAGATACTATAATCTCGCAATCATACACTTTAACAGATTAACAAGGTTTATTTCTTTGCAAAAGGTAGAAAAGAAAATGTTGGAAATTTTAGAGGGACTGGGGTATGGATCATGATTGACCATGACCGCTTGTTCAAAGAACTCCTGTCCACTTTTTTTGTAGAGTTTATCGAGCTATTTCTGCCAGATATATTGACCTATCTGGAAGCAGATTCGGTGACATTTTTGGATAAGGAAGTGTTTACAGATGTCACCGCAGGAGAACGTTATGAAGCGGATTTACTTGTACAGGCGCAGTTTCTCGGTGAGGCGTCTTGTTTCCTTATCCATGTGGAGAATCAAGCAAAAGCGCAAGCGAATTTTGGTAAGCGAATGTTCCGCTATTTCGCTCGGTTATTTGAGAAGTACGATTTGCCAATTTATCCGGTTGTGGTGTTTTCTTATGACCAACCCAAACAAACCGCCGCGAGTGAATTTCGCCTTGAGTTTCCCGATTTTCGAGTGCTGGAATTTAACTATCGCGTCATTCAACTAAATCGTCTCAATTGGCGCAACTACTTGGATCAGGCGAATCCGGTGGCGAGTGCGCTTATGGTAAAGATGCAGATTGCGCCACAAGACCGTCCCAAAGTGAAGGCTCAATGTCTACGATTATTGGTGACATTGCAGTTAGACCCGGCGAGGATGCAGTTGATTTCAGGTTTTGTTGATACATATCTCAATCTTACGGAGTCGGAAGAGCAGGCATTTCAGGCGGAACTTGGTAGGATTGAACCAGAGGAACGGGAGCAGGTTATGGAGATTGTTACCAGTTGGATGCGAACGGGGATTGAGCAAGGGAAACGAGAAGGAGAAGTCTCTATCGTGATGCGGTTACTCAAGCGTAAGGTTGGGGAACTTGACCCGGAGGTTGAGGCGCAAGTTCGGGGATTAGAAGTGGCTCAATTGGAACAGTTGAGTGAGGTGCTGTTAGATTTTTCAAAGATGGAGGATTTAAGGGTTTGGTTGAGGAATTTGGAAGGATGAACAAAAGAGTAACGCCCTCTTGTTTGGATGGGGGATTCTCGTAAAAATATCCGCGAATTTCCCTCAGAAGTGCAAAAAGCGGTAGGCTATGCTCTGCAATTGGTGCAATCAGGGGAAACACCAATGGATGCAAAGCCTTTTAAAGGGGTGGGAAGCGGCGTGTAAGAAATCATCAAACGCTACGATACCGATACCTACAGGGCTGTTTACGCTGTGAAGATTGGAGAAAAGGTCTATGTTCTACACGCTTTTCAAAAGAAATCAAAGCAAGGTATCAAAGTGATTACAATTCAAGAATTTAGCGAGCCACCTGTAGCAGGTGATGCTTGGGATGTGCTGGAGGCGATGACGGGAACGATAGAAGCACCGCCGGATTGGTCTAGCGAGCATGACCATTATTTATACGGGAGTAATTTCGCGTTTCACAAAAACTAGAATTATGATGGGCGCTCCTTATTATCAACGCGATTGAGATCCCCGACTTCTTAGAGAAGTCGGGGATCTTGTTTTTTCACGAATCAGAACTGTTATTCTCAGCGCGATCGCGTTTCACAAAAAGTAGAGTTATCAATGTCTATAGCTTAAGCTACTCTATGACTTTGATTTCATACAAGTTCCAGAATGGACCACCCAGAGCAGTGTATTTGATACCTTGGAAGCGATCGCGCACTGCTTGTAGATTTAACCGTTCTACCAAGTGAATAAACGGCAATTGTTCCGAGGCTATTCGCTGATATTCGTAATAAATTTCCTTGCGCTTGTTCTCATCCAATTCTTGTGCAGCCTTAATATAAAGTCGGTCAATTTCTTTTTCCCAGTCGGAAGCTTCCCAGCCAATCATTTGAGTATCACCTGGTTGCGGACCTTGATTAAATGCGTGGGATGCTCCTTTAATTCTCCAGATATTGCTAGCAGAATGTGGTTCAACGCCGCCGCCAGCAAAACCACCAAGGTAACAATCCCAATTCTGGGACACTTTAAGTTTATCTATATAGGCGTTAAAAGTAAGGACTTGCAAATCAACATGAATTCCAATGTTAGCCAGATCCTGCCTCATTTGCGCTGCCATATCTGCCCTAGTTTTCCTTTCCACATTCGTTAGGAGCGTAAATCTGACTCGGTTACCATCAGCGTCTAACAGTTGATTTTGAGAATTATATTTGAAACCGGCTTGTAAGAGTAATTTCTTTGCTTTCTCTGGATCGTAATTGTAGACTTTTAACCCTTTTTCTGGTGGAAGGTAGAAGGGACTTTTGACATAAACAAAGGAATTTTGCAGTTCTCCTAGTCCGCGAAAAACATTTGTTTTCATCGCTTCGCGGTTAATTGCATAGGCTATAGCCTGCCTAAATTCCTTTTTATTAAACCAGCGAGATTTGATTGGATCTACAAAAGGCTGTCCTTTAGAATTTTTAGCTTTACTGAGATTGAAAGCAATAAAAGTTGTACTTGTATCTGGTCCACCATTATAGATGTTGAAACGTGCCCGCTTTTCCTCTCGCTTAAGCAAACTAAATCCTTCTGGGGTCACTTCCAAATCATCTAACTGTCCAGAGCGGAAACTGATTAACTGGTTATCAGTAGATTCAATAATTTGGTAAACAATGCGCTCAATGTAAGGTTGAGGATTTCTCTGAGCGTCTTTGCGCCAGTAGTAGGGGTTGCGCTTGAATATCACTCGCTGACTGGGAACATAGCTTTCCATGACATAAGGACCGTTCCCTACAATTTTTTTGGGGTCAGTGTCAGTTCTCCACATCGTTAGAAACTTGGGATTACCTCCAGAATCAGTTGTGCGAACTGACTCCTTTAGAGCATGAGCAGGCAAAATTGTGATACCGCCTACCCATCTTAAAAAAGGAGCAAAAGGTTCGGGTATAGTAAATTCAACCCGTCGTTCATCAAGTTTGTTTACCTTTGGCATTGCTCCACTTTCACCAATTTTTAGAGAGTCCTTAACAGGAGCGGGAATTTTTGGATTTAGGTAAATTTCGTTGTAAGAAAAGACAACATCATCAGCAGTCATTGGCTCACCATCTGACCACTTTAGTCCTTCTCTGAGGGTAATAATAATCCGCTTTCCATTGTCAGAAACTTCCCAGGACTCGGCTAAACCAGGCTCTTGCTCATTGGTCAGAGGGTTTTCATTAATCAATGAGTCGTAGATAAAACCAAAAACGCTATATGCTGTCTCATTCAGTGCTGAGTTAAAAGTTGAAGGTGCACCTAGAGCAGCATTGATCATTTGTGGTACTTGTGTAGCTTGGCTTTTAAACTGACTGGGATTGCAGCCATTCAAAGCTAACACTACCCAAATACCCAATAATGCCAAAATCCAACTACGTCGAAAAATTTGTTTAAAAATACTAAATTTCATAAATTTGAATGACTTGTGTTACTTAATTATTTCTTTCTGCCTAAAGTCGATATTAAGATACTGCAGCTTGGGTTCTAAAATTTGCCGGATTGCAGGATACAACAGCCATCACGCTAAACAATGCAAGCAATAGTACCACCAACCATTTGCACCAGATGAGAGAGAACATAAAATTATATTTCAAATCGAGTCATAAAGCTGATATTGTATCTAATTGATGAATATTTTAATACTGCTGAAGCAGTTATTTACGCCAATAAAGCCTGCTTAGGCAGGCTTTTACGAAAATTCCAAACTGCAACACACGGGAACATCCCAAATTTGTAAATTGCCTGTCAGACTGGAAGTCTGGACGCCAGGTGCTTCAAGCCGGGAAACCCGTCCAACGCACTGGCTCGGCTACACAAACGAAGTCCGCCTACGCGGACTAATCTTTAGCCTACGGAGGTAGGCTTTGTCTGTGTAGCCGCGAATTTCATTCGCTTTATTTAGCCATTACCGCAAACTTGTCGCAGTGTCGTCACAAATTGTGGGTAAGAAACTGCTGCAGCTTCTGCACGCTGGATAGTTGTTTGACCAGAAGCTTTGAGAGCGGCGATCGCCAAACTCATCGCAATCCGATGATCAGTATGGCTATCAACATCAGTCCCCACTAAGGGAGTACCGCCAGTGATTTCCATACCATCAGGTAATTCACTCACCTGTGCTCCCATTTTGTTGAGTTGCTGCGCCGTAACAGCAATGCGATCGCTCTCTTTTACCCTTAACTCAGCAGCGTCCCGAATGATTGTCGTTCCTTCAGCAAAAACCGCCGCCACTGCCAAAATTGGAATTTCATCAATCAATCTGGGGATAATATCACCAGATAGAGTGCAACTTTTCAAACGACTGGAACGCACTCGTAAATCAGCGACTGGTTCCCCAGCAACTGAGCGTTGATTTTCCTGTTGGATGTCTGCTCCCATCATCGCCAGAGCTTCTAAAATTCCTGTGCGGGTGGGATTTACTCCAACATTTTCAACAACCAGTTCAGAATCTGGTACAATAGCGCCAGCCACTAACCAAAAAGCGGCTGAACTTATATCCCCTGGAACAATCACTGTTTGCCCGTAAAGCTGAGTAGGTCCGGTGATTGTGACGCTGTTAGTTTCAGGGTCAGTGACTAAATCTGCCCCAAATGCCCGTAGCATTCGTTCGCTATGGTCGCGTGAAAGTGATGGTTCTGTGACAATCGTTTTTCCCTCTGTTGTCAAACCTGCAAGCAGAATACAGGATTTCACTTGAGCAGAGGCGATGGGGGAATTGTAGTGAATGGGTTTGAGGGACTTTCCTTGAACTGCTAGGGGTGCGAGTGTATTGCCTTTTCGTCCCCAAATGTCTGCCCCCATCTGTTGTAATGGTTTAACAACACGAGACATGGGACGCGATCGCAAGGAACTATCGCCCGTCACGGTAAAAAAGCGCTCTGCATGAGATGCCAAAAGTCCCAGCATCAGGCGTATCGTTGTTCCAGAGTTACCAGCGTTTAAGACATCAACTGGTTCTTGTAAATTTCCTAAACCGATGCCTTTAACCCGTACCAATTCCGTATTCAGCTCAGAAATTTCTGCCCCCATAGCTTGGAAACAGCTTGCTGTACTACAGGGATCTTCTCCCAAAAGTAGACCTGAAATCTGGGTTTCGCCTTCGGCTATAGCGCCCAGCATCAAGGCTCTATGGGAGATAGATTTATCACCAGGAACACGGGTGCGACCTTGTAGAGATAGAGAAGCAGGTCGCTGAATAATTAAGTTTTGAGAAGCGTTTTCTTTATTTTCTACGGTTATAACAGAAGCTGACATTAGGATAAACTGGCGTTGACTGCGCTAGTATCCTATCGCTTTCCTTGTCCTACCAGCTCTACTAATATTCATCAATTTCTTCTTGTAACTCATTTCACATTGATTGGCTTTTTGCCCTTATCGCTCCCATGCTTACTCACCATCGCAAGCCCGTGTGTTTATCACTTATTTCCACAGATCTACCAGTTTGGTCTGTTGTCGAAACCGCCGCGACACTCTACCAAAAAGACCGCGACAGATTTCACCTACTGTTGTCTGCACCGCCTGTCAAAGATGCTGAACAGGTAGACGACTCCCTGCTTACAGAGAACACGCTTCACCAAGAGCAAGGTAACACTCAAGTCCCCAGCGGTCCCCGAGTATTATGGCTGGAGATTTCCCCTTACAGAGTCATTATGACCATGCAAGGCAATGGTCAGTTGAGTTACCGTCACTTTTGGGAGCAGGGAGTTTACGGTATGACTCGCTACTGGTTACCTGTTGAGTCATTACAGCCTAGCGAGCCTATTCGCTTACGAAACTTCACTCGCAGCCTAACACTTGACGGACACCCGTTACCAAAACATTTACGAGTGGAGTACGAATTGTGGGCAGGAGAAATTCAACTGGGATCTTACATCCTTAGTTTAGAAGTAAAACATTAAACGTAAATCATTAAAATCCTCCTTTGTGATTATTTCTCCTTTGCAAGGGAGGATTTTTGTTGTGTCATACGGTAGATGCTATAACAATTCTAGATGAATTGTGTTGGCGTAGCCTGCGCGTAGCGCATAAATTGAAAGACACAGATCCCCGACTTCGTAAGAGTTGTCGGGGATCTTGTTTTTCACAAATGATTTAGGATTGCTATATTCAAGCAAAATAACTTGGTTCGTTGCCCGGTTTCCACTTAATATTGCAACCAATACTTGGCTTTTGCTCGGCTGTAACTGGTTGATCCGCCAATACTGTATCAATAGCTGCGCGTAAATCTGTACCTGTTACAGGTTTGCCATTACTGGGGCGGCTATCATCCAATTGTCCTCGATAAACAAGTTGACGCTTGGCATCAAAAAGAAAGAAATCTGGTGTACAAGCGGCTGTGTAAGCTTTCGCAGTTTCTTGGCTTTCGTCATAGCAAAAGGGAAACTTAAAATCAAGTTCTATCGCCATTGCCTTTAAAAATTCAGGAGCATCATCTTGATAATTCTTAGTATCATTAGCGCTGATCGCAACAATTCCTAAACCATGATTCATGTAATCTTTGCCCAACTGCGCCAATTCTACCTTCACGTGCTTTACAAACGGGCAATGCTGGCAAATAAACATCACAAGTAATGCTTTTTATCGATAAAGGTAGAAAGCGAAATCGTATGTCCAGACACCACATCCGGTAGATGAAAATCTGGTGCCTGGGTACCCAGCGGTAACATTGTTGAAGCAGTTAAAGCCATAGTCTCAATTATCTTTTCCTTAAAGGTTCAATTATCAATCGTTTTCAATATAACAAGTATTTGTGATGAATAAAAAAATCACATGTTCTATTTTGTCTACGCTGTTATATTTTTAACTAAAAAAGTTCTTGTTTACCAAATAGCGAAAATAACGTGATTGTGGCTTATATGGAAGTTGAGAAGGGGAACGACGCTCATTTGGTTGTAAAATAAGCAATGGAACACTCAAAATTCCAAAAATGATCACAAGTCCAGTCATTATCCATACAGTCAAGCGATTTGGTTGATAGTTTCCTCTTTCTATTTGCCAAAAAACTTGGTTGTATCGCCATGCTGCTATAGCAATAGTAACAATACCAAAAATGACTAAACAAAGACCTAAATTTTCTGAGTTCAACAAGGGATTTGGTGAGGGTTCCTGTCCAGTCAAAGTAAAATTCAGCTGACGCATGAATAGACCAAATCGAGCAATAGCAAAACCGAAGCCAATCAATGCTATGGAAGTACGTAACCAAGCTAGAAATGTTCGCTCGTTAGCTTGATGCTCTCTTTGACGGTCGATCTTATTGGGCATTTTACTCATAATTACCAGTTTTGTTCTTTTTTATCCACAAAAGAACATACCGTATTCAGTCCCCATAGATATTCTCTCTGACGGGTAGCTTTTACAGTCTTCGAGCAAAAAGCCCAAGTTGCTAAACTTTTTAAAACAATTGTTCGACTAGTATCAGTTGTGGTGATATGTTAAACTAATTCAGTTTTTTTGGCTTTTGGCTTTTCACCAACCATGACAGCAACGAGTAAAGCAACTCAATATCAATTCCAATATCAATACAAGGCTCTGCACAAGCCTAACCAGCTGATTTATGGTCAAGGTCAGACAGCAGTGATCACGGGATGGACGGTGAAAAGCACTCTCACAAAGCACCTGCAACCGCAAGAGTATGCAGTCATTGGACAACTGTACTCGCCCACACGGGGGATAAACTTACTGATTCGCAATTTGCTTTATAACCCCCACGTCCACTATTTGGTTGTCCTCAACGCCACCAAAGAAGACATGAACGCGGGTGCTGGGATTTGCTTACTAGACTTTTTCCGCAATGGGTTTAAAGAAGGTATTTGCGATACTGGAAAGCTTTGTTGGGTAATTGATTCTAAAATTCCTGGATATATTGATATTGATGTTAAAGCTAGTGCTTTAGAAAAGCTAAGACAATCTATAAAGTGGAAAGAAGCAAAATCAATTACTGAAGCTGTTAATCAAGTCAAGTCTTTTGCACGAATAGAACCAGTAGAACCGTGGGGACCAGCCTCTCCATTTGATATGCCTACAGTCATGCCAACTGTATTACCTGGACAACGTTACGGACATCGCATTGAAGGCAAAACCATTGCTGAAACTTGGGTGAAAATCATCCATTTAATCAAGACAACGGGAACAATTCGACCAACTGCATATGATGGACAATGGCAAGAATTAATTGATTTGATGGCAATTGTCACCTCAGAATCAGAAAATTTTGATTTTCCAGAACCGAATTATTTACCAATCGACCCTTGTTTTCTTCAAGAATATATTTCCCAAATTAGAGATGACGCACCCAAACGAGAAGGAGTCAAATACACTTACGGTCAGCGTTTGCGTTCTCACTTTGGGTGCGATCAAATTAAGCTTTGTATTGATAAATTAGTGGCTGATATTGATTCAGCAAGAGTAGTTATGTCTTTATGGGATGTCAGCAATGATGCTAACGACAGTCCGCCTTGCTTGAATCATATTTGGGTCAGAATAGTTGATAATGAACTCTCTTTAACAGCCACCTTCCGCAGTAATGATATGTTTTCTGCATGGCCCGCAAATGCAATGGGACTGCGTGATTTGCAACGACATATTCGAGATGAAATATGCAAACGCTCAACCCATTCATTAAAAATGGGACCATTAATTACTATTAGTCAAAGCGCTCATATCTATGATGACTGCTGGGAAAATGCAGAAAAAGTTATTCAGTCCCAGTATGGAAAGATTTGTCAGCAGCGAGATTATGCAGATCCCACAGGCAGTTTTGTAATTACTGTGCAGGACGGTAAAATTCTTGTCGAACACATGACTCCTGGTTCTGGAGAAGTCGTTAACTGCTATTGCGGTAAGTCTGCAAAACAACTGTATCAACAAATAGCAGCAAATTGTCCAGGCTTGCAAGTTGAACACGCTATATATTTGGGGACGGAGTTGCAAAAAGCAGAACTTGCTTTGTCAATGGAACAAGAATTTATTTATGAGCAAGATAAACCAATACGCATCAGCAATAAGGTGCGTTAGGCGTATAGGCTAGGTGAATTTTAGCAACGACTCGACTGGTTGCACCGAATACAACACCTCAAATTGGTGCATTACACTACGTTAATGCACCCTACTTCTAATAACTAAAAATTAGATTCTAGCTAGGGTCACCATTTCTGGCTGATCCTGATATTTACCCTGACGAGCTTCGTAACTGATAGCGCAGGGTTCGCCTTCTAAAAAAAGTAACTGTACCACGCCTTCATTAGCGTAAATGCGACAGTCCGCGCTAGAAGAATTTGAAAACTCCAAGGTCAGATGACCACGCCATGCTGCCTCCGCAGGAGTCAGATTTGCTATTATACCACATCTTGCATAAGTGCTTTTACCAATACAAATCACTGAAATGTTGTCTGGAACCTCTAACTTCTCTAAAGCAACTCCTAAACCATATGAGTGAGCAGGAAGTATAAAGTAACTACCGCTGACATCTGTATGCAGTGAAGTTGCTTCCAGATTGTGAGGATTAAAGTTTTTGGGATCAACGACAGTTCCGGGAATATGGCGGAAAATCCTAAATTCAACTGGAGAAAGACGTATATCGTATCCATAAGATGATAAACCGTAGCTAATGACACGTTGCCATGGTTCATCTTCACTGATTTTTTTTTCTCGAATCAGTCTTGCCTCAAAAGGCGAAATCATTCCTTTGTGAGCTTTTTCAGTAATCCAAATGTCGTTCTTAATCACTACTTTGCTACTAATTCAAACAAAATAACTAGAATAGCGTGAACATAGCTTATCAGAAAGATAAGGTGCGTTACACTCTATTAACGCACGCTACTTTTTCAGTGCTTTCTCCAAAAGCGCTTACGGTTGACGACTGCGACGGATTTCGGTGATTTGATCTGCCATTTCTAGAATAGATTTAGGCATTTCTGCTCCTGTAAGGATGATATCGATGTGGGAAGGACGTTCTGCTAGAAATCCCAGAACTTCTGTTTCAGCAATCAAGCCAAAGTGAATCGCTAAGCTTAGCTCATCTAATACAACGAGAGAATACCTATCTTCACAGACAACCTTTTGTGTATGTTGCCACAACTTTTGTAAAGATTGAGTTTCGCTTTCGTCCAAGTGTGGTGTATCAATGCAACGAGGTAAATCGCAGCGAATCCAATCTAATTTTTGTCCCAGTCGAACGGGGTTTTCTTGTCCTTGACGAATCCCGCCCTTGAGAAACTGTACTATTAACACTGGTGTACCTTGACCAGCAATTCTCAGTGCTTGAGCCATAACACTAGTAAAAAAGCTACGATGAGAGCTAGTGAAAACTTGCACTATGCCTTCAACGGAGTATGGTAAATTGAGCGTTGAATTTGAAATCGGGGTTTCTAACTGAGCAACCATATAAAATGTTTAAAATGATACTACGAAATAAGATACTTTTGCTTAGAGTTGTTCTGACAAAACCACACTGTATAATCTAGCTGTTTTTGAAAAGATGTAATGTATTTGCTAAGTCGCATTCTTAGTCAAACACTACATTTATGTTGAAGTCAAGAGTTATGGAAACCGAAATGATTGCCTTTTGTCGGAAAATCGTTGTAAAAATAAATACATATAAACTAAAAGTATAAATCGATTTATAAATAGAGAGGATGGTTGTGAAAGTCTAATATCAAGTCGTTTTTGACGAGTCGTTATGAGTCAACGAAGGACTCATGACTCCGTGAAGTGGTTTGGTTGATCTGAAATTTGCTGTCAGCTTTGGCAAAACAGATAGATAACATTGTGAATTTGACAAAATTAAGGAGTGAATTGTTGTGAG
>JAAUSC010000119.1 GCA_012031965.1 Scytonema sp. RU_4_4
CAGATGACGAACCTGCGAGTGGGGTTACTCTTTGGTGGTTGTTCGGGAGAACATGAAGTTTCTATAAGTTCAGCAAGGGCGATCGCCAGAGCCTTGACGACAGAGCAAAATACTGATACGTACGAAATCTTGCCTTTCTACATTCAGAAAGATGGACGTTGGCTAGCGGGGGATGCACCGCAACAAGTCTTAGAATCAGGAACACCACTGCAATTACCAACGACACTGACAACGACATCTAATCATCAATTATCAGTTGCCAAAACTCAAGCTCTTAGCCGTTGGCAATCTCCTTCCCAAGTTGCAGAAGTGGATGTTTGGTTTCCCATTCTCCACGGTCCCAACGGTGAAGATGGGACAATACAGGGATTACTCACTTTAATGCAAGTCCCCTTTGTTGGTTCTGGAGTGTTGGGTTCGGCAGTGGGAATGGATAAAATTGCTATGAAAACAGCCTTTGCTCAAGCCGGATTACCACAGGTAAAATACAAGGCGTTAAATCGAGCGCAAATTTGGTCGAATCCTTGTGTTTTTCCTAAACTGTGTGATGAAATTGAAGCAACTTTAGGTTATCCGTGTTTTGTGAAACCTGCTAATTTAGGTTCATCGGTAGGTATTGCCAAAGCGCGATCAAGGCAAGAATTAGAAGCAGCATTAGATAACGCCGCCAGCTACGACCGAAGGATAATCGTTGAAGCTGGAGTTGTTGCACGAGAAGTAGAGTGTGCCGTTTTAGGAAATGATAGTCCTAAAGCTTCAGTTCTTGGTGAAATTACTTACGCAAGTGAATTTTATGACTACGAAACTAAATATACAGAAGGTAAAGCCGATTTACGTATCCCAGCATCCATATCAGAATCTGTCACTCGTCAAATTCAGGAAATGGCTTTGCAAGCCTTTACTGCCGTTGATGCTGCAGGATTGGCAAGGATAGATTTTTTCTACCTGGAAGCCACAGGAGAAGTTTTCATTAACGAAATCAATACACTACCAGGTTTTACAGCAACAAGTATGTACCCTCTACTCTGGGCACATAGCGGTGTTTCTTTCCCCGAATTAGTTGATAGATTAATCCAACTTGCTATTGAAAGACATTCTACTTTCTCAACAACAAAAGAAGAAAACTGATTTCCAGTCGCCCAGACAAAAAGTATAAAAAAATACGTAATTGGAAGAGAAAATATCGGATTAAGTAACTTGTGTTTATCAAAAAAATACTTAAATTCGATAGGTTCCTACGGATACATCATGGTCAACCCTTCAGTACAATCAATAACTGGAGGGTACAAATTAATAAAGCAACTATGGAAAATAGCCAGAATGCGCAGCAGCAGCCATCCCAATCAGAAGCGTCCATAACCGGGTCGGGGAAGAAAATTCCAGGACGCACAGAGAGCAAAAATCCTCTGATACATCTGCTTGTACATTATCCTTTGCTATTGCCATTTGGGTTGTTATTGATTTTTATAGGTTCTAGTACTCTTGCCTTGTATAGCTTGGGCTATGTAGGGCGTATGGGACAGGAAGAAGCTGAAATCGCAGAAGCTGAAATTATCAAACCAATCAAAGTACCCTCTGGGACAATCAATCCTACACCTTTATGGATGGTGGCTGCTATTGTTCTAAGTTGTGCTAGTGGTAGCTTAATATTATTCCTACTGCTAAACCGTCCAGCAAACCGTCAACAAGTCAAAAATCATATTAACCGCTATCAAAAACGCTTAGCACAACGTCGCCCAGGATTAGAACCCCGTCCCAAGAAAAATCAGCCAGTTTTTGTGCCATCACAAGTAAGGACGCCTGTTGTAACAATCCCAGGTCAAACAGAACCTATAGTCACAGTTTTACCATCAGAGCAAAATATGTCGCCGAATCAGGGTAAAGAATCTCTGGCGAATATGTTGGATATACGCAAGCACACTCCATTGTCTACAATCTTACGCAAGGAGTGAGCGGGTAAGGTTCGAGCCTCACGGCTCTCCCCTCCCCTAAGAACGCAGCACGACTATTTCTAATCACTGCGCTCAAGCCTTACTTCCAGCCTTGGACTTGGGTTTAGAGTGTACCTGTTTGTGACACGCTTTGTGTAGGTGCATCAGGTTTTCTATGTCGTTTAGTCCGCCATCTGCCACAGGTTCTATGTGATGGGTTTCTATTTCTTCCCCATTGAATAGGTGTTCTCCGCATACGGGGCATTTCCAGTTTTGGAATTTGGCAAGCTGTTCGTATTTAGAACCTTTTGCCCAATACTGTTTTCCGTGTTTTGTGCTTCGATTTTGCCAGTATTCTTTGAGGGAGAGGTCATCAGGGCTTGAATCCCCTTTGACTTTTACGTGCCTGACTATGGGTGTATTACTGATGTCGTATAGAATATGGAGTTTTTCCTTACCCGTTCTATCAGTACCTTTGCACATGAATGTCCAATTGTCCCCACGGAATTTACCGTAGTATTTCCGTTGAATCCAGGTTTTAGATTTGTTGGGATGCCGACGTGATGCCCAACGCCAGAGGTATAGCTTGACTCGGTTACGAATATAGCTGAATGTTTGTTTGCTAACTGCCCCTCTGTAGTAGTTAGCAAAACCTCTGAGAATAGGATTTAATGTTTCAATGATATTGGCTTGTGCTGCTGTCTTCATTTCGGAGAGGAGTTCACCTATCTTCTTGCAAAAAGCTAACACTTTTTCTTTTTGAGGTTTGATTAACAACCTTCCGTCATAATGACGTAGGTTGAATCCCAGAAAGTTGAAGCCTTCATTGATACTTACTATCCTAGTTTTCTCAGGGCTGATTTCTAAGCCTCTGATTGACAGCCATTGCTTTTTCTGCAATCTTTTCAGTCGCTTCCACTGACCAAGTTTTCTGGCACGAAAGATTCTAGAACGTAGATTCCTAACAATTTTCCGAACTTGTTTCCAGTTAACCTGTGACCAATTCGTCAATTGTCCTTCAACTCCATTTATCAGGCTGGTGCTTGACATCTAACTTATGTTTTTGTTTAGTTTCATTGTTGGTTGATTCTTTCGTATAAGACCCAAGAGAAGTCTGCTTTCCTTTCGGTCATGGGCAAAGTTTGAACCCATATCTGGCTCATTACAAACCAGCATTCGCTTTTTCTCTCATCTTCTGCCCTCCAGAGATTTCCGTTTCGATTGCTCTCAACCTACTTAACCTTTCGACCTAGGTTAAGACTCTGTAGGGTTTACCCTGTTGTACCGTCTGAAGTTTCTGAGTTGGTTAGGATGGTTATCTCTTCTGCGGTAGAGTTTCGTTTCCACACTCAATCAAGTATGTAATGATTGAGCCTATCTACTTACCTTTTGGTCACAGCCTATCAGGAATAATTTGGCTGTTTTGTGGATGACGCAGTTTAATCGATAACTTAGTCCATGTTCATCCTTCCATCTCTTTCCCTCTTGCTCCTGACCACCTAATTCCTGGCAGCTTCGGCTACGTTTGGGGCTTGCATTCCTTCTATTTCATTGCTTACTTTAGAAGCAGCCAGACTCATTAATGAGTCCTTTCCATGAGGGCTAGGGGTGGAAATCCCTAGGGAACTCGGTGTTCCATTTCAGACGACCAGTTCAGGTCGCGCACATCCTCCCACACCAAATCGAAGATTATGGTGTAGGCTTCCCAATCTTGCGGTTGGGCTTTCCTGCTAAGCCCTTCGGGCACGCTGCGCGAACATTGGTCGTGCCTAGACTTGCGTCCCCGAACAACGATACCTCCGCAGGCAGCTTGACTGCGAGTCCCGCAGCTGCAAGACCCCTCTGTTCCACCACCATAGCAGCAGCAACATCGCGGTCTGTTGTATATCCGCACTCATGACACACATGAACACGCTCCGACAGTTTCTTCTTGCCAGTATGAGTTCCGCATTGAGGACAGGTTTGACTAGTTCCGTTAGGATTCACTTGGGCGAAGTACACCCCACGTTTCCAACAAACCCAAGACAGAATTTCCAAAAAACTACCCCAAGCAGCATCAAGACAATGCTTTGCCAGCATTCCTCGACTAGTCATCTTGAGGTTCAAGTCTTCAGCGAAAACCATTCCTACACCGTCACACAAAACATGAGCGGTGTTGAGATGAAACTGTTTGCGCGTGTCATAAATGCGTTCATGCAATCTACGTATCTTGTGTTGCGCTTTCCGGTAGTTGGCAGAGCCTTTGGTCTTGTTTTTCAACTTGCGTTGCAGCCATCTAAGCTCGCTTTGCAAAGAATTGAAAAACCTGGGTCTTTCTACCAATTGTCCGTTAGACACAGCTAAAAACTTTTCCAATCCAACATCAATACCGATGGAATTACCATTTGGCATGACATCAGGAACGGAAACATCAGACTGCAAAACCAATTGAGCGTACCATCCCGACGCTTTGCTGATAACTCTAACCTGCTTGACTACAAAACCATCTGGAATTGGGCGATGTAAATTGATAGGTACTGCTCCAACTTTGGGCAGTTTAATTTGCAACCCAGTCGTCGCATTGTCCCCTAATTTTCTGCCAGCCCTGTTTTTGTTGATTTGTGGGACAAGACGAGTATTCGTAGTATGAGGGCTGACTGATAACTGGTAACTGGTAACTGATAACTGATTTTTAGGGGACAATGCGTCGAGTTAGGAAAAAGACAGTACGTCGAGTACTGCCTTTTTCCCTGGAGAGTCCGTGTATCCCGGCACCGAATCAAAGATTACGGTGCGGGACTTACTGCTCCCCAGACCCCACACTAGTTAAGAAGAACGCAGAACACAGAACGCAGAACGCAGTGGGGTTCCGCTTCATGAAAACCGAAAAAACTGCGGTGCCTCATTACATGAGGACTGTCTACAGCCAATTCCCTATTAAAACGTAAGCAGCCCAAAAATACGGAATTTCATAAGTCTTCAATAGAGCGAGTTGAGCGCGACGGAGAGCTTCAGCTTTAGTGACTGTAGTGTTTTCTAACTCCTGATAAAACTGACTCATAAGTTGAGCAGTGGATTGATCATCCACTGACCACAATGTTGCCACGGTACTGCGAGCTCCCGCTCGCACAGCTACTCCAGCCAGCCCCAAGGCTGCTCGCTTGTCGCCAGCAGCTGTTTCACACGCACTCAGCACGAGTAATTCAATAGATTTAGACTCGCTTTGGTTGCTCAGCCGCAGTAAGGTATCAAAATCTTTGACTTTAAGAAGTTGCTCCCAGGTGAGAATAAATGTTTTCTCGGCGTTAGAACTGAATTCGCCGTGAGTTGCGATGTGAACTACGGAGTATGTTGCTGAGTTAACACTGGCTTGCAGCTTTGTTTTGGTAAAAGTCTGATTGAACAGTTCTTTACTCTGAGGAACCGTAGACTGAATTTGCTGCAATTCCAGTGGGACGTTTTCGAGTGGGGCAAAGACTCTACCCTCAACTTCACGTCTCTCGCTTACCCCACCAGTTAAGGCATTTAACTGTTTTCGTTGCAGAGGTTTGGGATCAACAAGCTGTAAACCGGGAGCTAGGGCGATCGCATACTTCTGTACAAGATACTGTTTTTGTTTCTCGTCATAGAGGACCCCCATCGGGATATTTCGCAACGAACCATCCAATACGAACACTAAGGTTTTTGCCTTTACCCTTTCTATCTCGGCTTCCAGTGGTTTTATCAACCAGCCATACACCTGCTGAGATAATTGCTTAACATCATTAATCCGGTCAGGTTCTCTGAGATATTCCTGTAGTTTTTCTAAGGTATTTTCAACTTCGCTTTGAGATTTATAAGTTGTGTAGTGACGCAGTTCATTTTGAGTTGGTAACTTGAGGATGATTTCGAGGCGGTCTTTTAAAATAATCGGATAAATAACTGCTGCTGTTGTGTCAGTTTTATCAACTATCTCATCAACCTGCGTCGGCTTTGCCTGCAAACATGCTTCGCGAAAGAAATCTTCTAGTTCAGTTAGCTGTAGTGCTTCAAGTACCTCGCGAGCTTGCTTTAAGTTTTTTTGACTTGCTCGGGATGGAGAATTGAGATTTCCTTGTTTGCTATCCTGCAAGAGTAAATCAACTAATTGCCGATAAACGGGTTCCACATTATCTCGAAAGGAAAATTGAACATCTGGATTGAGGGCAGCCAAGTCATTGCGTAAAGAATTGAGAGTACTCACTGCTTGGGTGTATGATCCAATTGCGCCTTCGATATCTCCTTGAATACGGAGTATATTTCCTAATTGCCATTGCCACAGATAAACAATGTCTGCTGCTTGAATCGATTGGGCTAACGTCAGAGCTTGCTTTGTCAATTCTTGTGCATGATCTAGAGACTTTGTCTGCAACGTCTGACTAGACACATCCTCTGATTTTAAATACACTCCACCCAGTACACCCTTGGCATAAGCTTCTGAACGCTTGTCACCAAAGTTGTTTGCTTGTTGAATTGCTGTTGCTAAAACTTGAGCAATTTCTCTCCATGAGGGATTGTTCGCAGCGGTAGCTTGTTTGAGGCAAATTAAACTTTGGGCTAAGTTAATCTGAGCGTAAATTGATGTTTGACTGGGTGGTATCTTTGTTAATTTTGATTGGAGGTTAGGCAACAAATTTTGTACTTGTGACCATTGTTGCAGTTCCAACAATACACTGAGTCTATTTATTTGAGCCTGAATTTGCGTCGTTGGAGAACCAGATGTGGTAGCAGCTTCTTGATAGTACTGTGCAGCCTGTTGATAATGAAAAGACGCAGCAGAAGTCGCGTCAATGAAGCTTTCTTCCGCACGACGCTGCCTTTGATTTCGTGTTTGTTTCGCACGACGTCGCCTCAAATTTTGTGTCTCTATATCAAAGGTCGGTCTAATTATACAGCTCAATGGTGTAGACTTTTCACCAATGGTAGTGTTCTGCTGCGTTAGGGAAGAAGTTGCTACAGAGCTTTGCGATCGCCTACCTAAAGCATGTTCAGTGTTGCCTAAACTCAGCAGCGCTGCAGTGATTTCTGGGGGAGATTGCAATCTTTTCGCGACATCCCGACTTTGCTGTAACACTTGGCGAGACTGCTCTAAATCACCAACCAATTTTAGAACATCGCCAAAGCTTCGTAAGGCGATCGCTTGAACGAGAGAATCCGGTTGCTTTTGAAGAGTTTGGTTGACTTGCTCTAAAGTTGTCCTAGCTTGACGGTAAAGCCCTAAAGTTTGCATTGCAAGGCTTTGGTTTATCAGAGTACGGATTTTCCCCGCTCCATCGTTTAATCGAGCATAAGTCTTAGTCGCTTGTTTCCAAGTGTCCAGCGCTTGTTCAGCTTTGCCTAGTTCCAATTGCACTAACCCTTGAGTTTCTTGGATTTGTGCCAAAACCGATGCTGATTCCCGAGTTCTAAGTCCAGAGTTTTTTAAAACGTTGAGACTTTGTGCAAGTGCTGCTTCTGCTTTGTCCCATTGTCCAAGTTTTTTCAAGGCTAAGGAGAGATTGCCCAGGGCGATCGCCACCTCCAAACTATCTTTTTGCATTTCGGAAACTGAAGCCGCCTGCTGCAAAACTTTGACCGCTTCTGAATATCTTCCTGTATTGTAGAGTTTTCGACCTTTTTCAACTAATTCTTGAGCATCTGGTTGGTTTTGGGGAACTTGCGGAATAGCAGGTACCCAAATCAACCCCCAAGCTAGAAAAAAAGCAGTTAATAGAGCAAGTATAATTCGGGTCAGCCATCTCCTCCCATAACGGCGACGTAGACGAACAACAGAGGCAAACTTTAAGAAGGATTGTACTGCAAAAATTCTAGACCGCTTTCGTGCCATGTTTTTTGCCTCGAATTAATCCGAACCAACAGTTTCTGAGGGTGGACAGCTTTCTGGAGTTGACAAAGAACTTTGAGGTGTCGTGGATGTCGCAGTAGATGCAGAAGCAGTCAACCACACCTCACCCGATTTGTTGATCACCCAACCAGTCGCTTCCACCAAAGAAGACGCGGAGATATTAGGACGCGGTGACGCAAAGACATTTACTCTCTCCGTGTCCCTGCGTCCCCGTGTCCCCTTGTCCTCTTCATTCTCCCGACGCTCACGGGTAACCCAGTTGATTGTCGCAGTTTGATCACTGCGGAGTGCGTCACTAGGGAGAAGTGGCAAGCCTCCACGTCCGGTGATGGTAAATGAATTGCCTCTGTTTGCCGGACAGCCTTGTGCAATCAACTGTGTGGGATCAACAATATTGACTGGCAATTCCACTAATCCAGAACTGGGATCAATATCTGGTGTGTTGATTTGCACATTGCCACTTAACTCAGAACTTGCCCCAGTGGCTGTGATATCACTTTCTAGGGTGTTGCGGTTGCGGAACTGAGTGCCAAAGATTCCAGAGGAATTGATAATCACATTTCCGCCACGGGCGCTCACAGAATTGGCACTGATATCGCTATTTTCTCTTGGAACGGTAACAAGTAAGGGAGTATTTATATTAATGTTACCGCCACTGCCGTTACTAAAAGCCGTGGCAGATATTTGACTGTTTCGGCGAAGCAGTAGCAAATCGCTTACCTGTAGTTCAATGTTGCCACTTTCCCCGGATGCAGTTGCTGCCGTGATACCACCTTGATTATCTAAAAAAATGGAGCGAGCATTTACCCGCAGCGCTCCACCATCACCTACTCCTACATTACTCACTTGGACTCGGGCACCCTCTGTAACGCTTAGTTTCCCAGTGTTAATAGTTACATCTCCAGAGGAGCTAGTTGGCACTTGAGGCACTCGAAAAATCTCTTGAATACTCTCAGATAATTCAGGAGCAGATGCACCGATATAAGTAGGCGTCGTGGGAGACTCTGGCATTGTACCATTTACCTCTATAGACTCTCTAGCATTGACGATGACGCTGCCCGCTCTACCACTTGCGAAGGATGCAGCACTGACTATTGCTCCATTCTGAAGCACTAACCTTGATGTGTTGATTGTTGTTTTTCCAGAATTTCCAGTTCCTAAATTAACAGTAGATATACTACTTGGTATACCAACCCTTGATACTCCACTTATTTCTATAAATTCAGTTGCATTCACCGTTACATCTCCTCCTTGTCCGGTTCCAAAAGAAGGAGTTGATACGGATCCTCCATTGAAAATAGTTAACCACTTTGTTGATACTGTGAGATCTCCCCCATCTCCAGAATGATAACCGACTGCGGTAATAACGCTGCTCAAAGCAGGAGCAATCGGTGAAAATCCAATTACTTGGATCGAATCAGAGGCGTTAACAGTCACATTACCCGCCCTACCAGGACTGAAAGAGCGAGTGAGGATTGCCGCTCCATTCCGAACAACTAATTGCTGAGTTGAAACTACAATATCTGCACTACTTCCAACTCCTATAGTTTGACCCTCCAAGCCCCCATAAAACCCAGCAACTGGGTTAGGACCGCTCGCTTCTAAAGACTGGGCAGCGTTCACACTGATTTGTCCTCCTCGCTGCTCCCCTTGGTTTTGAATCAAAATGATTGAGCCATCAGTAAGCCTGACATTATTACCTTGCACCTGAATTGCACCGCCGCCACTAGCATCGGCTGACGCCTGTTGTGATAGGCGAATATCTCGGAAAAACTGTACGCCTTGATAGTCGAGAGCAAACCCTTCAGGAATGGAATTGAGGCTTACTTGTGCTTGATTGCCTATACTCCCTAACTCAATCCGTCCCTGTTCTGCTGTCAGCGTACCGCCTTCTAAGTCTATATCACCCCCTACCAAAGCTAAGGTCTTGCCTGGCTGTACCTGCAAGCCAGTAATGCTATTCCCCCTGATGATTGGCGATCGCAGTTGAGCAGATAAATCGTATCCGGTGCCTTGCACTTCTATACGTCCCGGATTTTGCCCAAATTGCAAACCTATCGGTACATTAATTGTCAGCAAAGGTGTAGATTGGGGATTTGCGGCGCTGAACTGAAAACCATCAGCAAAGTTGATGCTATTTGCCGTACTGCCAACAAATGAGCCACCAATATCCAGTCTGGCATTAGGACCAAAAATTATCCCATTGGGATTGAGCAAGAATAAATTAGCAGTCCCATTGGCTCTCAGGATGCCGTCAATGTTAGAAATCGACCCTCCCGTCACTCGTGTCAGAATATTCTGAATATTTTGTGCATTATTGAAAAAAGCAGTCCCGCTGGTGGGAACAGAAAATTCTTGAAAGCTGTGGAACAAATTCGAGCCTGCTGTTGTTCCGCCCTCAATGACGCTGATATTTTCCTGTTGTCTGACGCTAGAGTTGACTGGTAGTGTTGCATCCGGGACGATTTGTGCGACTGCGGGGCAAGAGTTAAACAGAAACCAAAGTGTAGTGCCGTTTACTAGCCAAAATCCGAGTGAACGGGGTTTCATAAGCAACAGATGCACTCTTGAGCATCTGTTGATTATACCGCTGTTTCAATCTTATTTAGTTATGAAAACTCAGTCTATAGCTACATCAATTTATATCCAAATCATAGATATACCTAATCCAATTTTTCCTCTCCACTAGCAATTTCATCTAAAGCTTTAGGATTAACAATCGTGATTTTTCCTCGTTTGTATATCATTACAGATTTCAAGCTACTAATTAAGCGAGCGCACTCTTCATAGGTAATGCCAATAGTGCGGGATATTTGGTAGTGAGGAAGATTCATCTTCAATGTTTGCCCAGTTGAGGATGACTCAGTGCCATATTGCAACATCGTATACTGAATCAGCCTTGCCAAGCGCACAATCGCTCGCTCGGAAACGAGTCCATGAATTGTGTTATGGAGTAGCTGAAGACGTTGATTGAGAACCGCGATAATACGAAGTGCTAATTCTGGAGTTTGTCCAATTGCTTCAAGCAAAGCTTTGCGCTCAACTGTAAGAATTTGGCAGTCTTGTTGCGCAACCACTGTTGCTGGTGCAATACCATTACCAAATAGGGCAGGTGCGGCAAAAATTTCACCCACAGGTAAGATACGTAAAATCGTTTCCTTACCCGTTGCTGCTGTTTTTTTGATCTGAAGTGTTCCATGCAAGATGGCATGAAGTTTGACTGGCACTTCCGAGCCTTCATGCAAAATAATCTCGTCCCGCAAATAATGCCGCACTTGGGTATGAGCGAGCAATTGCTCTAATTGTTCAGTTTCTAATCCGGAAAAGATGAAAATTTGAGCTAGTTGTTCGACAGTTGCCAACATGTTTACTTCGCACCATCATTTCAGTAATAAAATCAAGACAATTTTCTCTAAAAGTTGAGCTACCTCAAAGAATGAATGAATAATTTTTGTCATATTAACAGTAAAGAAATCTTTGGAAGGAATAACTCAATAATTTTTTAAAACCTCATTATCTTGACAATACTAGTGAGACTAATACGCAAATCAAAGGAGTGATACAAATGACATCAAAAGTAGAAACCCTAGCAAAACTCTACTTGCAAGGTGAATCTGCCGAAATTTCCGAAGAAGCCAAGAACGAACTTTGTGACTGGCTCATGAGTGAGTTCCAGCAACTCCCTATAAATGTCCAATTCTCAGATTATATGCGTTACGAAACAACACAAGATATGTTCGCGGATATTGAACAAGGACAACTATGGGAATCGGCTGAAAGTTATGATTCTGCAATTTACCCTAACCCATTTTACGGGTTTGCATTCCTAGCAATTCATGACTATGACCACTACCGCACGATTAGTGACTTTAGTCTTGAGGGTGAAATAATTGCCTATAAACTAACTGCAAAACGCGCTCCCAGTTTAGAAATTCAGAAGATTCTTTATTCTGAGATTGTCTTGAAAACTGCTACCTATTTATATCTGGGACATACACCTGAAACGAAAATAATCTTTCCCTAATTCATCACATTTATTTCTCTATATTGATCTAAGGGGAAGAAAAAAGAATTTTCAACACTGAAGAAGCGCGGATTCATCCATGCGGTTATTCCTAGCTGCGAAGTTCTGTATTCTTCTCAAAAATTGGCGATAAGTGCATAAATTAGTTTCAACGACACCCATTAAGAATATAGAAGGAAAACAAGCACCCTTGATACTCAAAGAGTGTGAGTATTCTTCACAATACATACAAACAAGGAATAAACTATGGCTACCGAAATTCAAGCTACAGGTGCTGCTGCTACTGCTATTGGTACTCAACTGACTAACGATTTGCCACGACTCCAGAACGGTTCTAAAAGTGAAGGAGTAAGATTCCTACAACAGCTTCTGATTCTCCGTTACGGATACGATATTGACTTCAACGCTGACTTCGGTAATGGAACTGAGCGTGCAGTTAGAGATTTTCAAGAAAACCATAATCTAACGTCAGATGGGATTGTTGGTATCAACACTTGGCGTGCTTTAGGTGCAGATATAGGTTGCTAACCTCGCCATTGAATATCGTTTGAATATCCTTTCGGGACTTTGCCTCGAATGATAGAGATATTCATACACCAATACGGTTCAGTTAAGGATAAGGTAGGTTGGGGAGCCAGCGCTGCAGGAGGGTTTCCCTCCGTAGGCGTCTGGCGTTTAAGCGTAGCGCAACCCAACAATAAACGTTTTGTGTTGGGTTTCCTTACGTCAAACGCCACTCGCCTCTCCTGTCGGAGACGCTGCGCTAACAAGCCGGGGAACCCGTCCACGGCGGTGGCTCCCCAACCTACGCAATTTAAGGGTTTTAGCTCTAACTGAACCGTATTGATTCATACACTAGGTTTGACGAACAATAACTGAGATCTTGCACCATTCTCAATAACCGTAGGGTGGGTACTGCCCACAACGTAAAAATAAGGTTTTGAACGAATGATAGGCAGTGCCCACCTTACAAAAATTGCTAGGCTCCATAAAAAACACGCTGACAAACGTACCGCTTATCAGTGGATTGTTGCTAACAAGATAGTTAGAAAAGCGGATGCTATCAGTGTGGAAGATTTGAACATCAAGGGGATGAAGGCAAGATGCAAGCCTAAACCTGATGATGTTAAACAAGGTCGCTTTTTTAAAAACGGTCAATCAGCTAAACGCGGTTTGAACCGTTCCATCTCAGATGCTTCATGGGGGGCTTTGATAGAAAAAATCGAGTACGCGGCTGCAAAGTCGGGAAAAAGTTTTTTCAAGGTAGACCCAAAAAATACAAGCCGCACCTGCTCTAAGTGCGGTGTAATAGACGCTTTGTCTCGTTTTGGAGAAAAGTTTGTTTGCACCTCGTGTGGGTATGAAGCGCACGCGGATAAACAAGCCGCTCTTAACATCAAAACAAGAGCGGTAAAGACAACCAGTTAATTATCAAAAAAATTGAAAAGGTACGTAGGGACTCTACGAAACCCAAACAGCTAGTACTGTTTGAAACGCCCACCCCGGAATCAACTGGGACTAAACGGAGACACTGCGCCCTCAAGGGCAAACGCAGTGTGCCTGGGAACCCGCCAACTCAATTGAGTTTATGGGATATTGGAGACTTGGCTTAGTCTTCAAGAATCCCACACCTTCTAGGTGTGGGAGTGTCAATTTAGCTCTTGACAGTCAATGTGGTCAAATCCAACGTCCTTGCCCTTATTCCTGACTCAGCAAAGTCAGATAAGTGTGTGCCCAAGCGAGACAGCCAAGCCTGACGAAAATTTTCGGCTAATGGTAGTGTTTCGAGAAACTCTTGCACGAATTCTGATTTCCATTCCAGGGGTGCTGCAGGTGGTATCTTGGATGCTGTTGCTGCGTAATGTAAGATGGCTTCCATTAACGCCGCCGCCTCAATAACAGGTTGTGGGTGTATCCAGGAAGGGAAAATACGTGCTTCAAAGGTAAATTTGTTAGGAATGGGGTGAATCAGGTTTTTAAGATTAAAGTCACAGTATTTTGTTAACTGAAGTTTGGCAAGACGTGCCTGAGCATCAGACCAAGGCAGATCGCAAAAATCAGATTCATTGACTAATGCTAACAACTCCTTATCCCACGTTCCCAAGCGTCTGCATTTGGGGTTCGTTCCTACCAATCGTTTTAGATTAGCCCCATGTATCCATAAAAGATTCACTAGGTTAGCGAAAACTCTTGCAGAACATAAAGATACACCATCGAAATGTAGATGGGTTGCGCCCTCAGCGGGAATTGTGAAACCAAGAGAACGTGCTGTAGAAAGGAGACTCTCCAAGCGTTCGAGATGATTGGTATCGATAGGTGGGGTAATTAACTCACAGGGGCGTTCTCGTTCCCCTGGTAGAGGTGCGGCGATCGCAATCGGATTTCCTGTATGATCGGCAATACGTACCATCCCACCTGGTCCCTCGTCCAGATCAGTAGCAAATAAATGAGCAATTGGCTTGAGGACTTCAGAAAGCCCAGAAGTAGGGTCAGCTTGGCAGGTCACCAGTTGGAGAAGTCTGGTATCATCGCTAACAACTCGGTACCATCCTGGCTTCGGTTTTTGAGTTTTGTCCAAGTCGTCAACAAGAGTGAGGTCATCCACGCATTGAGCAATCAAATATCCCTGTCGATCAATCACCTCAAATCCTAAAGTCAGATTTTGGAACAAGGGGGTTCCAGGAACCATACTTGGTTCAGACTGCGGATGGAAGATACGACGCACTCGCGCATCATGAGCTTCAGCTATAGACTCTGCTAAGTTCTGTCTGCTGAGTCCTCTAGGTGCCATCAGCTCAATCTCAAAGCCAATTTTCCAATTTAAAAAAGACATAACTTTGTTCAGATACTTCAAGCCCGGTAATCAGCGGATTTTCCCGGACATAGCGTGCTAGAAACCGAAGCTCCTAACTCGGCAATATCTCGCAATGCCTTAAGAAAAATCCCCAAAGCGCCGTTCCAATCTCTTGGAAGTTTGTGTCCGCAACTTGGACATTTAAACTTCTTAGAACTGCCTAACTTAACGTGAACATGACCACATTTGGTGCAAGTCTTAGAAGTATACTCTTCGGTTACATCCATCACGGTACAACCACGTTTAAAGGCTTGGAACTTTAATGTTTGTTTAAATCTAAAATGCGACCATTTAAGCATTTGACGCACTGTTTTAGAATTAATCTTTCTTTTCTTGTTTCCTGTTTTGGCTACCATTTGGGAAGTCTCAAATGTAGGAAGAAAGATTAACCTGTACTCCGTAGTCAACCATTTAGCTACTTTTCTGTGACATTCATCAATCAAGTTACGAACGCGAATGAATAAACTATCAATTTTGGTTTGTGTTTTTTGTCTTTGACGCTTGTTTCTTCGTCCTTTTAACTTCGACTTTTGAGAAATTAGTCCATCGATAAAGCGACACAATCTATAGATTTTAGCTATGTCGTTATTACCAATATCTATAAATCTCTCTCCATCAAAACCTGTTAAGAAAGAACGCACACCTGGGTCAAGAGTTATCAGTTATCAGTCTACTGATAACTGTTCATTATTCTTAGTTGCGAGCATATCGCAGCGCTTGTTCAATCATCTCGTCATTGCCTAAAATGAGGTTGCGCTCAATGCGGAGTTTTGCATCCATAACAGAGCGATCGCCCCAAAATTTAGCAAGTGCATTTGCATCATCGTAAGTATAGGTTGACTCTCTAAAAAATTTGTAAGAGCTTGGATTTTGAGCTCGCTTCACTGACTGTAAAGCTTTTACCCTAGCATCTACAAGAAACTGTTCTAAGATGGCAATATCTGTTCGACCCCAGAGAATCTTTCTGCCCATTCGAGCCTTTGCATCTTGCACTGATTGTCCCCAGTAATCTGCTAAGACACGAGCATCCCAATAGTCGTATTTGCTATTGAAAAAAGCCTGAAGTTCTTTATCTAGAGAAGCTTTTGTTGCTAATAAATCAAAATTATCTTTCTGTTGAATACTCAATTGGGTAGACAGAGTTGTTTGACTAGGTTCCTGAGCAAGCACTGCACTGATGGAAGCGCTAACAGAACATAGTAAACTTAAAAAGAATAATGCCATCTTCAAATTAGATTTCATCGTGAATAACTCCTTTTTTAGATATCTATAGGTTAACTGTTGACTGTTTAGCAATGAAAATAAAATTGTTGTTAGTTGCTTATACAGTTTTGGAGTAAGATTTTTCGGAAAATCTAAAAATTACTTAAAGTAGGACTTACGCATTGACAAAAATTTGATTGTATGAGTCAAGCCTTACTTGATTTGCTGAACAGAAGTTGAGCACTCATATTGCTACTCCCTTCCCACTCTAAAATTACCTATCAAGCGAAGCGTATTTTCTCTGCGTCACGCCAGGTGCTACAACGGGGGGAACCCCAACGCCCTTCGGGTTCGCCAGTCGCCTACGGAGGGAGACCCTCCTGCAGCGCTGGTCTCACCAGATACCTACGGAGGGAAACAAGGACTGCAGTACTGGCTCCGCAACGCACTGGCTCCTCTGCGCCTGGAGCGGTTTTCAAATCGGTAATCTTTTGGCGGGAAGGGAGTAATCTTGCTGTATTCTGATATAGATGTAAGCACGCATCAACTTATGCAGTTTTGAGATAGAAATGGAAAAAATTGCCACTATTCTGGTCAGTTCAACCTTACTACTGAATGCAGTGCAGTTGATGCACGTAACTGTCTCAAAGTAAAGTGCGTAAGTCCTATAAAGGTTTTAAGGTTTTCAGAATCCTGCTGTCAGAAATGTTGGCATTGACACTCCCCCGGCAAGAATTAACCGCCAAAGGCGATAGACCGATTAGAAAATATGAAACCCAAACATTGCGAGGATAATGACCAGAGCAATGATGAATCCCAGACCGATTATGCCCCAAGCCACTTTATTTGCCCTTGAGATTGGTATACGACGATCCAAAAGTCTGAATCTTAGACCACACGCCAAATGGGTAAACAACATCCACACTGCAAGAGTGTAGTGTGGAATTAGCCTGACGCTCCACGGATCGCCAAGCATTCCAGCAGGTTGACCAGATGCCCAGAAAAAGTTAGTGTCAACACCATTGGCTCGTGCTAACAAGAAAACTGCCATTGTGTGAGAAGTGATGAAGACCGATAGAAAAGCTCCGGAAGCCGTCTGAAATGTTCCAAAAACATCGCTTTGATGTGTCGTACGTGGTCGCCAAAGCACAAGACCTGTAATAACTTGGCACATGAACAACACAATAACTAACGGTTCTACCAGCTTTGAACGATACCACTGTCTGAGTGTCTCCATCACACCAATGTGAGTATTAACACTCCAAAAGGCTGTGAGATGGTTAGCGATGTGAGGCACTAAATAAATCAGCAAAATGGTTAGTGCTGAGATGCCATGAATAGCTCCAATGACTTTCAGTCGCTCCCAGTTGAACGGAGGAGATGAAACAATCCGCGTTCCAATTGCCAGATGACTTCTCAACGTTAAGAGTACAATCGGTATCCAGATAATTCCCCAAACAATGTAATCACCATTGGTAATACCTAGAATCAAAAGTACGACTCCAATGCAAGTGAACAATGGTGGACTCGCAAAAACGAGGTGAGCAAAACGCCGCACACGAATCTGCGATGGTGTGGGATCAGAGATTTGCCCTAAGCGGTAAGCAATAGCAAGACCAAGAGCAGGAACACTATAGGTCAGTAAGAAGCAAAGAATAAGAGCAACTGTGCCAACGACTGCGTCACTAAAGTGAGTTGCGTTGTGGAGTAGCCTAGCACTGTAAAATAATGCCATGAGCACGACTGGATAGACCAGCGCTGCAACCATTGGAGCAGCCCACACGTATTTACTCTCTAATTTTTTAACAGGGCTAGTAATACTCATATTTGTTACCCCTATGGGCTAAAAGTTTTATTGAAAACCAATTTTCAATCCAAAACTTAACAGTTTAAAGGGACTGCGGTTCCTGCCAAGCAACTCCAGTCCCGTGCTAGAAGCTTACGCTACTTTTGCTTGTTCAACAGCCGATTTCAAAACAAAATCGAAGTTTGCTGTATAGAAGGGTTTGTCTTGATTGTGTGCCTTGTCGATTGCCGACTCATGTTTTTGTGGATAGATCACAGCAGATCTGACTGAGAAAGTGACATCTGAATCGAGGTATGGAGTGCCACCGATGTAAATCTGCGTGGTCAGTGGAGTGTAAGTTGGTGCATCAAGCTTAATATGAATATGGGCTGCCCGCCAAGGATGCCGTCCCAACAGCCGCAGCAACTCGCCGGAAGGTCCATTGTCCGGAACCTGGTAGCTTCCGGGTATCACAGTCTTAAACGTATATCGACCATTAGAACCAGTTTTGAAACGCCCACGGAAATTGTCACTCGATTGATTTGAATCCTGCAGGTCATAAAAACCTTTGGAATTAGGTTGCCAAACATCGATGATTGCGTTGGCAATTGGTTTGCCGTTCAAATCTGAAATCCGACCTGATAGCAATAGCGTTTCCCCATCCTCATCCACTCCGAGAGAGTCGCCCATTTGTCGCTCTTGTGCGTTCGGTCGGTACATTGGACCTTCCAAATTACTCTCAGTGGCGATCTCATGATTCGTGTCGTGCAAAAGAGTTACCAACTCCGAGAGACCAATCAAGTCGGGTAGCATATAGAACTCACCCTTAGGCATGTCTAGATATGGACGACCTAAGCGGGTTAAGAAATTGAGACCAACTTGCAATTCTTGATTAGTTAGGTTCACCTCTTGGACAAACTCATGCAGATATCGCACAAGGCTTGTATAAATCTGATAGAGTCGCGGATGAGTTTTGCCGCCGTCGCCGGAATTGATTACGGCTTGAGTGATGTTGTCAAGAGTCGTTTTTTTCATGACTTAACTCCTTTCTAGTTGTTAATTTTGCTAACAGGTTACTATGCAATTGGTGAAGAGGAACAAGGGAGAATTTGCTTCCTCTTTCACGCAGCTTTGGGTTGAGAGATACTCATTTTGAGCAACTTGGACGATGGGCTTAGCTCTTGGGTTATCCACTTGCAAACCAACTCACCATTGACTGTGAGCCACTGAGCAATTAATCTGTTTTTTCTAGAAGTTGTCGATTCAACAGTCAGTGGGGTAGATTGAACTTCAGATTTGTCAACGGTTGCACAAGCCGTGTGATTGATTTCAACTGACTTGGGTGATTCATGAGTGCTTGGAGCGCTCCAAGTGCAAACCAACTTCCCATTGACATTGATCCATGTAGCTACTAATCCTCTTTTACGAGGAATTGTGGATATTACTGCATTGGAAGTGGAGTTCAACTGTGATTTATCAATGATTGGGGAATTCATAGTGATACCTCTTGAAGTTGTAGAAAGCAGAATGTAAACAGTAGAGAAAACTTGGAATTACTCTTGGAGTTATTTGACTCAGTTCATATTTATAAGGTAAACACTACGTAGCGTTAATAATATGAGTTAGCTCATACTTGAAAGATATTTTTTGTCCGACACATAGTGTATATTAAGTGCAGCAACAACAAGCCCAAGCGCAAGGGTTTGTGACTCTTGCTTTAGCTGTATTCGAGCAAGGGCAAGAAACGAAATCGCACCTACTAAACCAAATACCTACTAAACCAAACAATATCCAAAAAACAATAATCATCGTTTTACGGCATACTAACCAGCGAATTAGCAGGTTGAGCATCCACCGTTGAATGCACGTAAGGTGCGAACAAAGACCGTTCCTCTGGACGCAACCGTCTTGGGCGCGTCGTTTGTGGATACACAAACAATCCTTTTTGCTATCCTTCTGCTGCCAGTATTCCTTGTTCGTTTTGTGGCTGAATTGAAGGTTAAGCTTGTTTACTAACCTTGCTTATTCTTAATGGGTCATAGTGACATTAGTTTATGCAATTTTGGGAAATTGACCTTAATTCATACTGTCATTATGCAACGCCCACTGTGAGCGTACTCAGTCAAGCGATTCCCTCAAACTATAATATTTTTTTTAGAATCCGCAAAATTTAATATTTTCTAAAAAATTCATCAAGCCCGATATACTTTGTTCCTTACGCGTTTGCAATTGACTTGGGAAAAAGTGCTTAATTGGGTTAACTTGAGTGGTGCAAAAACGGAAGATGCCACATAATATAAATGTTTTTTCCCTCAAAGGAACTTAGAACCCAGTGGTCGGAATTTAGAAGTTAGCCAAAGGCGCAGTTTTCTTTTCATCAATATAAGTTCTGTACAACACCCTGGGTTAACGCATCCTACAAAAAATTCTATTCGCCTACTTATCAAAAAATCAGAAAATTTGCCTATGAAAAAAGAATTTTGCTTCTTGAGTTTACAACAAGCATATTTGTATATAACAAAATGACAATGACTAGAACTAAGTTACCTGTGCATAATAAAAAACCCTTTTTTCCCTTTTTTACTATTACTTTGACATTACTTGGCTTCATAAGCTATCCAATGTCCGTACTAGCACAATCTCATATGCCAGAGAGTAATAATCCAAACATAACACCAATTCTCTCTCAGCAACAGCAAAATGATGGTTCAAGCCAAGGTAGACCTGGTAAAAGGAAGGGAACGGGAAGCCGTGGCAATTGTCATGCTGTAAAAATCCCGCTGACTGCTCTGGTATCTTCTAATGACTTAAGCTTATCAGTCGAAGAGAATCCGACATTCTGGTTTTTTGTGCCGTATAAGTCTGATGCTATAAGCTCTGGAGAATTTTCGTTACAGGATGAAGCAAACAACGATGTTTACCGAACTTCTTTTACACTACCTTTTGGAGCGGGTATTGTCAGTTTCAACCTTCCGTCTACGATCTCTTTAGAAATTAATAAAAAATATCAATGGTACTTTAAACTTTATTGCAAAAACGCGAATCGTCAAGCCTCTACAAAAGGAGCTGATTTTGTTTATGGATTGGTGCAAAGGGTAACACTTAAGCCAGAAATAGAGCACCAGCTAAAAGCAGCAACAGCACCACGTTCGCGGATTGCTATTTATGCTCAAAATCGCATTTGGCAATCTGCCCTAACTGAATTAGCAAAACTCCGTCTCGCCGATCCACAAAACACGAATCTTTATAAGGATTGGGATAATTTGTTGAGAGATATGGGTTTGGAAAACTTAGCCGAAGAACCAATTTTGGGAGAAGTGAAAAGTAAAAACTAATAAATGTGATATGAACATAACAGAATTGGTATAACTGACATCTTGCACCAGGGTCAAAAACCGGGTTTCTTGAGAATAACACCACTTAAAAAGCTTAATTTTCCGTTGAGAAACCCGGTTTTTTAGGTCTTGTTGAAAATGGTGCAAGATATGAGATAAGAAGTTCAATGCATCGGTAGGCGATGGGCATTGGAGGAGATACCAATCACTTGTACAGAATCTGTGGCATTGACGGTTAAATTTCCCCCATCTCCTGCACCGAAAGTGCCAGCACCGACTTGTGCTCCATCCCGAAGGACTATAGCGGTTCTCAGTTGGGTACAATATAGTAGCAACAGTGGGTGAACCAACCAACAATGTCTTTTTTAGCAACTGTTTCTAAGGCTTGTGTGATGGCTTGATCTAATTCTTGATATGTCCTGGCGGCTTGCGAGCGCAGAAACTCCTTGACCTTTGACCAACAGTTTTCAATGGGAGAAAAATCAGGAGAATAAGGAGATAAATATATCAATTTAGCTCCTACAGCTTCTATAGCTTCTTTAATACCAGTAACTTTGTGAGAACTGAAATTATCCATAACAACAGTTGCCCCAGTCCAAAGTTGAGGTACTAAAACTTGAGTGACATAG
>JAAUSC010000007.1 GCA_012031965.1 Scytonema sp. RU_4_4
AAACTGGTACGAACTCCAAAGAAATTTATCTCTTCAAGTTGCTCGTGACTTTATTCTGGAACACCTTAAACAACAGGTGGGTTTGAATGCACATAGTTCATTCCCTGTCAATGCGTAAGTCCTAGATCTGTGTTCCAAGACGAGTACTCGTTCTATTAAGGAAGCTCCCAAGGGGAGCCGCTACGCTAAGGCTCTTTTTCTTTGCCCAAGTGCGTCGGGATGAAAGCCGCCTACGTAGGCTTTAGCCTACCGTGATGCTATCTTTTTCCGCATCTTCGGATATCTTATGTAAACTGTGTTAACATAAGGATGGTGTTGGTTAGGTCGAAACCAGTGATAATTTACGAGTTCAAGGTCAAAGGAAAAGACAGGCAGTACAAAGCAATAGACGATGCTATCCGTACTAGTCAGTTCATCCAAAATAAGTGTCTCAGATACTGGATGGATAATAAAGGTACTAGCTTGAATAGATACGACTTAAATAAACATTGCGCTGTACTAGCTGCTGAATTTCCCTTTGCGGATGAACTCAATTCAATGGCAAGACAATCTGCGGCAGAGCGTGCTTGGAGCGCAGTAGCTCGATTTTACGATAACTGCAAAAAGAAGGTTAAGGGTAAAAAAGGTTTTCCAAAGTTTAAGAAACATTGTCGCTCTGTTGAATACAAAACAAGCGGTTGGAAGCTTTCTAGTACTCGTAAAGCTATAACTTTCTCTGACAAAAAAGGCATTGGGACTCTTAAGTTAAAGGGAACCTATGACTTGAACTACTACGACATTAAGCAAATTAAGCGTGTCCGATTAGTGCGTCGCGCTGATGGGTACTATGCTCAATTTGCAATTGAAGTTGATTTAAAAGTTGAGACACAACCGACAGGTCAAGTCGTAGGTATTGACTTGGGATTGAAGTACTTCATTGCTGATAATAAAGGTAATGTTGAACAATCACCCCAGTTTTACCGTAAGTCTGAAAAACAGTTAAACCGCGCTAACCGCAAAAAATCCAAGAAGTTCAGCACTCAGAAAAAGAAAGCGAAAATTCGTCAATCTAACAACTACCACAAAGCCAGAAATCGATATGCCCGTAAGCATTTAAGAGTAAGTAGGCAACGAAAAGAGTATTGCAAGCGTGTTGCATACTCCGTCATCCAGTCTAACGATTTGGTAGCCTATGAAGACTTAAGTGTGAAAGGGCTGGTACGTAATCGACATCTGGCTAAGTCAATCAGTGATGCTGGCTGGTCAACTTTTCGGTCATGGCTGGAGTATTTTGGTCACAAATATGGGAAGGTGACAGTTGCCGTCCCTCCCTACAACACATCCCAAAACTGCTCTAACTGTGGCAAAAAAGTGAAAAAATCTCTGTCTACCAGAACTCACGTTTGTCCTCATTGCGGCTATACAGAAGACAGGGATATCAACGCAGCAATCAACATCCTAAAACTAGGACTCAGTACCGTGGGGCACACGGGAACTTACGCTTGGGGAGATTTGCCCTCTTGGGCAGTTGGCGCGAGCCTGCTGTCTAACGGCGAGTCAAAGAACCAAGAATCCCCGAGCCGCGAGAAAGGGGAGTGTCAAAGTAAATGACAACGGCTGAGCAACGCCTAACTATGATCTACTGCCTTAATCCCAATTGCGAGAAGCCCTTAAATCCTGATGGGGCAGATTTCTGCCACAGTTGCGGTACACAACTCCTACCCCAGCTGCGAAGCCGCTATCGCATTATCCAGCCATTGGGAGGTGGAGGATTTGGCAGAACTTTTTTGGCAGAGGATGAAGACAAGCTGAATGAGCATTGTGTTGTTAAACAGCTTGTACCGCAAGTCCAAGGGACTAGCGCCCTACATAAAGCAACCGAACTCTTTCAAGAAGAAGCGCGGCGTCTACAACAGCTTGGAGAACATCGGCAAATTCCACATTTATATGCCTACTTTAGGCATGATAACTACTTATATTTAGTGCAGCAGTTCATTCAAGGGCAAACCTTGCGACAGGAGTTAAGAGAACAGGGACTTTTCAGTGAGGAAAAGATTTGGGAATTGTTACGTGAACTATTGCCCGTTCTCAACTTTATCCACGAACATCAAGTTATTCATCGCGACATTAAACCAGAAAATATTATCCGTCGTTCCTCCCAAAGTACTAGAGAAGATTTAGTGCTGATTGATTTTGGCGTTGCCAAGCAGTTAACCGCAACTTCTCTAGAACAAACAGGTACAACTATTGGTTCCTATGGCTATGCACCAATGGAACAAATGAAGTATGGCAGTGCATATCCAGCTAGTGATTTGTTTAGTTTGGGTGTGACTTGCTTTCATTTGTTGACAGGAATTCACCCATCTGGGCTTTACATGGAACACGGCTATAGTTGGGTGATGAATTGGCAGCAATATCTCAAGTCTCCCATATCTCCAAGACTGGAGCAGGTGCTAGACAAGCTGTTGCAAAAAGATATCGAGTATCGTTACCAGTCAGCCGATGAAGTCTTGCAAGACTTGCGTCAAAAGCGACAACCAGAGGTGATTCCACCAGAGATGACTGCAACGCTACCACCTTCAGATATTTCCTTGACATCATCAGTTTTTCCAAGTGTTCCAATTACTATTGTTCAACCAAGAAATCAGTGGAAAAAATCTCTGCTTATTGGAAGTACCATTACACTTTTAGGGTTAGGTGGACTGATTTATTACTGGCAAAACTTTGGTCTGACTTCCATCCTAATTGGGCATTCAGGTGACGTGAATTCTCTAGCATTTAACTCTCTAGGTACTACCCTTGCAAGTGGCAGTGATGACAAAACAATCAAACTTTGGAACCTGAAAAGTAGAAAGGAAATCCGCACTCTTAAGGGACATAAAGGCATTATTTATTCTGTCGCTATCAGTCCAGATGGTCAAACTCTTGTGAGTGGCAGTGATGACAACGCAGCCAAAGTTTGGAATTTGAAAACTGGACAGGAAATCCGTACTATTGAAGCACATTCGAGTCTTATTAATTCCGTTACCATTACCCCCGATGGGCAGAAAGTTGCTAGTGGTAGCTATGACAAAACTATCAAAATTTGGGATTTGAACACCGGACAGGAAATCCTTACTTTAAAGGGACATACAGGGAATATTTTGTCTGTCGCCATCAGTCCAAATGGTCAAAGGCTTGCAAGTGCTAGTGCAGACAGAACTATGAAAGTGTGGAACTTGAATACAGGAAAAGTTGTACTCACCCTCAAGGGGCATGAAGCCGATGTAAATGCCCTTGCTATCAGCCCGAATGGTCAATTATTAGTCAGCGCTAGCGATGACTGGACTATCAAACTGTGGAACTTGAACACAGGAAAAGAATTACGCACTTTTAAAGGACATTCAGCAGATGTAAATGCTGTCGCCTTCAGCCCGGATGGTGAAAAAATTACCACTGGTAGCGATGACAACACTGTTATCATCTGGAACCTGAGTACGGGACAGAAAATACGCACCTTCCAAGGGCATACAAGCGAAGTTTTTGCTGTCACTTTCAGTCCAGATGGCAAAACCTTGGTAAGTGGTAGTAAAGACAAGACTATCAAGATTTGGCAGACCCCCTAACCCCTATTCTCAGGGAGACGGTAGAATAAACCTAATTTTCAAAGCATCAAAAGACGAAATATGACAATGCATCCTACTCTCCAAAGTGCATTTGCCAACCGCCGTGCGCTCAAAGTTATCACCGGCTTAAATAACTTTGATGGGCGTAGCGTAGAAGCAACCGTCAAAGCAGCCCATCACGGTGGTGCGACTTTTGTTGATATCGCCGCCGATCCTGCTTTGGTACAAATGGCGAAAAAATTGACAAATCTACCAATTTGTGTATCTGCAGTTGACCCTGAGAAATTTGTGCAAGCTGTTGCTGCAGGTGCAGATTTGATTGAAATTGGTAATTTCGATTCTTTCTACGCTCAAGGACGCAGATTTGAGGCTGAAGAAGTTTTAGCGCTCACTCACCAAACCCGCGTTCTCCTCAGAGAAATCACCCTATCAGTCACTGTTCCCCATATTCTGACTCTGGATCAACAGGTACAGTTAGCAGAGGAACTGGTGAAAGCTGGCGCAGACATCATCCAAACTGAAGGAGGGAAGAGCAGCAATCCAACTCACCCCGGAACCCTAGGACTCATAGAAAAAGCTGCTCCTACTTTAGCAGCAGCTTATGAAATTTCTCGTGCAGTGTCAGTTCCAGTGCTGTGTGCTTCTGGTATTTCCAACGTCACAGCACCCCTTGCTATTGCTGCTGGTGCGGCGGGTGTTGGTGTCGGTTCTGCTATCAACCAACTCAACAGCGAAGTCGCCATGATTGCTGCTGTACGTGGTTTGGTAGAAGCGTTGGGAACTGTTAGCACTTCTGGTGTGCTCCTCTAAACGAGGACACGGGGAGGAAGAGACGAAGGGAAGATTTCTCTCCTAGTCCCCTTGTCCCCTAGTCCCCTTGTCCCCTTGTCCCTCTACGCCAAACAATCCTTGAGGTTATAGATCACCTGATCTTGCTGCTCTTCTGACAATTCTGGGAACATGGGCAAGGATAAAACCTCTTGGCTAGCTTGCTCTGCCACTGGCAATTGTCCCTCTTTGTACCCCAGATTTTCATAAACTGGTTGCAAGTGTAAAGGACGGGGGTAGTAAATCATTGTGTTTACACCCCGCTCTTGCAATTGACTGTGAATCAAATCCCTTTTATGATCCAGTACCCGAATGGTGTATTGATTCCAGACTCCCAGACCCCCAGCCAATTCTTGGGGTGTAATCATACCAGAAACTTGATTGAGGAGTTGATGATAACGAACTGCAACTTTTCGCCGCTGATTATTCCAAGTATCTAGATAACGCAGCTTAATTTGAAGAATAGCCGCTTGGATAGCATCCAAACGGCTGTTAACCCCAATTTCCTCGTAATAGTATCGATTCTTCTGACCATGCTCTTTTAAAACTCGTAGCTGTGCTGCGATTTCAGGGTCGTTAGTGGTTATTGCTCCGCCGTCACCGCAAGCACCAAGATTTTTGGTAGGGTAGAAACTGAAGCAACCGATGTGTCCAAGACTTCCTACCTTTTGCCCTGCCCAGTTTGCTCCTGTAGACTGAGCACAATCTTCTATCACGACTAAATTGTGTGCTTCTGCTACATCCATCAATGCAGCCATATTCACAGGTTGACCAAATAAGTGAACCGGAATAACTGCTTTGGTTTTAGATGTGATTGCGGTTGCGACTTGCTCTACATCTAGATTAAACGTAGTCGCATTGATATCAACAAACACTGGCTTAGCACCCACAGCACTGATAACCTCAGCAGTGGCGATAAAAGTAAATGGTGTTGTAATCACTTCATCGCCTGCACCAATCTTGAAAGCTTTGAGCGCTAAGAAAAGAGCATCAGTACCAGAGTTACATGCTACACATTCAGTGACACCAGTATAAGCGGCAAACTGCTGCTCAAAGCTTGCAACTAAAGGACCGCCAATATAACGACCAGAAGCAAGAACCTCTAAAACAGCTGCGCTGACTTCTGCTTCTATAGTGGTGTATTGTTGCTTGATATCAAAAGCTGGTACGGAATGATTTAGACTTTGAACCATGAGATTTTATCTTAACTTGAAGATAGATACCGATGTTAGATTTGTTGCTTATTGAGTTTTGAATCAAAAAGCTCGTGAAAGTCTTTTTCCTCAATTCACGCCATTTAAAGGTTTTTACCTAGGATTTTTATCAAAATGGCTACCATTGGCTAGGGTGAAAGGAATTGTATATCCACCAAGAACCAATACCTTTGATGAAAGTTCCCGGTGAGTCCTTTGAGAGGGAACTCTTAACAGGTGATAGAGGACAGAGGAAAAGAGTGCAACCTAATCCCTGTAACCTGTAACCTATACCTTGTAACCCATACATAAAAGAGGTAAAAAACCCATGCAGGAGCTAATCAAGCTAGATTTAGTCGATTTGGCTTTTGCTGTTGGATTAATGGGCGCAGCCATAGGTTTATCGGCGTGGGAAAGAATAGGACTAGAGCTAAATTTAGCCCTCGCAACAGGAAGAACCTTTTTACAACTAGCCATATTGGGATATGTTTTGGAGTTCATCTTTGCTTTAGATAATCCGTGGGCAGTTTTGGCGATTCTAGGAGTCATGCTGACGATTTCGGCAATTGTCGCACGAAATCGTATTACTCAAAAAATACCGCAGATGTTGCCCTTAGTGTGGGGGTCAATTTTTCTCAGTACAACCCTGACACTAGTTTATACTAATATATTGATCATTCAACCAGACAGATGGTTTGAGCCGCAGTATGTGATTCCTCTGGGAGGAATAGTATTAGGTAATGCTATGAACGCCGCTGCGCTTGCTGGAGAACGTCTTGTTAGTATGATGAATGCGAGTCAGTTGGAAATAGAAACTCACTTAAGTTTAGGTGCAACTCCAGGACAAGCGATCGCGCAATACCGTAAAGATGCTGTTCGCGCTGGATTGATTCCTACTTTGAATCAGATGATGATTATCGCTATGGTAACGCTACCAGGAATCATCACTGGTCAGTTGCTGAGTGGCATTAATGCTCGCGAAGCTGCATCTTACCAAATTTTGATTATGTTCATGATTGCTTTCGCCAATTTGCTGACAACACTTTTAGTCACTCGGGGAATATGTCGTCAATTTTTTAACTCTACTGCGCAGCTAGTCAGATGAGGGGGTAGAGGAAGTGAGGAAAGACAAGGAAGTCAATTTTACCTTGTCTCCTTTTTTTTTGAACAAATAACTTGGTTTTACAAAAAAAATAGTTTTCATAATAAGTAGGACTTACGCATCATCTGCTAGAAACCCGGTTTCTTTGTTCGTATTTAGTTGCAAAACAGACGATTTTTGGTAGAAACCGGGTTTCTTTGCGTAAGTCCTGATAAGTTTTCATAAAATTATTAACCTTCTCTGTGGTTGATTTTTACCTCAGAGATGCCATGCTAAAATTTATCCGTATTTTCAGAAGATTTACAGCAACATTTCATAATTTGGTTAATCAAAAATCATCTGAAGATAAGGGAATCTTCGATGTACAATTGTAACAATATCTTTATCAATAAACTTGTTATCATACATACTGGCGAAATTACTGATATCAAGAATTACGTTATCTTTAAATGGAAAAAACAAATTTCTTATGATAATAGTAAATGTATCTTATTTCTTGAAATTGATCCGGAAAGATAAGTCTTCATAGCCAAGAAAAGCTTTATCCTGCAACTAGGGGGCAGCGTTAATGTTTTCGACAGCACTGCAGCAACCCTTATAACGTGGCAAAAAAGGTGTGTGTCAATGGATTTGTTAGAATACCAAGTGAAAGAATGGTTTACAAAAATAGGCATCCCCGTATTGCCTTCGCAACGAATTGACCATCCCACGGATTTAAAACGTTTAAAAATTCACTACCCAATTGTTCTAAAATCTCAGGTACATGCAGGAGAACGAGCAAAAGCAGGTGGAGTGAGATTTGTAGAAACGACTATTGATGCGATCGCTGCTGCACGAAGTATCTTTAATCTGCCAATTTTAGGTCAATTGCCAGAAGTGTTACTAGCAGAAGCTAAGTATGATATTGAACAAGAATTTTATCTTGCCGTGGTATTGGATACAGCTGTTTGCCGCCCTGTACTTTTAGGCTGTACAGAAGCAGACGATATTGATTGGGAATCAGCAGATGAAAAAATGCAGTACGTTGTTGTTGAACAAGAGTTTTCCCCATTTTATGCTCGACGACTGGCGTTGAAAATGGGCTTGCAAGGTGCCTTGATGCAGTCAATTAGCACTGTTGTTGAGAAGATGTACCAGTTATTTGTAGAAAAAGACTTGGACTTGGTAGAAATCAATCCCTTGGGTGTGAGTCCCTCTGGTCAAGTTATGGCCCTTAATGGTAGCATTAGCGTTAACGAACGGGCAATTGGTCGTCATCCAGATATTGCTAAAATAGCAACCAAAATGGTAAACCATCATACCAGTAGCAAAACCATCCGGAATTTGGGCGACTGGGATGTGGTAGAAATGAATGGCAAAATTGCCATTTTGGGTAATGGTGCTGGGTTGGTAATGGCAACTCTGGACTTAGTGGTTAATAGTGGTGGAAAACCTGGGGTGTGTCTGAACCTGCGCCATGCGTCTATTACCGAAACCTCACCAACCACCTTCAAAAGCCGCTTGGAAAAAGCTTTAAAAAATTTAACTACTGATAAAAGTATTCAAGTGATACTCATTAATTTCCTAGGTAGCATCTCTCAAGGTACCGAAGTATCCGAAGTCATTCGCAACTTCGTAGAGAGTGATATGAGTGAAGTGAAACCATTTATGGCTAGGTCTAATGGTAATAAAAACCGTCGAGAGAACTCTTTTCCCCACTTGGTCGTCCGTCTTGCTGGTTCCGAGTTTGAGACAGCTAGGAAATATCTAGCAACACTGAAAACCCCAACTGATACGTCGATAGTGGTCGTGGAAAATTTAGATGAGGGCGTAGCAGAAGCAGTCCGTTTGGCTAAGTCAACAGTACACAAAAAGTTTTGACTAAGTTACCTATTATGAATTTAACACCAGACAGCAAAGTGTTAATCCAAGGCTTTTGTGAGTACATCACAGCAACTCATATTGCTCAAATGAAAGCCAATGGCACAAATTTGGTAGCTGCGGTCAATCCTGGATGTGGCGGACAGCAGATGCACGGTTTACCAGTCTTCGACCTAGTAGAGGAAGTCGTGGGAAAATTTGGAGTGATTGATACGACAATCATCTGCGTACATCCTTTCCAAGTCCTAGATTCAGCACTAGAAGCGATCGCATCTGATATCCGCCAAATCATCATCATCTCCCCTGGCGTACCACCCTTGGATATGGTGCAACTATTACGTAAAGCCGAAGCAAAAGAAACCCTCATAGTAGGACCAAATAGTCCTGGGATCATCATACCGGGAAAAATTCTCTTAGGAACTCAGCCAAGCGAATTTTATACACCTGGTTCCATAGGTATCCTGAGTCGCAGCACGACTCTCACCTACGAAATTGCCAGGGAATTAACTCATGCTGGCTTGGGACAATCGATGAGTGTCAGCATTGGGAGTGATGCGATCGTTGGTTCATCTTTTCTGCAATGGCTACAAATATTAGATGAGGACGAAGCGACAAAGGCAATTGTTTTGGTTGGTCAACCAGGTGGTGGTCGTGAAGAAGCCGCAGCACGATACATTGCAGAAGCAATTGATAAACCAGTTGTTGCTTATGTTGCAGGTACACAAGCACCTCCTGCAAAACATTGGCGTCAGACTGGTACTTTGGCGGCTGTCATTGGACGCGACCCTGATTTTGGCACAGTCAAAAACAAATTAGCCGCTTTTTCTTTTGCAAGAGTCCCAGTTGCACAACGTCCTTCTCAGATTCCAGAATTGGTGAAGAAGGCGATGAATTGACACTCCCCTGGCTGTTACGCCTACAAGTTGCACCGTTTTTAGCCCTCTGACTTTTCCACATACTGTGAAAATTCAGAGGGTATAGGCTTTGAGGACGAACCGTGAAAAGTCATAATCTCTGTGGTGGACTCATAGCCCAACTGTAACTATACATACATGAAAATTCTGCACGTTAGCCAAGGTTATACCCCAGCAATTGGGGGTACAGAATTGCTGATTCAACGGGTTTCTGAAGAGTTAGTTCGGCAATTTGGCGATGACGTTACTGTCTTCACCACAAATTGCCTTAATGGAGAAGGTTTTTTCAATCCAAAACTACCCCGCTTGAAACCAGGTGACGAGGAAATTAATGGTGTCAAAGTGAGGCGGTTTCCAGTCAATAGCCGAATTAGCCAAATGTTTCGATTTCCTCAGAAAGTTGCTTATCGTCTGCACTTACCATTCAACGAGCATTTAAGAACAATATCAGGAGGACCAATCATTCCTGGGTTGAAAAAAGCTATCCAGGAATTTCCAGCTGATATTATTGCTGCTTCATCTTTTCCATTGCTACATATGTATGGAACACTCAACGGTGCAAGAGAGTCTAGAAAACCGTGTGTCCTTCATGGGGGGATACATCCTCAAGATGATTGGGCATTTCAACGTTCCAGAATCTATAGTGCAATTAGGCAATCTACTTACTATTTATCTAATACAAAATACGAAGCAGATTACGTTATTCAAGAAGGTGTTTTACCTGAACGTGTTGTTGTCGTAGGAGTTGGAGTTGATCCAGAACCCTTTGAACAAATTTCCTCAACTCAAGCCAAAAAACATTTCGGTTTTCAAGAGCAACCAGTCGTAGGTTTTATTGGACAATTTGGAGGACATAAAGGAGTTGACACCCTTTTGCAAGCAATGATGCTTGTCTGGCAAATTTTCCCTGATGTGCAACTTTTGCTAGCTGGAGCAAAGACAATGTTCGCAGAAAAAATGGAAAATATTATCTCTCAATTACCTGAAGCCTACAAAAAGCAAGTCAAGCTTTACTATAACTTTTCTAATGAAGAAAAACCCCTCTTATTTGCTGCCGTAGATGTATTTGCTTATCCTTCTGGTTTTGAGTCTTTTGGAATCGCATTTCTAGAAGCTTGGGCTGCAAATAAACCTGTGATTGGTTGTCGTGCTGGAGCAATACCTTGGGTTATTGATGAAGGAGTAGATGGGCTTTTGGTAGACTATAAAAATCAAGAAATGCTAGCAGAAGCAATTCTAGAGTTATTGAAAAACTCTTCTTGGGCAAAAACTTTGGGTAACGCTGGCCGTCAGAAAGTTTTATCAAGATACACTTGGAGTAAAGTCGCTCAAAAGTTTAGAGAAGTTTATGTTAAAGCTATGCGACAACATAATACGTAAGAATTCAGCACGAATTGAGTCAGAAGTCAGAATTTGTAAGGAGTCCAGTATGATTGGTATGTTCATTCATCAAATATTCTCCTGATTCTTTAACTATTCTGACTCCTGGATTCTGACTCCTGAATTCTTACCATAATACCAAGTAGCCAAAGTTACTAGCCAAAGTGATTTTCATTACAAATCCTATTAGATTGAGCCATAGCTCAGCAACTCTAATTTCACAAGAAATAGACAAAAATCTTTACAAAAGACAAGCAAAAATTTATAGGTTATTATAGGTATCCAGACAAAGAATTGCAACAAATAATAACAACAAATAATAACAACTACAGGCTAGCTTCAGAAGTGATTTATACTTAAGTTATCCGTGTTGGAAACAACTATGAATATTGTATGTAGAAATGGACACCAAGTTCCAGCAGGATCTAAATTTTGTAACCAGTGTGGTGAGCCTGTTTCAATAATAGGATCTCAGCCAGTAAGTGTAGTCTCGCTAACAGAAAACGAGGTTGAACCATTGCCACCTGGGACATGCCTCCGTGAACGCTACATCATCCAGAAACAACTGGGTCAGGGAGGATTCGGTAGAACTTACCTAGCAGAAGATACAGGGCGGTTTCGTGAGAAATTTGTCATTAAAGAGTTTATGCCCGCAATGAGGAGCACTGCTGCCCTCAAAAAAGCAGAAGAATTGTTTCAACGGGAAGCAGCGATCTTGTACCAGCTTGAGCACCCACAAATTCCTCGATTTTGGGAGATCTTTGAGCAAGAGGATCGGGTTTTCCTAGTCGTAAATTACATCGATGGACTAACCTACAAGGAGCTACTGAAGAAACGCTTACAGCAAGGTCAATGCTTTAGCGAAATAGAAATTTTGGAGTTCTTCCAAAGCTTGTTACCAGTTCTGAGTTATCTTCACCACCGAGGGGTCATTCACCGAGATATCTCACTTGACAACATCATACTCCGTACTGAGGATCGTCTCCCTGTCTTAATTGACTTAGGGGGAGTTAAACTAGTGGCGATCGACGTAAATACACAACTGAGAACAGGGCAAAATCCTACTAATGTTTCGTTCACTTGTTTGGGGAAAGTGGGTTATGCACCAGATGAACAACTCCAGTTCGGATTAGTAGCTCCTCAGAGCGATTTGTATGCTCTAGCAGTCTCAGCCCTTGTGCTCATGACGGGGAAAAACCCCCAGCAGTTGCTCAACCAACATACGCTGCAGTGGAGGTGGGAGGAGGAGCTGAAGCTGAGCCCGCTACTGACAAGAACCCTTAACCAGATGTTGGCACCAAAGCCTGCTAATCGTTTTCAATCAGCAGATGAGGTTTTACAGGTTTTAAACCCTATTTTTCCTACTAATTATTCAAAGAGACACTCAAAGCAGCTAAAGACCCCTGCTGCTCCTCTCTCCAGAGCAGCAGAGCAACAGGGAATTCCTCCTGAGTCATTCATCCAACCCCCCACTGGAGGTCACGATGGACCGGCTTTCCTTAAAGGAAACTGGCGACCCATTCAAGTTCCTGTGAAGTTTCTAGTTCCGGCACTTCTCATCATTGCTGGGGGACTAGTCTATGTTTTGTGGAAATATAACCCGATTTTACTGCCGCAGCTGACACCAGGAGAGTTCAGTCGCGTTTCTAATTTGCAACTGCGTTCAATGCGTGAAGTGCAAAACGTCCCACCGGGTCTGTTCGACTACGGTGGTGCCCCTGCCTTGGCACCTGTCAATTCCGATACCATGAAAGATGCTATCAACCGAGCCCACCCAGAATTTCGCCTGCGCTACACTGAACCCCCTAGTGGCAATCCTGGTTCCGGTACGGGTATCGAAATGCTGATCAAGGGTGAATTGACCATTGCTCAGAGTGCTCGGACGCTTGAAGACGATGACTATAACAAGGCGAAAGCCCGGGGCTTTTCCCTAGAACAGGTGCCAATAGCTATTGACGGGGTTGTCTTCTACACTCATCCAAGCCTGAATATTCCTGGGCTTTCCGTAGACCAACTCCAGGCGATTTTTAGGGGTCAGGTGACCAACTGGCAGCAGGTTGGGGGACCAAACATACCAATTGTACCTTTCGGTCTTGACCCCAAAATTACCAGCGCGCTCAAGTTACTGCTGGGTAGTGAGGGCGATGACATCGGTTCCAATGTGCAGACTGTCCGCGATTTCACCTCCGCTATTCGTAAGGTTGCTGAGACGCCGGGCGGGATTTCTTATGGTTCAGCCCCACTTATTCTCAATCAGAAGACAATCCGTTCCATTGCGATCGCCAAAACTAATACCAAGCAGTATGTGCAACCTTTTATAGATAATAAGCAGGTCAATAGACAAGCGCTTCAAGATGGCACCTACCCAATGACTCGCCGCTTTTTTATAGTGTTCCGCCGCGATGGCTCAGTCGATGAGAAGGCTGGAATTGCCTATGCGAGTATGTTGCTGTCTAAAGAAGGGCAGACAATCCTTGAGCAGGCTGGGTTGGTTCCCATCCGTTAAACTTCAGTTCCTATGACCAGCCGCACTCCCCAGAATAAAATTAAAGTGGCGATCGCCAGCCAATCACCTCTTCTCAATCGTAAGTCGTGCCATTGCACTCGATGTGTACTAGGACTTGTAAAACCCCGTACCATCATCGCGCTAGCCATTTGCTCTGCCCGGAGTAGTAAATTTTCCAAAAGCCGTTCTGCTATTAACATCCAAACTTTGACGGCTCCTTTTAATCCTAACTTTTTCCAATTAATAGCCCTTGTCATCACAGAACGAATTAAATTCTGGATTTCTTCTAAAACTAGGGGAATAAACCGCAAAGATAAAGTTAAAGTCAAAGTTATCTCAGTCACAGGCAACTTCAACCGTCGCAAGGGTTGCATTAAGCTTTCTAGAGCAGCGGTGATTTCCTCTGGTGCTGTTGTCAGCAGATATAAATTGGAACTATAAATCAAAGTAAACACCATCGTACTCACACTGATTGCCAAATCCAATGAACGGCGAGTCACTTTGACTGGACCTTTGTCAAACAGCACGTATTGATAACCTTGCTGCTTATTGGTTGACAAAGGTGCTGGAGTTGAAAGAGTCGAAGCTGATTTTTCTGTTAAGACTTGTTGGTTGCTTGGCAGGCGTGGTTGATACTTGATACCAAGTCCATCAGGACTGATAGCTAAAAGGACTAAAACAAAAAAGCACAGTGTCAACAGCCAGCCCATTTGCTGCTGCCAAACTCTTCGAGGAATACGTGCTATTAAGGTAATAATAATCAGTACTACCACCAACACCACGCGCCATAAGTTGTTAGCAAGAATGTAAGTTGTCAGAAAGCTCATCAACCAGATTAACTTGACTCGCGGATCGAGTTTGTGTAGCCAAGTTTGAGGTTGTTCTAAGTAAAGCCCAATTGGTAGCGATCGCAGTAAATCCATTTCTAGTCACTAGTCACTAGTCATTAGTCATTAGTCAATTGTCAAAGACTCATGACTGATGACTTCTGACCACTATGACACGCGGGTGGCTCGATTGACATTAGTACTCTCGGCATCGCGAGCTTTTTTACTCCGCCATAGTATACGGATAGGAGTCCCTTGAAAACCCAAATGCTGCCGAAATTGTCGCTCAATGTAGCGGCGATAGTTGTCATTAAAGCGTTTGGAATCGTTAACGAACAATGCTATTGTAGGTGGTTGACTAGTGACTTGCGTCCCATAGTAAATTTTGCCTTGACGTCCAGAGCGAGAGACTGTCGGCGAGTGCCAACCCACTGCTTCTTCCAAGACTTCGTTGATAACCGCTGTACTCACACGACGTTTGTGTGATTCGGCTGCTTTATCGACCAACTCCAAAATCTTTTCTACCCGTTGTCCAGTCAAGGCGCTGACAAAAATAGTTTCCGCCCATTCAGTAAAATGCAGTCGTTCTTGCAGATGCTTTTCGTAATCGTAAATCGTGTGAGAGTCCTTTTCGACAGCATCCCACTTATTGACAACTAAGACACAAGCTCGACCTTCTTCGATAACCCGCCCAGCTAATTTTTGGTCTTGCTCGGTGACACCATCAAGGGCATCTATCACCATTAAAACCACATCGGCGCGACGAATCGCTTTAAAAGCACGGTTGATGCTAAAGAATTCGGGACCATATTCTACGTTCTTCTTTTTGCGAATTCCTGCTGTGTCAATTAAACGGTAAATTTGCCCGTTTCGTTCCACCACAGTATCAATTGCATCGCGGGTTGTACCAGAAATTGGGCTAACAATTGCCCTTGTTTCTCCCACAAAAGCATTCAATAAACTGGATTTCCCCACATTCGGGCGTCCCACAATTGCCACTTTAATTTCATTCGTTTCTGGGATTTCTTGAGTCGGTGGAAGGTGTTCAATGAGGACATCAAGTAAGTCTCCTGTCCCACTTCCATGAATAGCAGAAATGGGGAAAGGTTCACCCAAGCCTAATTCCCAAAATTCAGCAGCTTGAATCAAACCTTGTTCTGGGGATTCGCATTTATTGACAGTTAGCAAAACAGGGACTTTTTGTTGTCGCAACCACTCGGCAATTTCTTCATCAGCAGGTATTGGTCCTGTGCGACCATCTACCACAAAAATAGCAGCACTTGCTTCTGCTAGCGCTGTCATTGCCTGTTGGCGAATCAGTGGTAAAAATTCTGTGTCATCATTAAAGACCAAACCACCAGTATCAACAACTGTAAACTCGCGATCGCGCCAGTATGCTGGTTTATAAGTGCGATCGCGTGTCACGCCTGGTTGATCATGAACAATAGCAGATTGTTCCTCGGCAAGACGATTGACCAAGGTAGATTTGCCCACATTGGGGCGACCAATAATAGCAACTATAGGAAGACTCATCGGATGCACAATGCTCCAAATTTTTATTGTAGCGGTTGAGGCGGATACAGGGTCCCCTCTTGCTCAAATACTCATCTCTAGCATTCGTTGAATTGGTCGCAATGCTGCTACACGAATATTCTCTGGCAATATGATTTCGGGGGAGCGATTTTTCATCACATAGTAGAGCTTTTCCAGAGTATTTAAGCGCATAAAAGGACACTCGTTACACGCACAGCTATTCAATGGCGGTGCGGGTATAAAGCGCTTGTCGGGCGCTCGTTTTTGCATTTGGTGAATGATTCCAGGCTCTGTAGCAACAATAAATTCTTGGGATGAACTTTGTGTACAATACTTAAGTAAAGCCGCTGTAGAGCCAATGAACTTGCATGGCGCAAGACGCTCGTTTCACATTCTGGATGGGCGATCGCTCTGCTTGTGGGTGTGCGATTTTTAACTGCACAATTTTCTTTTCAGAAAAGGTTTCATGGACAACACAGCTTCCTTCCCACAGCACTAAATCTCGCCCAGTTTTTTCCATCACATACCTTCCTAAATTTCGGTCTGGGGCAAAAATAATTGGCTGGTCTTTGGGAATCTGCTGGACAATTTTGACAGCGTTAGAGCTCGTACAGATAATATCGCTCATTGCCTTAATCTCGGCAGAGCAGTTGATGTAAGAAACGACCAAATGGTTTGGGTGCGCCGCCTTAAAAGCTGCAAAAGCCTCAGCTGGACAACTATCAGCTAAAGAACAACCAGCATTCAAATCCGGTAAAAGAACCATCTTGTCAGGATTGAGAATCTTTGCTGTTTCTGCCATGAAATGAACACCAGCAAAAACAATGACATCTGCATTTGTATGAGCTGCTGCTTTGGCAAGCTGTAGCGAATCCCCAATAAAGTCTGCAATATCTTGAATGTCTGGTTCTTGATAGTAATGTGCCAGGATAACCGCATTGAGTTCTTTTTTAAGATTCTCAATAGCTGCAAATAAATCTAGTGGTAGATCACCCTGTTCGGTTTTTTCGTTTAAAGCAAGTGCAGTCGTAAACACTAGTTTTCGTTGCTGAATGTTACAAATTTTTGTCTCGTGGATTCAATTATAGTAGTTTTTACCAAAAATGTTTGGTGGGTCATACTCCTCCCCTTGATTGTGTCAAAATCCGGTAATTTTCCTATGCTGGAAACAGATGGCAAGGAAAATGGCATGACCAGTCAGAAAACAAACTCAAAAACGTTGAAAATTGCTGTAGTCGGAGATATTCACGACCAATGGGAAGAAGACGATGGCATTGCTCTGAAGCATTTGGGTGTTGAGTTAGTGCTGTTTGTTGGGGACTTTGGCAATGAGTCGGTGGAAGTGGTCAGAGCGATCGCATCCCTTGATATTCCCAAAGCAGCGGTGATGGGAAACCATGATGCCTGGTATACTGCCACAGAATGGGGACGTAAGAAGTGCCCCTACGACCGCACAAAGGAAGACTGGGTACAGCAGCAACTCGATTTATTGGGTGAAACCCAAGTCGGTTACGGTAAGCTAGATATTCCAGATCTGAATTTAACGGTTGTTGGAGGTCGTCCCTTTAGCTGGGGTGGACCAGAGTGGAAATACACTGATTTCTACCAACAATGGTATGGAATCACCAGTTTTGAAGAGTCCACAGCCCGCATTGTATCAGCAGCTAAGAATGCGACTTACCAGACGGTCATTTTTATCGGTCATAATGGTCCAACTGGGTTAGGCGATCGCCCAGGCGACCCCTGTGGCAAAGATTGGCATCCAATAGGCGGTGACTTTGGCGATCCAGATTTAGCAGAGGCGATATCTGGGACCATCACGGCTGGTAAAACCATTCCCCTGGTCACATTTGGTCATATGCACCACAGCCTGCGACACACAAAGAAAGAGCCGCGAAAGCGCATCTTTAGAAGTCCAGAGGGGATAGTTTACTTAAACGCCGCAAGTGTACCCAGAATTGTGGAACATGGTAGCCATAAGCAGCGTAACTTCTCCATTGTTCTGCTCGAAGATGGTATCGTCTCTCAAGTCTCTCTCGTCTGGATGAGCAAGGATTTCACCATTGTCTTAGAGGAAATTCTTTATCAAAAACCCATTCCAGTCGTGCAACCTGCGTAGAGGATGAGATATAATGCATATTCGGTCGGCTTTATTTTAGCTGACAGCTGACAGCTAAATGCTGACAGCTTTACTGGAGAGGTGGCAGAGTGGTCGAATGCGCTCGACTTGAAATCGAGTGATGCGAAAGCATCCGTGGGTTCAAATCCCACCCTCTCCGTTGAATCAGCAATCAGTGATTCAGTTATCAGTTATCAGTTATCAGTTATCAGTTATCAGTTACTATTTGTTCACTGTTCACTGTGTACTGTTCACTGATTACTGTTGATTTGTCCCCGTGTTTTATTCAATTGTGAGACGGGCGAAACAGATGATTGTGTTCGGGATCATATAAACGAGAGCGTGCTGATGCTTGCGAAAGTGCAGGACTGACGACGTAAAGTGTGGTGCGAATTAGCTTTTCTTGGTGAGTACAATCTGCCATTTGATTGAGGGGAACAACTCTGATTTTTTCATCAGACCACCCTAACCGATAGCAAATCGCTACTGGTGTTTCGGCTGAGTAGTGTTGCAACAGTTTGGCTTGGGCTGCTTCAACATGACATGCACTCAGATATAAACATAGACTAGCCTGATGGGCTGCTAGGGTCGTTAATTCTTCTGTTTCAGGAACTTCTGTGCGTCCGCTGATGCGCGTCAGTATGATTGTTTGAACTAAACCGGGAACTGTGAGTTCCACTTTGAGTTTTGCGGCTGCAGCTTGAAAAGCGCTGATACCAGGTATCACCTCAAAAGGGATTTCCGCTTCTGCCAAAAGATATATTTGTTCATGAAGAGTACTGTAAAGACTGGGGTCACCAGAATGGAGGCGAACGACAGATTTGTGCGATCGCACCCGTTCTATCATGAGCGGTAAAATCTCTTCCAAAGTCTTGTTCGCAGAGGGAATCATTTCTGCATCCTCGCGGCAAAGCTCTAAAATCTGTTGAGGTACTAAAGAATCAGCAAATAAAATCACATCGGCACACTGCAACAGCTTCTGCGCTTTAACGGTTAATAGATCGGGATCTCCAGGACCAGCACCTACAATGTACACAGCAGATTCTAGGGATATATGATTCTTTTTATCATTCACTCGGGTAGTAGATTCGCTCATACAGGAACACACAGCAACTTCTCAAAAAAAATTTTGGCATTCATCAGTATCTTTCCGGATAGAACTCCTCCTTCTAGAAGAGTGTATTGGTAGATGCACCCTGGTTAAGCCCTGGAGAACACTCTGGGGCATTTTTTATTTTTAGTCATTAGTCATTAGTCATTAGTCATTAGTCATTAGTCATTAGTCATTAGTCATTAGTCATTAGTCATTAGTCATTAGTCATTAGTCATTAGTCATTAGTCATTAGTCATTAGTCATTAGTCATTAGCAGACGATGGCAGAAATAAAGATACTATCTTACAAAGCTCAAAAGCTTAGAACAAAGGTATTTTATACTTTGAATTGCTTAATGGGGTTCTCGCCGCAAGGCGCGGTCTCTTCCGTGAGAACCCCTATCTCTCCATTTCACTATCTCCTTACGTCCCTATCTTCTTGGAAGGTGGAAATGACATCCGGTAAAGGACGTTTGACTATGTAAAGCCAAGCTAACCCAGCTAAACCGAAGGCTATTTCCAATAAACTCACAACTTGTGCTATCCGTAGCGGTCCAAGCATCAAACTATCCGTCCGAAGACCTTCTATCCACAGGCGTCCTAAGCTGTAAGCTGCTAAATAAACGAGGGAAAGCGTACCTGTTTTCAAAGCTGGTTTGCTCGACAAACCTTTAAAAAATAAAGTGATCAGTAAGGCGAAGACCATAACATCCCATAGAGATTCATAGAGAAAAGTGGGATGAAAGTACTCAAAATTAGCCAGTTCTGGGGGACGGTGTTCTGGGGGAATATATAACTTCCAAGGTAAATTTGTAGGACTACCAAAAGCCTCAGAGTTAAAGAAATTGCCCCAACGTCCAATTGCCTGACCTAAAATCAGCGAAGGAGACACCAGATCAGCTAATTGCCAGAAAGAAATCTGCTTAATTCTGGCGAATACTAATGCTGCGACAACGCCACCGATAATTGCTCCATGAATCGCTATACCTCCTTGCCAAATAGCAATAATGCGTTCTGGGTGCTGGACATATTCTGACCATTGAAACAAAACGTAATATAAGCGTGCTGTTGGAATTGCCGCAATGACCAGCCAAATGGACAAATCGCTGATTAACTCTGGATTAACGTTACGGCGCTTTGCTAAGAATTGGGAAAGCGTAACACCAATCAATACTGCTGTCGCAATCAAAAAGCCATACCAGCGGATAGTTAATGGTCCTATTTTCACCAGAATTGGTCCTGGAGAAGTAAATTGAAATGCTAAGGGCAAGGTGGAAATATCCAGTGTCATGTAAAAGTACCTAGAAAACTATAAAAAGCTAATGTACATTTGACGTATTTATAGCAGTTTGCATTTGGGTGCAATACATCCTCGAATGAAGTTGGGTAGGCATGGGCAATGCCCACCGTACAGTAGATGTGTATTTGAGTCAATTGAAAAGCACTATGAGTCAAAATCCAAAATTCCTACTTTTGACACCTCAAAAATTATTGCAAGAACCACGCATTGATTTTAAGTCGCCATGAGCAAATAAGACAGTGTGGGTAGTGTATTTATCAAAGTTTTCTTTTCAGAGTAGATTAGGACTTACACACCATCTGCTAGAAACCCGGTTTCTTCGTATTTGGTTGCAAAACAGACGATTTTTGGTAGAAACCGGGTAACTTTTGCGTAAGTCCTGTCTCTAAATAAGACTATGGCAGTAGGTGCAGCAGAGCTTATAAAGACTAACATCTTGATTGTCTAAATGAGAACTTGCATTTTATTACAAATAACCTTTGGTTTAGATATAATCACCTAAACAACTTTGAGGCATCTATGATTGCCATTTATCCAGGAAGTTTCGATCCTATTACCTTAGGACACCTTGACATTATCCAACGCGGTAGTCGGTTGTTTGCCCAAGTGATTGTCGCTGTATTGCGGAATCCTAACAAAACTCCACTGTTTACAGTGCAAAGACGGCTAGAACAGATTCGTGTATGTACAAAACATCTCACCAATGTGGAGGTAGACGCTTTTGCCGGTTTGACCGTAAACTATGCCCAAATGCGAGGAGCACAAGTCCTATTGAGAGGTCTGCGAGCAATTTCCGACTTTGAAGTAGAACTTCAGATGGCTCACACAAATAAAACCCTTTCTTATGAAATAGAAACCGTTTTCTTAGCAACGTCAAATGAGTATAGTTTTTTAAGTAGTAGTGTGGTAAAAGAGGTTGCTAAGTTTGGTGGCTCTGTTGATCATCTTGTCCCCCCCCATGTTGCCCTGGATATTTACCAATGCTACGCCCAAAACCATCCAGTATCGAACTAAATCAAAACGGAAGCAGTCCTCCCCCGCAAGAGTTTCCTGAAGGAATCTCGTATAACGGAAATGCTATGCGCACAACAAGTGTAGATATTCAGCAGGAACTCAATCGCTTGGAGGAAATGATTCTTGCTGGTTTCAACATTCCACTGACGCGACGCACGATAGTGGATGAAGACAGGCTGCTTGATCAGCTTGATGAAATACGGCTTTCTTTACCTGAAGTTTTTCAACAAGCAGCAGCAATCATCCAACAAAAAGAGGAAATTCTCCTAGAAGCAGAAGAATACGGGCAACAAATTGTTGATGCAGCACAAGCCAAGCGATCGCAAATTTTGGATGAAAGCGACATCATCCGACAAGCAGAACGCTCAGCCGGTGAACTAAGGCGACAAGTTCAACAAGAATGTGAAGGGATGCTGCAAGACACACTTGAAGAGGTTGACCGCAAACGACGCGCCTGTCAGCAAGAAATAGAGGAAATGCGGCGTCAATCAGTTGCAGAAGCAGAAGCAGTTGAACAAGGCGCTGATGACTACGCTGATAGTGTCCTAGAAAATATTGAGCAGAATCTTCTGGATATGTTGCGAATCATTCGTAACGGACGTCAGCAATTACAACCAGACTCTTCTGAAGAAGATCATTCTCAATTTCCTAAAAAAATAAGTAAGTGGGTCAAATGACTGTACGTTCGCTTATTTTTGAAGGGTGAGAGGAATTAATGCCTTACTGTGCAAAGAAAAACCATTATCTGGATCTGATTGTACTGATACCATCTGGTTAGTAACGTAGTTCTCCGTCAGGAGTAAAGGATTAGTGACCGTGATAAATAAGATTCAAGAGTTTATAGACTCAAAAAATATTAGTAAATACAAATTTATGAAAGATACAGGTGTGGCACAGCGAACGGCTTATGACCTATGTAATAATCCAATTCAACTACCTTCACCTGATGTGCTTAGAAACATTTGTAACACTTACCAAATCCAACCAGGTGAAATTTTAGAATGGCTACCACCAGATGAATTCAAACTAAGATTTGGAAATTTGGAGATTGAAGAATGATTAACCCTTCTACAGAAACAAAACAAAGCAAGAAGCAAGAAAAACTAAGAGCCATCGCCTACAGTATGGACTTGTTGCTACCAGGATTTTATTTTTGGTGTCCATACTTCACCATAAGAATTGGTGGTGCGATACCTGATGATAACCCTTACAAATACCCTGGTAAAATCCATGATTCTATGGGCATTGCACTAGTGCTACCCGGATATCGAATATTTACGACGTATCAAGGTAGCTAAGCTGACGCTTGATAAGCACAGGATACAAGGATTATCAGCGTTTACTACTAAAATATTACCATCTGGCGAATTTGAAAAAAGGATGATTGACGCTGGATACTACGAAGTAGGAAGCGCACCCGCCCAAGCTAGCAGAGTAAAAGTATGGTGGACACACAACACTTATCCAAGGGTTGAATCTATCTACAGTTCTGATAGAAGTATTGTGTTATTACTGCCTATCACGTATAAAACTAAGCTACATTAGAAACAGGAATATTATGTTTTTTACTAGATGTTTGAAGTTCATGATTATTTTTTTGAAAAATGGGTTTTAATGATAAAACATCTAGTTTTGCAATTTCATCAATTAATTTTGTTCCTATAAATTTTAACTCTTCTTCATCTAAAAACAAATACCATGTGCTTTGTTTATCATCTTGATAACTTGAATTTTTCTTTTTTTCTCACGCAAAAGGCTGTAGAGACGAGAAATTTCGCATCTCTACAGCACATGCGTGAAATTCTTTACAAGATTTACTTGTTAGGTTGAGGAGTCATGCGAAGATAAGGCTTCACTTCCTGATACCCTTTGGGGAATTTCTCCTTCAGCACTTGTGGATCTTTCAATGAAGGAACGATTACGCAGTCATCGCCATCTTTCCAGTCTGCTGGTGTCGCTACGCTGTAGTTGTCAGTTAACTGTAGCGAATCAATCACCCGCAGAATTTCATCAAAGTTACGTCCAGTACTAGGGGGATAGGTTAAGCTCAGACGTAGTTTCTTGTTGGGATCGATGATAAAGACCGTACGCACAGTCAGCAATGCATTGGCGTTGGGGTGAATCATGTCGTAAAGGTCAGAAACCTTACGATCCCCGTCTGCCAAAATTGGATAGTTGAGGGTGGCGTTTTGAGTTTCCTCAATATCTCCAATCCATCCTTTGTGGGATTCAACATCATCAACACTGAGGGCTATGACTTTGACGTTGCGTTTGTCAAATTCTGGTTTCAGTTTAGCTACTTGCCCTAATTCTGTTGTACAAACAGGTGTGTAGTCTGCGGGGTGAGAGAAAAGCACAACCCAGCTGTCAGCAGCCCATTCGTAAAAGTTGATTTCTCCTGTGGAGGAGGCTTGGGTAAAGTTTGGTACTGTGTCGCCTAAATGGAGAGCCATGTGAGATTCCCTGTCGTTCAAAAAGGCATATGTATTCTATCTTGCTATGATTGCATAAAACCCCGGTTTGCCGATTGGGGTTTAGCGCAACGAAACAAAATTTTAAGTTGTGCAAATTTGCACAAACAGATTTATTATCCTACGTCATAAGTGGGACAAGATTTGATTATACGCCTGAATGGTTTGATGAGCGATCGCATCCCAACTGTAATTTTTCAACGCATACTCTTGAGCACACAGTCCCCGCCGTTGACGTTCCGAAGGATTTTGTAAAGCTATACGAAGTATGCTAATGAGTTCCAACACATCTGTTGCACTCACCCATCCCGACTCACTATCACGTACTTCTTGACAAATATGCACCTGATCTGATATTAGCACAGGTGTTCCTGCTGCCATCGCTTCAGCTACAGCAATACCAAAATTTTCATAGTACGATGGCAAGACGAATATATCAGCAGCTTGCAGAAGGGCAGATTTTAATTCACCAGTGACAAAGCCAGTGATTGTAGTGTGCGATCGCAACTCAGAAGCTTGTATTTGTAATTTTATTTTTTCTTCATAACCTGGATCTTGAGGATTAGTCCCAGCTAGCACAAAGTGAAAATCGAATCCTTCAGATAAAAGCGTCTCTAATGCTGGAAGCAGTAGATTTAACCCTTTTTTTGGGTCAATGCGGGACATAAACAGCACTAAAGGTATATCCTTTGATATACCCAACTTACTACGCACCTCCTCTTCCCCTGCTTTCTTAATGGGGTTTATACCTAAAGGTATTACCAAATCTCGTGTCGATACTCCAAATCTTTCTGATACTTTGGCTTCTTGAGTGCTAGTAAAGTGAAGTCCAGCTGCACCAGCTAAATTTGAACGTTCTAAAATTGCAGCATAAAGTTGTTTTAATTGCTTTTTCTTACGTAAATCAGCCGGGTCTAAAGTTCCCAAAGGACGCAAAATGTAAGGTAGCTTTTGCGTCCGACAAACAGTCGCAGCAAAACTACTAACAGGGGAAAATAGAGCATGAATATGGGCTAAATTAAACTCATCGGCATGACGGTTTAACCATCTGAGTAAGTCAAGAGAAAATTTATAGCGACGAAAAGGGGCGCAACGGAAATAAATGATTTTATAGCCATCTTGTTCGATGGGACAATTTAAAGGAACATCCAAAGGTTTTTGACCAAAATCACCGTTACTGTCAGTGGTGAGAACTGTAACTTCTACTCCTTGTCGTGCTAATGCAGGAGCGAGTCCTAGTACCATTTGACTAGGACCACCGTAAATGAGAGAAATTGAAGGGATAATTTGTATAACTTGCATAATTTCTCATTTGTCATTGGTTATTTGTTGTTTACGAATGACGAATGACTCATCACTATTTAAAAGTTCTTTATAAAAATCCAACTGCTGTCTTGCCAAAGCTTTATTCGTGTACTGAGTCATTACTTTTTGATAACCCATTTCACCTAAATTTTTCGCCAATTCAGGTTTTTCCATCAATTGGAGTATGCAATCAGCCAGCGCGTTCGCATCTCCTTCAGGAAATATTAACCCAGTATCACCAATCACATAAGGAATTTCGCCAGAATTAGAACCAATAACAGGTACTTTGCAAGCCATTGCTTCTATTAGTACATGACCAAATTGTTCTTTCCAGCCAACAGAAGTAATATTTTTAAGATTGTAGTTTGTTTCTGATGGGAGAACTAAAGCACTCATTAAATTAATATATTTTGGGACTTCATCATGAGGAACACTTTCTACCAAAATGATTCGGTCTTGAATATTATGTTCTGCTGCTTTGTTCATTAATTCTGACTTTAACGAACCACGCCCCAAAAGCAAAACTTTCCAAGATTTATCTTTCAAACTAGCTAGAGAATTTATCAGAGTCAGTAATCCCTTTTCTTGAACAAAGCGTCCAACAAATCCCACAACAAAATCACCTGGTTGAATCCCCAACTTTGTTGCTAATGCTGGTTGTGGCGTTGGAGTAAACAAATTTTCATCTACACCCAGTTGAGGCATAATTTTGATTGGACCTTTGTATCCATGTTGCCGTAAAATTTCTGCACCATCTTGATTACCTGAAATAATGCCGTGACTGTGGGTTAAGTTATATTTTTCTAATAAATAAACTGGGAATTTTAGATGATAAGGCAAATTCCACCAAGTAAAAATATATTTTTTGCCTTTAGTCCTAATAACTTATTTAAAATAATCATCTCAGCATAAGCCAGTCCTTTAGAACCTTGTTCCACTTGGATAATCTGAGGACGAAATTTCCGCAACAAAGATATCAAATCAGCGCCAAAAGTCAGTAGTCCTTGATGATTTTGACTAAAGTTAGAAACTGGGATGATACGAAATTTCCCTTCATCACGAAATTGAGTTTCAATAATTTTGTTTTGAACACCGCCTGGTTTCCATTTTTTTGGAACGACAACTGTTACTTCAATGTCAGGTTCTAGTTGAGATAGAATGCGTAATTTTTCACAGTTAAGGTCTACAATATAAGTGTGACTTGCTATTACAATTTTCATTGATATTTAGGAATTTGTAATTTTTTATGTGAAACCGCAGATGGACGCAGACAAATTTATCTGCGTCCATCTGCGGTTAAATAACCTCAACCTGTTCATCAATATGAGTGTAAATTTGACCATCATTCCAAATTGATTGAAGGATAGTACCTAAGGCTTTCATAAAACCCAAAAAGAAAAAAACACCACGAGTAGCAATTTTGATAGGTGAACCACTTTTGTTGCAAGGAGGGTGTCCAAGAACGTGACAGTCAAATAAACGGGCGTAAAGATGTAAAGCTTGGCTAGCGGTGAGGTTTTTTAGCCCCATTAAAAAATGATTGTGGTAAAAAGTGAGTTGATACTGGAGAGAGCGCATACTAATATCATGGCAACCTCCCGTTTCTTCTCCTAAATGTACCAAATATGCTTCTGGGTCATACCAAATTTTATATCCGGTTTGACGCAATCTTAAACAAAAATCAGATTCTTCTCGCACCGCACTACCACGAAATCTCTCATCAAATTTCAGCCCATATTTGGTAAAAATTTCGCGACGAAAGGACATATTACAACCCCTTGCTGTAAGAACTTCTTGGGGCTTAATTGTATGTACCAAATCTATATAATACCAAGCAATCCCTGGATCCATTGCCTGGGGAGGAAGGTATTCAATTTGTAAATTTCCTCCAGAATCACCTAATTTCATTCTGTCAAAAACCCGTCCAGCAATAGCCCCTACTTCTGGTTTTTCTAAAAAGTTTTTCGCATGTGCTGCTAAAAATCCAGGGGTTAATTGCACATCATCATCGATAAATAAAATGATTTCACCTGCTGCTCGCCGCACTGCATAATTCCGCGCTCCAGGCAAACTTGCCCAATTTAAACGAAACCACTTTATTCTACTGGCTGCAGCTAATTCTTTTAGGTAAACTTCAATTTCTGGTTGATGTTTGGGGGTTTGATCCACAACCAAAACTTCATAATTTGGGTAGTTTTGTTTCAGGACATCAGCAAGGCTATCGCGCAGTGGTTCTTCACGACAATACGTGGGGATAATAACAGAAATTAAAGGCAAATTCATATGATTAGTCATTAGTCATTAGTCATTAGTCATTAGTCAAAAATTATTCTCCCTCACTCCCTCATCTCCCAGCCTACGGCGACCTACGGTCCACTTCGTTAACGCTTTGCTAACATCTCCCTCATCTCTCTCATCTTCCCTTGTAGTCCTTTTGCTTGTGCTTTTTGGAGTCTTTCTTGCTTGTCTATTTCTGGCAATTTCAACAGAACTCCAGCAAAAAACCAGTAATAAACAGCTACTGGGTCAACATCAAGAGGATAGTAGTAGGTGTTGTAACTAATAAACAATATAAACACCCACAAAGCAGCTGCATAACTGCGAAAATCACGATTTTTTATTGAACGATAAGTCTTGAAGCAAACGATTGTTAAGGTTGTGACTAAAGCTAAAAATCCCAGCAGCCCTAATGGTCCAACTTCATAAAGTATTTTAGGATAGTACGTCTCCACCAGTTTGGTTGCACCCAGCGAACGGGCAGAGTTTGTGGCGCGACCTAACCCATTTCCTAGCGGTTCTAAATTTCTCCAAACGTCTGCAAATTGCTGCATGATAAATTCATGGGGCGGCGACGCCTCCCAACGTTCGTTGAGACTTGTTGTCCTCTGTTGCACAATGGCGGAATTCTTTACCATTGCAATTCCCAAAATAATGCTGAGTCCCACTCCTATAGGGATAAACCGTTTAAAGTTGCGAATTTGACCAGTCAGTAATAGCAAAACTACGAAGCACACAGGTACCAATGCTAGGGCTATTCTCTGTCCGGAGACAACTGCATTGATCATAACTGCTGCCATAGAACCTAAACTGAGAACTCGCCAAGTCCTAGAAGGATCACTAAAGCCGGAAGCAAAGCCAAAAAAGATACTGGAAATCAAAAACCATCCCCATTGCCAAGGGGCGACAAAGGTTCCTGGTAGACGAATCACCCCTTGCTCAGGACTATAAATGAGAGAACCACCAAAGTAACATCGAGCTTCAATTGATGCTTTAAATTGGAGTGCTCCTTCTAAATATCTAGTCCCTTGACATATCCCTTTTGCTAGTAATAAGTATTGAATAAATCCCAGCGCACAGCACACTAATATAAGGACAATTTGCAGACGCGATAAAAATAGAAAATCCCGCTTGTTGCGGATGAGATAGTAAGCGCAACCAATCAGAGGTACATAGCCCAAAAAAACTTTTAGACCGAGTATTCCCATGCCTATTGGTATTTCTCTAGTTGAATTGAAGAGTTCAGCGGAGGGTGGGTTTAGCTGCTGCGCTCCATTAACGAACACTAGCGTTAGTAGGCATATACCCAACAAAATAAACAGTGGAGTTTTAATAGCTTGAGGAATTATGAGTGGTAACCGCTGCTTACGACACATCTGCCAAAGTCCAATCAGCGCTGGAATGTAGAAGGAGTCTTTTGCTAATTGGAGTATAGGACTATTGCCAATGTAGTAAGTAATAGTACCCGCAAACGGCACGTAAATAAGAAAGGCAAAAAAGGCTTGGCGGGGATATTTGTAGGACAAAGTGATCGTGATGATTCCCAAGAAACCTGGAACTGCTGTCTTAATTCCTCCGACAAAAGCGATGAGAATGCCAAAGAAGAGACCGCAAAAAGCAGCAGCAATGAAAAAATTGGTGAATTCTTTGCGCGCTTGTGCAGCTTTACGCTTTTGGGCGAAGCGTTCTTTGAAACTAAGGGTTGGAGTTTCCTGACTCTCCTGACTCTTCTGTTTTTTGGCTTTTTTGTATTTGTTCGATTTTAATTTTCCTGTCAGCATGGCATTGCTGTAGATATGACCATAAACTTATCAGTTGTGGATGTTTTTTACAGATTATCTTGAATATATAGCACTTCTCGTTTGAATCAACTACAGATTTATCTGCGTCGAGGGTGCGGTTCCTTAATTCTTTGATGTATTGCACCCAACTGATAACCGCTATAGTCCTTATGTTGTCGCTAATTTTTGCCTCAATGGATACAAATGAAATTCTTCGCGAATTGATTTGTTTAAGGTTTTACGGTTAAAAATACTAAATGTTAACTTTGATGTTCCATAATAAAAGTTTTCTCCCGTGTCAACAATATAAATGGCACCTGGAAATGGTAATGGCTTGAGATGATTCCCATCTTTCGCTAAAGTTTCTCTGACTTTTTCATGGTCTATGTAAAATTTATAGTAACCATAACCACGATTATATTCTGGATTTTTAGGTAGATTATTTAAGTCATTTCTTAAAATATTACACGTTCCACACATTCGATAAAAATTTCTTCTTTTGATATATATATAATCACTGCCATTTTGATACTTGTAACCTTTATCTATAAACCAACCATGACTCTGATAATTTTGATGAACAAATTCTGCTAAATACTTGCTGACACAATCGTCAGCATCCACCGCCATAGTATAAGATGGAGAAAATTCTTGAGCATGGATTAATCCCTTCAAAATTTTTCGTCCTTTGTCAGTATGTCCTCTAGATAAGGAATCTGGTTCGTTCGCTGGTGGAAAATCAACTTCGATATATGTAACGTAGGGATGATGAAATTCAAGTCGTGGTTGCTCATGACAAACAACAATGACCCGATAGTTTGAGGAAGTTTGATGGCAAATTGATTGAATGCATCTTTCAAATAACTTCGTTACAAGCTCCCAAGATTTGGAGGCTTGCGGACTTTTGAGGGGTATGACAAAAACAAGCATAAGCCGCTAAATTGAAAAATAACATACAAAATCAAAAATTATTTGATGCTGATGTGTTACCTATACTCTATTCCCTCACTGTCTCTTGTTCTCTGTCCCCTGTTTCTTCTTTTACGACTTTTAACTTCGGGTAAGCAATGCGCTTGTGATGGAATTGCTGCCAAACTTGCACGAAAATTTCGGCAATTTGGATCATTTCCTCTCGTGTTAACCCTGAATCGACCAGTTGATTGTCTTGCCATCTCGCACGAAGGATGTTATTTAGCATTGTTAAGGCTTGTTCTGGCGTGGCGTCTCTGAGCGATCGCAACGCCGCTTCGCAGGAATCTGCCAACATGACGATTCCTGTTTCCCGTGACTGGGGAATTGGACCATCGTAGCGAAAATCTGCCTCCATGACTTTTAAACTTGGATCTAGGAGCGCCATTTGCTGTGCTTGGTGATAGAAATAAGCAATTTGCATGCTTCCCTGATGCTCTGGAATAAAAGCTTGAATTGAGGAAGGTAAACTGTGCTTCCGCGCCATCACCAACCCTTCACTCACGTGCTTTTTGATAATGTCCGCACTCATCCAAGGGTCTTTTATTTCTGTGTCATGTTTATTCGGTCCCCCCATTTGATTTTCAATAAATGACATTGGGTCGTGCATTTTACCGATATCGTGGTATAATGTCCCCGCCCTGACAAGTTCGACATTGCATCTTAACTGTTTGGCAGCTGCTTCGGCAAGAGTCGCCACAAGCAAGGTATGCTGAAAAGTCCCAGGAGTTTCAGTAGCAAGTCTTTTTAATAAGGGGCGGTTTGGGTTCGCCAGTTCTGCCAAACGGATAGGGGTCACTAGGTCAAAGAGTTTTTCTAGATAAGGACTCAACCCCATCCCCACGATACTCCACACTAAGCCAGATAAAGCAAATAATGCAGTTTCTTGCAGTACTATGTAGTACGAAGGAACTCCTAATGCAGCACTCAGCAGGAGCTTGATGATCAGGTAAACACCGCCCTCTGTTAAGGCGATCGCCACACTTAAAAGTGCGAGTTCCTCACGCGATCGCAACCGTTGTGCAACGCAACTACCCAAAACTCCTCCTGATAAACCCGCGAAAAGAGCAATTTTACTCATTTCTAGACTCATGGGTAACACCAGTGACAGTAGCCCTATAACAGTTACGCCCAAAGCCGGTCCATAGAAGCTACCCAACAATAACCCAACAGCACTCCAGGTCGTATAAGGTGTACCCATCATGAGTACCAGTGGTACACTTAGGGTCAGCAGTGATACTAACAGGCGATCGCTTTGTCGGAATCGGTGCTTGATCCGCCGCTCTACGATTGCAAAAATACCGACAGATGCAGTGACAACGCTCCCTAATTGTATCAATCCCAGCCAATGAATCTTGCGCTCAATCAAGTGGTAATGCTCTAGTACATCAAAGTTCCATGCACTGAGCTTCTGTCCCTGACGGACAATCACCTCGCCCTTATGCACGGTAACGATGACAGGTTCTACCTCAGCAGCCAGCTTCGCACCCATAAGCTGCGTTCGTAATTCATCTTTCTTCAGATTTGGTTTCAGTACGGCTAACAAAAGTTTATTAGCCAAAGGTTCAGCATCTTTTGGTACCAACGTCTGCACTTGCATGCGGACTGTATTTTGTATGATGTTTTGTGGTAGTCCGGGTGAAATGCCTTGGGTGAGAATCCGCTCTAAACTTTGCTCGATTCCCATTTTTGTTTTCGCCCAATCTTCATCTGACAAGTTCAGCAGAGAAGCTTCATCGTACACTGTATCTGGTTTAGCGCTTACTAGATCTGCCAGTTTAGTCTTTGCTTGAGCGTATCCCTGCCGTATTTTTGCAATTTGAGTCATCAGTGAAGACAAGTGTTGCTTGGAAGCAGCAAGGCGATAAGCATCTAATTCCGCTACCGCTTGTGCAAAGTCTACATTTTTGAACAAATCATTTGATTTTGAGTCTTCAGTGTTAAGTGCGTAAGCATCCCAGACAAGGTGTTGTGATGTTTCTGATAAGACAACCGCATTGGGAGCAGACGCTTCTTTTGCGGTGGAAACAATCTCATACTGTGATACCAAAGCAGAAACTTTTCCCACATTCTTGTGTTCTGTTTGACTCCTCTGTTTTTGAAGCAACACTCTCGATTTTTTCTTGTTAGTACTTTCTACAGCTAACAGCAGTGCTTCCCATTCCCAATGAGAACAAGAACGCAAGTAACGCTGAGTAGAGAAAGATAAGATGAACGTGTCAAAAAAAGGAAAAGACCCCACGGAAGCTCGAATTTCGTTTCCCTCTTCCAGAATCTGTTGTAAATTTTGCTCGATTTCTGCATTGATGCGTGCATCAACCATAAGTACTGGTAAGGAACTTTTCGTTGCTGCTTTGCGCTTTTCCTCTGTTTTTTTCTTATTTTCGATTCTCGCTGTGTCTGGTGCTCTCATTGTCTGTGGTGCAACAGTCCCCTCCTGTAACTGGGGTTGGTTGTATAACTTTTGCCCCATAACTCCTGTGAGAGAGACAACTGTGATCACGAAAACAACTGAGGAACGTTTTGTTTTCACCCAGCGCGAACCTACTGCGTCAATACCATTTTTATCTTTGACCAATTGTGTCATTGAGCTTGACGCTCTTGCTGTTAGGTATCCGTCTTTGCCATTTGTTTTTGAGAATGCAATATGACAGTGTAGCACTTTGTACTGTCGCCGCCAGAAAGTCAATTTCTGGGTCAAGGATTGAAAAAATTGCTGCGTTTTCATTACCTATGACCGCAGTAATTTACTTTGATAGCTTAAAACAAGACGATCTGGAACGGGAACACACTTGAAGCTGATTTGCCACTATAGCTACCTACAGACTTTGATTTGGAGTTTCCTTTCTTATGCTAGTATTAAAATTTACTTTTATAAATGAAATTTTAATCACTTTGTAGTGTTTAGTATTTGGCACCTAGTCACGTTGACTGATGAAAAAAATGTTAGCGTGACCGAATGACGCGAGGAGCTGCTGTTGCTTGTAAAGACATAAGACGGGGTTTCATCACACTGCTTTCCTCTATAACTTCATCTAGGTGCGGAGCAATGTTATACACTCCTGACCATACGGCTATAATTGCATCAGATAATTCTACCATCTTAGAAGCGTTAGCCAGTTGTTTCGAGTCTTTTGCCGACCTTTGTTGCATAAGCATGACCTGCCAAGTGACAGGAATACCGACTGCGCTATTGTATGCTCCTGATAAAGCACCAGTTATCGCACCTATTGCTGGAGAACGATAACTATCTTGAATGGCTCGCAAAACGCCAAGGCGAAAGTCTTCTATGGTACTAAGAAAGCAGTAAAAAGCCATAGCAATGATGTTACTTAACTTTTCTTCCTTACCAAATTCGGCTTGTACCCTTTCTAACCCTGCACCGTGTTCTAACAAATGATGAACTTCTAATAATTTTTGTGGTAAATTTGTCTGTGTTTCCCCAAGAAAGGAAATAGTCTGAGAAATGAGGTCTATTGGAGAGAGTTTTTCCGTGAGAGATTGAGCGATCGCATAGCCCACTGCTAGTGTTCCATCCCGTACGAGAGGATCATTTTGCCAAATTTCCGTCGCTAGCAGTAAGTTATGTCGTAGTTTCGTCGTGTTTTCATGAAAAAATAGCGCCACTGGCAATGTGGCAAGAATAGCCCAATAACTATTTTCTAAGTTCGTAAATTCTTGTTGTTGACGTTGACGCCAATGTTCAGCGTCAAATCTACCTAAAGAAATCAAACTTTCAGCACATAAAATCGCCATGTCACTCCAGTGCAAAGATGGTATTTTCAACGTCCCTGCACCCTGTAACTGCTTTCTATGACTATAAGCTATCTTTTCCCCAATAATTGCCCCGAGTAAAGTGCCTTTAAACCGACTGACTACAGAATAGCGCATGTCATTCATTAAGTGAAAAGTCAAAAGTTAAAAGAAAAAGGATTTTCTTTTTACCGTGTAAACTAAAGTTATAGAAATCGGTGACTTTAGTTTTTCATACTGGGTTAACCAGTATTGGCTGCACGGCACAGCTCACTACTCCCTCGACAGTGAATGCCTCTGGGAGATACTTGCGGATAATTTGGATACTTCCATTGATGTCCGCATTAATTACGTACCCATTTCTAGACTTAAACAAACCTCTTTTAACGCGCTTCCCAGCATATGCTGATTGCTTGCAAGGAGATTCTAGGTCTAGGGCTGATGTTTTTGAGGTATAACTTTCCTCTTGGATGACTACCTTAATGCCAGCCAGTTCGCACTTGTAAGTTATCTGGTCAATTAGCTTGGCGTGAGGAATATTGACAAACTTCTGATTATTCCGTTTGCCCATATTTACCTCTTGTTTCCAGCCATCATTCTTACCAATAACCAGAGTGCCAATAGTATATAAATGGTTGCGACCCACCCACACGGCTGACAACAAAACGAAGTAGCGGTTCGACGCTTGCGAAGGTAACTAGCGTGAGAAAGGGGGAAAGATTCCGGTCACAGGTTCGCTCATAGGCGGTAAAAGATAAGCCACACAGGAATGTACGGAAAAGAATTTTAAACCCCTGCGGAAGGCTGGGGTCTGCCCGGGTTCTTCCTTGAGGAGATCAAACTGGGAAACCAGTTCCAGATGCTGTGTCAGACCAAATTAAACACGGGTTTAAGGAGGCAACGGCAGATGATACGAGAAGCTTACACTTACCCAAAGGGAAGTGTAAGTACTTCACTTTCTTATATGATGCATCAATGCCTGCAAGCCTAGTAAATAACTTTGTGCCCCAAAACCACTAATCTGCCCGATTGCGACTGGAGCTATGTACGAATGATGGCGAAAGTCTTCCCGGCGGTAGATATTACTCAGATGCACCTCGACTGTAGGTAAGTTAACCGCAGCCAGCGCATCCCGCAAAGCCACACTCGTGTGAGTGTATGCCCCTGCGTTGATTAAAATTCCCTGATGCTGTCCGAGTGCTTCATGAATAGCATCTACCAAAGCGCCCTCGTGATTTGACTGTAAGTGAAACACATTCGCCTGTAACTTTTTTCCTTCTTCTTCTAACAAGCGATTAATCTCAGTTAACGTCAACGAACCGTATATTCCTGGTTCTCGCTGTCCCAGCAAATTCAGGTTTGGTCCATGCAGCACCAGAACGCTTATGGGTTTAACAATCGAGTCTAGCACGGGTTTTGCTGCTTAACGACGGCGTGAACGATCTTCTACTGGAATCGGAATAAGCTCTGGTTCCTGTTCAGCCTCTGGACCCAAAAGGGCCTCTATCAGCTTGCGTGCAAATTCCTTAAGCTTTTCTAGCACGTTTTCTATATAGTCCATTGAACTGACCGCTCCTGAGATACTACCAACTATGTTTATTATCGTTTACGGAGAAACCAGAGTATTTTTGCACCTCTAGCTTAAAACTATGATAGTTTACGCTCTGTGAACTTTGAAAATTATGATGTTGTTTTCTCTTCTACATTTTAGAGTATCACATCACCACCACTACAGACTGCATCCTACTAAGGTCAGTTATCAGTTATCAGTTATCAGTTAATCCCCATAACTAAAGTTAGGGGTACAGGTTTTTCCACGGCTTGTAACTGTTTACTTTTCACTGATTGGGTCATGATCAATCATGTTAGAATTGCTCCACCCATTAACCGCTCATATCGATACTTCAACTCTTCCTTCATCAAATACCAACGCTCTAAAGTCACATCTATCTCTATCACCTTCTGGGCTGCTTGTCGTGCCAAAATTAATACTTCCTCATCTTCCACTAAACTTGCTAAAGTAAAATCTGGCACTCCTGATTGACGAGTCCCCAAGACTTGCCCAGGACCTCGAAAGCGCATATCCATTTCAGAAATGAAAAAGCCATCCTGAGACTGTTCCAAAACCCTTAGCCGTTGCTGTGCATCTGGACTTTTGGAACTACTCAATAAAAGACAATATGACTTAGCCGCACCTCGACCGACACGTCCCCGAAGTTGGTGCAACTGAGATAAGCCAAACCGCTCTGCATTTTCAATGAGCATCACTGTTGCATTAGGCACGTCTACGCCTACCTCTACAACAGTCGTAGAAACCAAAATTTGAGTTTCATTATCGCGGAATTTGCTAATAGCTTCGTCCTTTTCGGCTGAACTCATGCGACCATGAAGCAGTCCCACCTGAAATTCTGGAAAGATGCTTTCCTGTAACTTTTGATGCTCTTCCACTGCTGATCGCAAATCCAACTTTTCTGATTCTTCCACCAATGGCAAAACCACATAAGCTTGTCGTCCTTGAGCAATTTCCCGGCGGATGAGGTCATAAGCATGGGTACGTTGCTGACTCGTGAGCGCCGTTGTCTGAATCTTTTGCCGTCCTGGTGGTAACTCATCTATTTGGCTGACATCCAAATCCCCGTGTATTGTTAGCGCCAAAGTTCGGGGGATGGGAGTTGCTGTCATAGTTAATACATGAGGTTGTTCACCTTTTTGCTGCAAACGTGCTCGTTGTTCTACCCCAAAACGGTGTTGCTCATCAATCACAACTAAACCCAATCGCAAAAAGTTTACAGGGTCTTGAATTAAGGCATGAGTTCCCACCAAAAGCGGCAATTCACCCGTTTCTAACTGAGCATGAATTTGTCGCCTTTTTGCAGTTTTAGTGGAACCAGTCAGTAATTCCACTGGTAAATGCATGAGGTTAAACCAACTCACTAACTTGCGATAATGCTGTTCTGCCAAAACCTCTGTCGGAGCCATCAGTGCTGCTTGATACCCAGACTGAAGAGCCGCAAGGATAGCAACTACGGCAACAACAGTTTTACCAGAACCGACATCCCCTTGCACCAGACGATTCATCGGTGCGGGTTTTTGCAAGTCGTTGAGAATTTCGTTAATAACTCGTTGCTGCGCGTTAGTGAGTTTAAACGGCAGTATTTCAGAGAATTTTTCCAGTAATTGACCTTTTGGGACGAGAATGGCACTGGTTTGAGTTTGCTTTGCTTTCTGCTGACGTTGAAGTAACCCAAGTTGCAAGTAGAAAAATTCATCGAAGACGAGGCGGCGACGGGCAGCTTTGAGGCTCGCGCTATCCGGAGGGAAGTGGATATTATGAATTGCTTCCTTCAATTCCATCAAATTATACTTAGACCGCAGACCACTGGGTAGTGAGTCTTTGAGATGGATAGTAGCAGGCAAAGCGGTAATAACTGCCTGTCGCACCAAATCCGCTCCCACTCCCTCTGTCAGCGCATAAACAGGCACTATCCTACCGATCATTAAAGACTCAATTGTATCCCCTGGATGTGCTAAAATCTCCAGTTCTGGGTCTTCCAACGTTAGACCGTATTTACTTTCTTTCACCAACCCGCATGCCGCCACAATACTACCTTCTGGGTAGCGACGCTTAAAACTTTCCTGCCAAGCACGACTGCTATAGCGTGTACCAGCAAAAAATCGGCTGATTTTGATTTGACCCGTCTGATCACGTAGCAGCACTTCTAAAATCGTTAATTTCTTGTTTTTGGGACTTGTAAAGCAGTTACAGCGCTTCACCGTTGCTACTATTGTCACCGTCTCTCCCGCCGTCAACTCCTGAATATTCACCTGACGAGCATAGTCAATATGGTCGCGGGGATAGTAGAAAAGCAAGTCGCGCACAGTGTATAAATCAAGACGTGCTAAAGTGAGAGCTTTTCTAACGCCTATTTCCGGTAAATCACTTAGCTTTTGGTCTAGGTTAGGAGCAAGTCTGCGACTAACCTCAGCAACAATTTGAGATTTTGAAAGTGGGGATGGGTAGGATGAGGAAGATATTACTCCTCCATCTCCCTCATTTCCTTCATTTCCCCCTACTTCTCCTTCAACCGCTTGCTGAACTTGATACAAATATCTACGAGTCTCAGCGACTAAGTGTTGCCTATCTTCCAGTTCCAGATTGGGATAGTTAGCAAATTCCACTGCTAGTTCTTGCCAGCGACGACGTTCAATGCTAGGCACGCCTATGGGGAATTTGCCAAAAGTTAGGGTAAGAAACTCACTAAAGCGGTATTGTTTGCCTAGTAAATCAGTAAAGCCTTTTTCTGCTTCTATTGCCAAGGCTTTGTGTAATCGTATCCAATCTGGTTTGTCATTCGTCATTAGTCTTCGTCACTAGTCATTAGTCAATAATTATTAGTCATTTGACTTCGGACACAAAGAACAAATGACTAATCCTCAGACCAAATAGCACGCCATGCTGCTTCAGCTTGAGCAATTGAACGTTCCCGCTGTTTTTTTTGATACTCTTGCCCTAACCTACTAAGCTGAACTAAGACACTGCGAATCTGCTTGCGATAAGACGAGAGTGTTGCGTCAGCAAATTCAATTTCCCCAAGCCGCAGATTAATAGCCATAATTTGTGTCAAATGAGAGTCTTCTGACTGCTGCTCATTGTCAACTTCAATAACTAAGTTTAGTAGGTTGGGGGGTCCTGGCATCATTTCAGCAGATGCTTCTGAAGCAGCAGCTGCTGCTTCTAAAATCGGTTCTGGTAATTTTTTGGGTAACATCCCTACTTTTTGTAAGCGAAGATTAGCTTCACGAGAAACTCTTTTGAGCTTCTCTTGTGTCAATCTCTCTATATTGTGTTGCCATTTTGCTAGTTCTACAGGGTTAGAGGTGTTTGGAAAAGAGGAAACGTTTGGAAAGGAGGATACAGAGAAGAAAATTGGGGGAGTTGAGGGAGCAGGGGGAGTTGAGGGAGTAAGGGGAGTTGAGGGAGCAAGGGGAGTTGGGGAAGTGGTAAGGGGAGTTAAAGAAGTGGGGGAAGTTGGGAGAGTTACGGGAGTAGGGGAAGAGAGTTCATCTGTTTCCTCATCTTCCTCATCTTCCAGCCTACGGCTCGCTTCGCTAACATCTTCCTCATCTTCCAGCCTACGGCTCGCTTCGCTAACATCTTCCTCTTGCTGCTCTTGCTCATTCTTAACAAGAGTTTGCAACTGTTGGGCTGTCTGTTGACCCAACTTACGTATGGCTTGTTGCAATTGTTGCCGCTGATTCAATGACAAACTCAAAAAGTTTTCAGGATACCCTTGGGTACACAGGTGATAAGTCGCTAGAATCAGCTGCCTCTGTACGGTTTGCCCCAAGGCAGTTAGATAATTGATGTAGGCGTTTTGAAGTTCTTTGGCGATCGCCCGTATCGCTTCCTCTAGTGCTAAAATATCCCGTTCAATTCGCTCGATTGCTTTCGCCATATCTCTTTGCTATTATCCATCTGAGCCTTATTTTGATACAAATGTATTTCTTCTCAAATAACCACCCAAAGGATTTTGGGACTTTGGGTTTTTGAATGTTGAATTTTGGATTCACACAAAGATAGAGACTTTAATCTATAGTAACGTTCAGTCAAGAGTGGTAATTTTTATGACCAAAATCTGTTGAAAATCTGAAATTGAGCTGAGTTTGAATGAAAAACAGGTCAGCTGGGCTTGCTTGACCTGTTTTGGAAATAGTCTTGCTGTGTCCCTTGTCTTTTACCCAGAACTAGAACTAATGACAAATGACTCAATTATTTGTTGCCTACTTGTGCAGCGACTTCTTCCGCAAAGTTGCTTTCTTGCTTCTCTATACCCTCGCCCAGGATATAGCGAACGAAGCGATGAATTTGGATACTACCGCCCAGTTGTGATGCACTCTGCTTAATCAATTCTTCTACTGTGATACTCTGATCGCGAATATAAGGCTGATCCAGCAAAGTCATTTCTTTGAGACGTTTTTCAATCCGTCCTTGAACAATCTTTTCTTTAATGTTCTGTGGCTTGTTTGCCAAGTCATCCCGCCCCATTTCGATCTCCGTTTCCTTTTGAGCGACTTGTGCGGGAATTTCCTCTACCTTCACGTATTCAACGTTTGGGCAAGCCGCAACTTGCATGGCTGCATTCCGTGCCAGAGTTTGAAACTCTCCACGACCAGCCACTGAATCATCTTGAGTGTTCAGTTCGACTAACACACCAATTCGACCGCCAGTGTGGATGTAACTGTCTATTACCCCTTTTGTACCTTCTGCCAGTGTAAATTTGGTGAAGCGACGGACTTGAATGTTTTCACCCAGTTGGGCAACAGTTTGTTTGATGAAATCTTCGACCTTAATACTTTCATCTTCAATGTAAGGTTGAGCCATCAAAGACTCAACACTCTCAGCAGTCGTTGCTTGCTTCGCCAGATTTTGAACGAGAGCTTTGAAAGCCTCGTTACGAGCAACAAAATCAGTTTGACAGTTGACTTCTATTAGCACACCAACCCGACCTTCTGGTTGAATATATGTGTCTACTAGACCCTCTGCTGCAATACGTCCTGCTGCCTTATCGGCTTTGGCAATGCCCTTTTGTCGCAGCCACTCGATGGCTTTTTCCATATCACCATCATTTTCTTTTAGTGCTTTTTTGCAGTCCATCATGCCAGCACCAGTTTTCTGGCGTAGCTCTTGGACGATTTTTGCAGATATTTCCGCCATGTTGCCTCAATTCCTACTTGACTGACAGTTTTAATCGCTCTCAAATTCAGAAAGTCCTGAGCAATGAGTCATGAGTGCTGAGTGAAAAGAACTCAACACTTAGCACTAACTTAGGATTTTACCTGCGGCTAGAGACTCATAAATAGGAAGTACCACTCACTAAGTACCGAGTACTACTATCTTACTTAGCACTTAGCACTCATCACTCAGCACTCACCACTGAATTATTATTCTTCTTCGTCGTTGGGAATTCCCAAGTCAGAGTAATCGGTTTCGCTTTCTTCGTAGTCGAAGTCTTCCTCTGTACCTTCGTAATCTTCGTACTCTTCTGCATCCAATTGACCGTGACGACCCTCATAAATGGCGTCTGCCAATTTGCCTACTATCAATTTAATTGACCGGATGGCGTCATCATTTGCTGGAATGGGAATATCTACGACATCTGGATCACAGTTCGTATCCAGCATGGACACGATGGGAATTGACAACTTTTGGCACTCTTGCACTGCGTTATACTCTCGCCGTTGGTCTACAATCACGACCACATCGGGAACTTTCCGCATAGTTTTAATACCACCCAGGTATTTCTGAAGCTTTGCCATTTCCCGACGCAGCATTGAGGCTTCTTTTTTTGGCAGCAAATCAAGAGCGCCATTTTCTTCTCGACGTTCTAAATCTTTTAGGCGGTCTACTCGGGTTTTGATTGTCGCCCAGTTAGTGAGCATTCCACCTAACCAACGCTGGTTAATGTAGTGAGAACCACAACGGGCAGCTTCTTGGGCAATGATTCCTGCTGCTTGTCGCTTGGTACCAACGAACAAGAATTTTTTGCCCGCCTCAGCTTGTGACCTCATGTAGGTATAAGCTTCTTCCATCAACTGGGCAGTTTGCACCAAGTCGATGATGTGTACTCCGTTGCGAGCTGTGTAAATGTATGGAGACATTTTTGGGTTCCACCTACGGGTCTGATGCCCAAAGTGAACTCCAGACTCCATCATTTGAGCCAATGAAACAACAGCCATATTTTTTACTCCTATTCGGGTTAAACCTCCATCCAGGCGTATTTCCATTCATCAGGAAACACCCGAACTCCTGAATGTGCGAGATTAATTAACCATACTAGAGTAGCATACCTACAGTCGCGATTGGGAAGTTAGAAATGTTGAGAAAATACGACATTTTAAACAGGAAATCACTACACCTATACGAGCCCAAGACCACCGCGTCTATAGTTTGTTTTCAGGTTATTTTTTGCATTTGGGTATACGCTTGATAGACACCCTTGACGTTGTACCAGTTCAGGAAAATTCGGGCAATTTCTAATGCTAACTGGGGTTTTCCTAAATTAATTAGCCATTGCAAAAATGGAGCCATTGTACGTTCATTCAGGATGCCATTCAGTGATAAAAAGCCCCAAAGCAAGCGATGCAACCAAGTCATTTGAATCATCATTCGCACTTCCCAAGTGGGATGCTTTTGATAAAACAAAACCCCCATGCGTCCGCGCTGAATTTCTTTATCAATCAAGCTTGGCACTTGTTCTAAGTTAAAGGGTGGATGCCAGTGATATCCGACAGCATCTGGACATTTGATGAGTTGTAAGCCAAGATTTTTGAGTCTGACTCCTAGTTCTAAATCTTCCCAGCCATAGAGTTGAAAACGAGTGTCAAAAAGTCCAGCTTTCTCTAGCCAATGCTTGGGAATGGCTACATTTCCTGTGGCAAAAAAAGCTGCAGAAAAATCTGTTATTTTATAGGGTTCAGATGTTGGGTTGTCAAAATTACAAGTATTAATCACTGCACCGTAGGTAAAGAAGCGATCGCCTGCCAATTTTTCCTTTCCTTGTACTAGTGCATAAGCATGAGCTTGCAGGAAATTCTCCGTAACAACTAAATCACTATCAATAAAAATAATAGTGTCGCCTAATGCCTGTTCTACTCCCAGATTTCGCGCTGCTGCTGGTCCTTGGTGGTTTTGATGAAACGTTCTCACATGGGGAAACTCGTCTTTATGCGCTTCCAACCACTCTAACGTGCCATCACCAGAGCCGTCATCTACCAAGATAATCTCGTAACCAGTCACTGAACTTGACGCACTCAGTTGCTGCGCCTCCAAAGCTTTGAGACACTTTTCCAAAATTGGTTTGCGATTATAAGTTGGAATAACAACGCTAAAAAACACAGTCTCACCCACAACAGTAAACAATTCAAAAAATAATTCAAAATATGCCCTGCGGGCACGCTTCGCGTTCGCCCTTGGCGTGCGCTCTGCGCTTACGCGTAGCGTCCCCGAAGGGGTTACAAAGTATGCCCTACGAGGGCACTTTGCGCTTACAAAATAAGAAAACGAGCGTGCTAGTCTATCTTCAGGATAGGACAGCAGTGGCTACAACACTGTTCCTAAGAGGAGTCTCTTAAAGTCAAAAATGCCATGCTAAAGGGATTGACGTTAAGAGTTCATATGTGCTAATGAATACACAATGGAACTTCTGCTGCGCCCTAAAGCGTCAATTGTGTGGTCATGCCCATAAATTAACCTATGGTAGGCATCGTTCATGTTAAAAATGTAATTGACATAGGGTTATTTAGGTCATGTTTGTAGAGCAACATTACAACTGTGTTTGTTCAGATAGCTTTGTTAATGGAAATCAAAACAGGCAAAAAACTCAACTTTTATCAATAACTGTCTGTTTACTAGCCAGTTTTTTTGTTGCTGAGTGGAGTGTTGGTTTGTGGAGTGGAAGTTTATCTCTACAGGCAGATGCAGAACACATTCTTTCTGATATTGCTGCTTTGGGAATATCGCTGTTTGCCAGTTGGTTAGCACAGCAACCTGCTGCTGGTAGAGCAACATTTGGACATCGCCGTATTGAAATTATGGCGGCTTTGGTAAATGGGTTAAGCTTGCTTGTGATTGCTATTTTCATTTGTTGGGAGGCAATTCACCGCTTTCAAAGTCCACAAGAAATTTCAGGCTTGTCTATGTTAGCAGTGGCGGTATTAGGTTTAATCGTCAATTTGCTCAACATGACTTTGCTGCATCCCCACTCTCACGACGACTTAAATCTACACGGTGCTTGGCTTCATATCATCGCTGATACTGCTAGTTCTCTGGGTGTGATTGTTGCTGCTATAGCGATTCACCTTTGGGATTGGTTATGGGCTGATGCTGCTGTTAGCCTAGTCGTTGCTGGCTTTATAGGTTTGAGTGCTTTACCGCTTGTGCGAGAAAGTCTCTCTATTCTTTTGGAATATGCACCAAAATCAATTAACCCTGCTGAGGTAGAAGTTTTTCTGAAATCTTTTCCTAAGGTTTTGCAGGTGGAAAAACTCTACATTTGGAGAATTAGCAGAGAACAGGTGATGCTTTGCACGCATCTCATTGTGGATTGTGCGACTGTTGAAGAACGCGATCGCCTACTTGAGCAATTACAAACTCATCTCAAGCAAACTTTTGGCATCAATCAGATAACATTACAACTCACTCACCCCAAGTCTCGCTCAGCAATGCCAATTCATCCTTTGTTTCAGCAAAATTTAGTTTCAATGCTTTCTGTAGAGAATAAATAATAATCAGAAAAAATTTCGATAAATTCGTAATGTTATCAACAATCCTAAGAATATCAACATCTCATGATGCTCTCGTTGAGTTGAAAAATAAACGTAAATAGGTTAGATAATAGTGACTCATTGTTGAGTTTTGTCAACTGGAGAAAGAAATGGGTCGCGCAAAAAAAGTTGTTTTGGCTTATTCTGGTGGTGTAGATACCTCGGTGTGCATTCCTTACCTTAAGCATGAGTGGGGTGTGGAAGAAGTTATCACCCTAGCAGCAGATTTAGGACAAGGAGATGAATTAGAACCTGTCAGAGAAAAAGCACTGAAATCCGGTGCAAGTGAATCGCTGGTGGTGGATGTTAAAGAAGACTTTGTGAAAGATTACGGCTTTCCCTCAATTCAAGCAAACGCTCTTTATGAAAATCGCTACCCTTTGAGTACTGCTCTTGCTCGTCCGTTGATTGCTAAAGCTTTGGTAGAAGCGGCTGATAAGTACGGTGCTGATGCGATCGCTCACGGATGCACTGGTAAGGGAAATGACCAAGTACGTTTTGATGTTTCCGTTGCTGCGCTTAACCCTAATCTTAAGATACTTGCCCCAGCGCGGGAATGGGGAATGAGTCGTGAGGAAACTATCGCTTACGGTGAACGATATGGTATTCCCTCGCCAGTGAAGAAAAAGTCTCCCTACAGTATTGATCGTAACTTGCTGGGGCGGAGTATTGAAGCAGGTGTTCTGGAAGATCCGAATGTGGAACCACCAGAAGAAATTTATTTGATGACGAAGGCGATCGCCGACACTCCCGACAAACCAGAATATGTTGAAATTGGATTTTCAAGAGGAATTCCAACGACTCTCAATGGTGAATTCATCAACCCAGTTGATCTGATTCAACAACTGAACCAAGTCGTTGGAAATCATGGTGTTGGACGCATCGACATGCTAGAAAACCGCTTGGTGGGTATCAAATCGCGGGAAATTTATGAGACACCCGCTTTACTCGTGTTAATTCAGGCACATCGAGATTTAGAAAGCCTGACTTTAACCGCAGATATTACCCACTACAAACGTGGAATTGAGGAGACTTACAGTCAATTAGTTTACAACGGTTTGTGGTACAGTCCCCTCAAAGCTGCATTGGATGCGTTTATTCAAAAGACACAAGAGCGAGTCTCTGGAACTGTGCGGGTGAAACTATTCAAAGGCAATGCTACTATAGTTGGGCGTAGTTCTGATAATTCCCTCTACACCCCTGATTTGGCTACCTATGGTGCTGAAGATACATTTGATCATAAGGCAGCAGAAGGTTTTATTTACGTTTGGGGGCTACCAACACGTATTTGGTCGCAGCAGGAAAGAGCTAGATAATAGCAGGGTGTGGCGTTGCTGAATCAAGGTATGAATTGTCATTCTGAGCGGAATGAAGTGCAGCGAAGAATCTCGGCAGATGCTTTGCTACACTGCCGTTTCGCTCAGCATGAGACATTACCATACGAATTTATGAAATGCTGTACTTAGAACCTATCCGAAAACCCCTAGTTTGTCATTCTGTTAGCGCAGCGTGCCCGGAGGGCAGCGTAGTCCTAAGCAAAGCGAAGGAACAAAAGGGTTAGCGATAGGCGCAGCCGTGCCGTAGGCATAGCGTGTCCAAAGGACATAGAATCTCTGTCTACGGCGATAATCACCAGATGCTTCACTCCGCTTCACTCCATTCAGCATGACAGTTTTCTGATAGGTTTTTATGAAGAAGTGAGCAATAACTTAAAACCGCGTGATTTGATTAGCAACCACTTCAACCTCCGTACCCACCGGTAAATACCAAACGTTACTTTTTTGAATCATCTCGTTGATGGCTTGTTGGTTTCGTTGGTTGAGTTGGGGTACAAGAGCACTCATACCGCCTTCTAAAAGCCCAGCAGGGATGTTTCTTTGTTGTTTGGTTTCGCTAATATAGCTACAGACACTAGAACTCGAAACCTGTTCTCCCTTATCATTAGTATAAGTACAATTCACTGGTCTAAGTCTTGTCTCAGGACGGTTAAGTACCTCTCCTATTTTCCCTGCACCCCCCAAAGCAAATATGAATGTATCCATACCTGATATCTTTCCAGATTTGTCAGGATATTTCTTGGCAAGTAATGGTCTTCCATTCGGTGCGCGAACTTTGATTGCACTCTCGGGTAGGCTAATTTCTGTGAGTTTGCCCTTATTTTGAGAAATCACTGAAACGACTTTTAGCTGTATCATTCCGCCTTCAGAAAGTTGCTGAATTTGAGCTAATAACTCTGTATTTGCTGGTAGGGCGATCGCCCCATCAATAGACTTTAATGGTTCCCTCAAACGCACCACAAATGTATTGTCATTTTTGTTATTATTGCTGCTATTAGTATTATTAGTTCCTGTCTTACTTGCTTCTGCAAATACAGCCGTTGCTAACACAGCTTTAGCGCTAGTTCCCACCGCAATTGATTTACTATTATGCTGAGTAATCCGGCTGATGAGTGATGATGTGCTCTGAGTATCCCTTGTTGGGTTTGTTCTATTTGGAATGTTTGGTGTGTTTGTTCTATTTGGAACAGGTGGAATTTCTGCACCCTCTTTGGCGCTGGAAATTGGTTCAGAGTTAGGATTTGGGGGGGAACTTGCGACTCTTGGTAAGTTTGGTGTTGGAGTGGGAGTCGGAGTAGGTACTGATAAAGAGAAGGGAATTTGTGCGAAATCTTGTGGGGTTAATTCTGGAGTTGATAACTCAAATGATGGAGATATTGAAGGTGTCGCCGTTGGTTGAGGAGTCTCAGTTGGCTGAGTACGCTCAACAGGCTGAGTAGCAGTTGGTTTCGCCTGCGCCACACGTTGAGGAACTCTGATAATTCGTTCGACAACACGAGGTACGTAAACAGTCTGTGCTGGTGTCGGTACTCTTTGGACAACCACCCGCGTGATAGTTTGTGGTCTAGGTTTTGGTTGCGCTGGAGTTGGTTTCGCCTGAGTTGGGGGTTTTATGGTTTTCAACTGAAGTTGTGCTGTTTTCACAGCCTTTGCTTGTTCAGCTAATGCGAGTTTTGTTTTGAGTATCTCAATTTCTTCTTCTGGTTTTAATTGCTCTATTTTGTCCGCTTCATTATCCTTACGAGTTATCTCTGGAAAATTCTTTTGCGGTGTTTTATTTGTTCCACTCATCAGTTGAGATAGAAAAGCACCTGCTACCAAAACCACACCTAGGGTAGCAGCACCCACCACACCAGCTTTGGCAAAAGGGTTAGATGATAATGGCTGTTTTGTACGCAGTGAAGAAGGATGAGAAGGTGGTGCGGGTGTTTCGTCAGGACGACTACTAGCAGTCTCTGAACCATTATTTTCTTTATTGGATGGGGGACTTTCTTCTTCTAAACCAACGAGATTTGCCATCCGTTGATGCCAATCTAATGGCGGTAATTCATGTAAATTATGAACTTTTGATTCAGGCTCGGAATTTTTATTATGACTAGGTAAATTATTAGACTTTGGCAGGTTGTTCATGGGTGTCTTTCCTTCATTTTTCTAGGAATTATTTTGCTAGGAACAACTTTTCTCTTTAATATCGCAAATATTAGAAATTTCTAACCTCGCTTCGTTGAGGCGGTAAATGGCAGAATGTAAAGGGTTTTGTACATTTGGAATAGAAATTGCTTGTGTATCTAACGCTCTAATCACTATTTTTTTATTAAAAGCAGTTGCTTCCCCAGCCTTGCTATTATAACCTGCAAAAATTAACCGATTAGCAACAATTTCTAATTGCCATTGACCATCAGCGATTTTCTCTGGTTGAGAAATTCTGCGGATTAACAATAAACTTTCTGCTTTTCCTCCCGCATTGGCTAAAACATTTTGAGGAATTCCCTGAGTGGTTTCTATTTCAAATTTTCGCCTCACATCACTAGATAAAAGTTCTGAAGTCGCTTGCCAAACAGCTTGCAGTGGTTGTTTATCTGACCAAGTAAACATCATGGTCATTGTTTCACCAACAAAACGCCGAATTGTTTCTGGGTTGCGTTCTAAATTTTCTTGGGAATCTACGGTTATGGCACGACCATTAACAAGTTGCACTAAACTTTGTGGTAAATTTCCAGTCAGCCTTTTCAACATAGACTGATGAAACATGAGCAATAATATGGTCAATACATGCAACCCAAATGTTGCTACGACGAACACAGGAAGAATATTATTTTTCTTATTTTTTTGATTTAATAGCATTAGAATAAATTCCAAATTCCAAATTCAAAAAACAAGTAGGTGTGTTATGGCTTTGCTATAACGCACCATGTTATATAGCGGTACGTTAGGTGCTTTTCACTGGGTTCCGTATACCCTCCGGGCACACTAGGCTAACGCTGCGGACATTTTACCTTTAATTAGGTTGAGCTACTTACCTATCTTGTAAAGCTGCCAGAATTACTATCTCCACAGCGCTTTAACTGAGTTTTAGGCGAAGAATCATAGCCATCGGTTAGACATAAATCACTCACTTCATAAATTTCTAACTTTTGGGTGCGGACACTATATACTGCTTTTTGTAATGGAGTCAGACTGTTTGATAAGGGATGTTCAAAAGAATCTACTGCTCGTACTAAAAAATCCTTATTAAAAGGAGTTAATAGTTTTTTATTGTCAGTACGTCTCACCTGCACAATATTAGCAACCATACCAACTCTCCATCGACCTGGAGCGATTTTTTCAGGAGGATAAACTCTCTGGATAGCTAACTGCGCTGTTAACCCTTGGTTATTGTTTTTAGAAAAAATATCTGGCGGCGTCATATCCGCAATAAGTGCCAAGAAACCTTGGCGAAAATCTTCTGAAAGTCCAAAACTCGCTACCCAACTACTGGTAGAAACTTTTTTCGTGAAACCTTGTAAGGTATTGACGGGTATCCCTGAATCAGGTTTGGGATTAGTTACATCTTCAACCCTTGCTGGTGGGAGTGTTCCAGACCAGTTGAACGTAGCCGCCATTGTTTTAGCAACAAATTGGCGAATGACTTCCGGTTCTCGTTCAAGAGTGTTGGTTTGAGAGACTGCTTTACCATCAACAAGCTGCACAAATGTGAGAGGTTTTTTATGAATGAGATCATAGATACGTAACCCTTCAAATAATAAGAAAATAACTGCCAAAAAATGCAGACTGAAAGTAAAAATAGTAAATATCGTTAAAAGATTGATAGAGGACTTTCTTTCTTGTAGTAGCTTGGTCATATTCCATTCACCTCCTTATATTTTAGACTCCTGACTTTTGACTCCTGACTTTCCTAAACTCTTTCCTGTACCCATACAGCAGTATTACTGATGCCATTAAATATGGCAAATCCTCCAGCAGCAGCCAACCCTAAAGACATAATCGGTGCCAGAATCCCTAACAGAATCATAAACCACATCAAGTCTGGATCTGCATTGGCACTTTGCGCTGGACCATTCACAATGACTGCGGCTGATATCACAGCAATGATATTGAAAGAAATCTTGGCAATACCAATAGAAAATAACCCAGTCAGCCATGCAAAAATAGGCTTACCTGCTATAGGTAGTAAAGACGATCCTACTGCTAAAGGTCCTAAAGCTGCTATGAGTAACATTGTCACTTCTATCAAGTTTTGAAAAGCAGATTGTAAAGAAACTAAAATATTTTTGATAATTGTTTGAGCCGTGGAACCCAGCAGAGAGTTAAAAGTGAATTCCGATGCATTACCTGTGGTCACTATTATCTGGCTAACTTTGTTTTCGAGTCTGTCTATCCAAGGTTGAACACCGTATGTATCTCTGTACCCTTGCAAAAGGATATCAGTTTTTTCCTTTGCTTTAATAAAACAATCAACTTGTTGTTGACCAGTCAGAGACTGACAAGGACGCAATAAACCACCAACAACTTCTTCAGCAACACTCATATTTAGTGCTTGCTGATAAGTTTTATTCGTATCGGCGACTTCTACAACTTGCTGATTGATTGTGTTGAGAAAATCTCTTAATCCCAGAGTCAAATTAGAAAGTGGAGTGCCATTGCCAGGGTTAGCGAGTAACATGACTACTATAAAGGGCCAAATGAGAGAAGATATAGGACGAGAATATTCATTATTCAGGACATCTCTAATCCATTGCATCATGAAGAATAGCAAGGTTCCGACTGCAAAGAAAATACCCAGCTTTGTCAGCGCACCATATAAATTATTGTTCGTGTTATTTTGCAATAAATCAATCCACTGCTTATCCCAACCCTCAGCGATAGTTTGTGCAGTCACGACACCATTTGTCAAAACATCATTGGTGTCAACTTGAGCCAAAAAAATTTTTAAATTATAAATCCACATTTTTCTCCCTCGTTCCCTGGCTGAGCTTTCCTCCTCGTTCCCTGGCTGAGCTTTCCTCCTCGTTCCCTGGCTCAGCCAGGGAATGGTACACTAGAGGCTCCGCCTCAACATGAAAGGCAGAGCCTTTGAGAAGACGTTCCCATGCTCCGCGTGGGAACGAGAATGAACCAGAATGAGAAATTAGAAAGCTACATTTTTTCATCATCGCTTTATCTTGATTCCTTCTATGGAGCTTCCAAGGGAGTAGGGATATCTTCCAAGGAAGGAGGATTATTTTCTGAAGTAGGGGGATTGCTTTCTGAGGAAGAAGGGTTACTTTCCAAAGAAGAAGGATTACTTTCCAAGGAAGTAGGGTTACTGCTTTTCCTAAACAAATCAGTTTGAGAAGTGACTCGTAAAAGTCGTGCGACTTCTGCCGAAGTACCCACTCTTCTAGCACGATTCACCTCATTCATTTGCTGGGAGATATCTGCTAAATTCAAGTTGGAATATTGGATATCATTGCGTATTTGGATTGTATTTCCTAGGGTTTCCCCCATCATCTTGGATTGTTCTCTTTGAATATTGATATTCTGTAATTCAAACTCTGATAACCCCTCCCAAATTTGTTTGAGTATTTGAACTTGTCGCTCAAATAATAATTTAGAAAACTCGTTTGTAATTGTTCCTGGCGGAGATGTTATATCTCCGAAATTGAATTCTTGAATCTCTAAGTCTATTTTCCGCTTTTTATCCTCAGCCTTCTGAGCAGCTTCCTTACCATCCTGAACAGCTTTCTCAGTATCTTCTAACTTACCTTTTAACCGAGTTTGTCCATCCCTCCCGAAAACACCTTCAACTGCACCACGAGTCATATATCTATTAACTTCCTGACTTACCTCTGCGCCATATACTGCTGGATTATTCTCAAATTTACCCGATACAGAGTATTGCACTATCTGCTCTCGCGTAGACTTAGCAACAGCATTAGGATTAGGAATTTTGGAATCCTCTAATGAATTTGTTGTTATTGCTAATTGTGTTTGCAATTCAACAGGTGTGAAAGTCTCATAAATATTGTTGCTTAGATAATTTCTTAAATCACTGGCGTAATATTGAAAATCAGTCCAAACAGTTCCCAACTCTGCTATGGCTGGTAAAGTTCCTAAAAATGCCACAGCAAAAAAAGAAGTTATGATGATTTGAGATTTGCCAATTTTGAGCATAATATTTAGTTAGGTTCGGTTAATGACTTGCTATTTCCCTTGGAACCTCACTCCACCTGCGACATTCCTCCTAAAAAAGAGGAATCTTCCTACAGTAAACCTCTTGGAAAAGTCAATTTTTGGAATCTAAAAACAAATAAATCATCTGTATTTGTCTGCGTCCATCTGCGGTTCCAAACACCCTTAAATCCGATTGTTACAAAAAATCTATTGTTCATTTCCCCAGAATGATTTCTTTTAAATTCTACCCCCTTACATCAATGACCACGAATTGACCCTATCAACTGACGTGCAAAATGAGAAACCGCCTCAAACTTATCTCCATATCGTTGCATTGCTAGATTCCGTGCAGCTTGCTCATCAGGATTATTTGCAACGACTGCTAACTGTTCATACCCTGGATAATAACGACAATAGGTATAGACACCATTATCATCAAGCAGCCATTGACTATAAATGTCTTCTTTACGAGGAAAGAAGCTTTCTGATGCATTGCGAGCAATAATTTCGCGAGGATATTTTAAAATCTGTACGAAACTATCAACAGCAACGGGTTGAATACGACCAATTAATCTTGTTGATAAGTTTTGCAGAATCTTAGATGCAGCCTTAGATTTAGCAATTGTATCAGGGTCTTGCGCTGATAAGATAACTCTTACCCCGGCTTTTGCTCCGTTCGCGCAAAGTCTACCGACCAAATCAGAAATTTGGTCGAATTCAAAAAGAATTGGCGCTTCATCAATAAAGAAGATAGAAGCGGGACTACTCAAAGCACGTCTTAGTGCTGCTGAATAAGCACTCAAAGACAGCAGCGCTGCATCTTCATTATCTGATAAATTTCTCAATGCGAAAACTAACAACTGAGCATCTGTTGGAAAACTCGAAGGTGAAGACACAGCTTGTCCGACTCGACTTTGTATCCAGAAGCGCAAACGCAGATTGATGACTTCGAGTGCATCATCAATTCTCCCACCCACAGTGTTTAGATTAAGATGCTCCCGCGAACAGAAGATGAGAAAATCTTTTAAAGTAGGAGTTTTTTGCCATGCTTCAGTACCAAATCCTCCGAATATAGCTGCGTGGTATCGCTTTTGAATCCCCTCATCAGCAAAGAAGGTGTTTAAGGCTAAGTTAAGGAGCGATCGCACAGTTTGCGCCAGTAGCTGGTTACCAGTTGAAGAACCCAGTACCATCGTCATCAACGCGGACTCAAGAAACGCAACGTAATCTTGAAAGCGTTCTCGTTGTTCTTCTTCATTCAAAAACCGCAAGTCAGGCTGCTCAAACAAATTATTGGATTGTTTGGAAATATCAAAATAAGCTCCTTTCTCGCCAACAAATTCTGTATAGTCGGTGAAAGTAGATGTACCATCTGGTTTTGGAAAGTCTAGCGCTACCACAGGCATATTATGTGCTAAAGCTTGGGTTAAAATCCCTGACACCAAGACTGATTTTCCTGCTCGAGTTGTGGCAAATAACGCTAAGTTCTTATGCTGGTTAAATAAATCTAAATGTAGTGGCGTTCCCCCTTCGTCAGCGATTAACTCAAAGCCTTGGCGATCGCCTGCTCTTGTTGTCACCAAAGGTATCAATCCCCACACCTCATTTGTCAGATACAATTGACGACGGTTAAAGGGGTTCGCTAATAGTACTTCCCAAACTATTGGCAGAGTCTGCAACCAAATTTTCCAAGCATATTCCGTTTCTCTAATCACTTGTGCTGGACGTTGAAAACAGTTTTCTATATATCTGCACGCCTCATCTAATTTTTCCAAGCTTTTGCGATGCACTAAAATAGCGATTCCCGTATAAATTGGCAACGCACCTTCATAAATTTGTTCTTGCGCTGCGACAGATTTCCTTAGTTTTAATTGTGCAGCGACATCAATCGTATTCCCTTTTTCTTGTGCTATTTTTGTCGTTACATTCGACTGCTTGAGCACTCGTTGTAAGGTTGTTTTGACTATACCAGAATTCGCCGCTGTTAACTGACAAAAAATCTCTGTATCTACAATTGCATCTCTAGCCATGAGTTCCCACAAATAACGCAGTTGCGATGTTTTATTCTGCCACCCTCCTGGTTTTCTAGAAAAGTCATCACGCCAACATAGCGATTTTTTATATTCACCCATTGGCGGTCCGCAACGGGTACACCTGTCTCCATCAATAATGTGGTGCTATGAATATTTTCTAATAGTAATTTGCAGCTAGATAAATCAGAATAAATTTCTTCTTGTAGTCCATTTTCATCTAAAACTAGCAATTGGGGAATGTCTATCGGTTCAGTACTATTAAATCGTCGCCAAGCTTCTTGCCATAAATCTTTTGCAGTCAACGCTTTGATATCTAAACCCCATTTGTTAGATAAAATTTGTTCCCAACGCCGAAATCCTTCTGTATAAGCATTAGAAATAAGAGTTTCTAGTCGTTGATTTTCCCTTTCTGCTGCTTCACCTTTAAATGATAACCACCAAGACTCAGCTCTTGCCAAAAATTTCTCAATCCAGTCATCAGCAGCAGAAGCATCTGGTTCTATAGTGTATGTCACATACACGCGCAGAAATTTTGGTTTTCGGATACCAGCGCGAGTCAGTTGTTGTGTTCTGGCTCTTTCAGAAGTCAACAAATACTGTATGCTAGACGAGGAAGTATGCTTTACAAGAGATGCAAGTTCTTGTTGCCGTTTCTTATCTGAAGAAAAAGACCCCAAGTGAAAAGTCACTCTTTCCTCTGGTGGAATATCTTTTAAACCAGCTTCTATATTGTTACAAATCGTATCTATTTGCTCTGTTCTTAAAGTTGTATGAATGCCTTTGCATTCAAATCCAAAAACAAAGCAAAATCTATTTCTCTGGCTACCTTTGGTGAGAATGTAAGCACCAACATCTCTGCCATCAAGTGCAATACGCAGCATGGTGGCAAGATTTAAAGAATCTTCAAAAGGTGTTAACCTATTTTCTTGACCTGCTATGCCTACGCTTTGTTTTCCGATTTTTTCTTTCATAGTGGAATTCTAGAAAACTTTTATAACGAGCGATACCTCTTGTCCAGGTTGGAACACCTATAAATTTGCTCAAAAAACGCCAACTTCTACCACCTGTTAATATCCACCAAGTTGCTATTCCCCACCCAGCAATTAAGACTGTCCACAACCATTTTTGCCATTCATCTGGGAATGCACCTCCAAAGAAGCCATTCACAATCATGTAGGAAAGTAGGGCTATAATCGTCCAAGGAAAGATTTGGTCAGCAGGAATTGGTCCTAAGGAAGGTTGGGTTCCCAGAATTTGATTGACAGGTCGAAATTCTTTGTCTGGCTCAACAGTCATGATAAGTTCCTAGTAGTCCGCCACACCAACGATGCTTGGTTGATCAACTCTCAAATTCATCTTTTTTTCCTCTTCCTACCCTATGACGCTCCGCCACGCCTTACGGTGAGTCCAGCGCTGCGGGAGGGTCTCCAACGCCAGATGCTCTACTTGGGGAGACACGCCAGGTGGCACTCTCGGAGGAACCTCCGCAACGCACTGGCTCCCCAAGACCGCACTGGCTCCTCCGCAGGTGACTGGCTCCCTTCGCAGCGAGACCGGAGGTCTTCCCCGGAGGGCTATCGGGAAGCCTTCTGGCGGGTGTCTACGTGCTCTACCCAAAGAATGCGGGAAGCCGCTTCCGCATCTACGCGCCTAAGCGCTACGCGCACGCTGCGCTAATGCGGTTTTTTCTCTACCCCTCAAAGTTTCCTTGGTGGAGTACTAGCAGGAGCGTAAATAAACATATGATTTGAGAAAGCCTAAAAGCCTATTTTATAAACTTTTTGCCTTCTGCATTGCTTACCTCCTGACTTCTGACGAATTCTGCTAGCTTAACTATTATTACCAACGATAAAGCCCGTCAACACATCAGCAACGGTCACAGCAATGACTACCAACAAAGGTGTTCTAGCAACAACTTGCCAATCTTCATCTTTGCGAACGGCGTTAATAACACCAATGAGGGCAACAGCAATATAAAGTAAGTAGAGCGCCCGTAAAACATTAAACACCAAACTCACCGCAGCAGCAGCACCCGCTCCTTGTTGAGAACCCTGAGTTAAATTGTTTTTAAAAAAGATTTCTGCTTTTCCAAAAAACTGAGCTGCTGCTGGGTCAGTAAAGTAGTCTATCCAGAAGAAACCAAGGATGGCTGATAATGCGAGAGTTTGTAGTAAAATAAGCCAATATTGAGGTAGACCTATGAGTTGTCCTATTCGCTGAATAACTGCTACTGTTATGCTGCCTATCATCAAGCAAAATAGCAGAATAGGGCTTTTCCAGCAAATAACAGTTAAGAAGACAGCACAAGCAATCAACAATGGCACAGATGCCAATAAATGAGTGAATAGGTATTTGAGTTGATACGGTGCTTCCCGCTGAGTATGTCTTAAAGGCATGGACTAACTTTCCTAACTTCTCTAACAAAAACGACTTGCAGATAGTAGTTCATCTATAACTCTTTTTTGATAATGTATCATTACAATCTCAAGAATAGCTTGGTCTTGCCATTCTTTATTGCATTTCTACATTGCCAGGTGTTATATTATACATGATAAAAAAGAAAATGATCAATGGATAATATAACACACCTAAGAAGAATCTTGTGTTGATGGATACGAATTTTGCTTCTCAAGCTAATATAAAGTAACACATAGAGTTTAAATAAATACTAGAAAACTACCAAAAACTTTTACGAATTCACCAGTTAATTCGTAGACAGATATTTGTTTGAATTAAAAACAATCAAAACGAGTATATATAGGAATCCGGTTTAATTTGTGAAAAGAGATAGGTTCAGATTTCCGACTTCGTAAGAGTTGTCGGGAATCTTGTTGTTCACGAATGATTTAGGATTGCTATATGATTAGCTTGTTAATTCAGAATAATAAAAAAACGACTATTAACGAATATATTACCTTGTCTTAACTTAGAGGTCATACATTCTCATATATGCTCATGTTGTATGAATTTCGCTCTAAACCTTTTTAAAGCGAGCTTCGTATTCACAACAATTATTTTTTTGAATTATCTAGGCGAGACAAATGAAATCTTTGCCTAGAGTTTTGTTGGAAACAATTAGGGCTTTTTTGTCATTCGTTTGTCTTATAACGACAACTTTTATAAGAGCAGAGATTGAGCGCAAAAGGGAAATTTCATGTCTAAGTTGAGTCGCAGACAAGTACTTATCTTCTTTGCTGGCGCTGCTGGTGCTGTACTGGCAGATCAAGTCTTAGGTGATACTGTCAATGCAAGAGAAGCAAAATTCGCACCTCTAGGTTTTACACCTGTACGCTTACCACATCCTCTGTCAATCTACAAGCAACAGAAGAACTACCTACCCACAGAAATCGGACAGGGAAAAACTCTTGATGCTTCACCTGATGTGAACTTAGCCAGTTACAACGTCCTTGATGATGTCGTGGTACCTCCAGAGTATGAGCGGTACGTTATTGTTGGTTGGGGCGATCGCGTTTTCCCAAACTCTGAAGACTATTTCGGCTACAACTGCGACTACACTGCCTTTATTCCCATTGGCAGAGGTAAAGCAGCTGATGGTTATTTGTGGGTTAATCACGAATACGTCAGCTACCCCATTTCTGGTTTAGCACCAGGGACATCTGCGGATATACAAGGGCTTCGCAGTACTTTTGCTGAAGTGATTGGGCGTGATTTACCTACCACCAGAAATGTTGAAGTTGATGGTGAATTTTTATACAACGTAGGTGGTTCTATTGTCCGCATTTCTCGCCGCGCCAACGCTGATCACCGTTTCTATGTTGTTAAAGACCCCAAGAATCGTCGCATTCATGGTCTTTCTGGCTTAGGAATCAACAAAGGACGCAAAGATGGCTATGAGAAAGTCACCTCTTGGGGAAGTTTGAGTTATCAACAAGGTGATGACAACTATCTGATTGGAACTGGACCTGCGGCTACTGAAGTTTTTCCTCTGAGTTCCGATGGGCTGGGTGACAAAATCATTGGTACAGGGTTTAACTGTTCTGGTGGTACAACTCCTTGGGGTACAATCCTTTCTGGAGAAGAAAACTTCCAAGGAAGTGAAGAATTTTTCGTTGGTGTTACAGAGTCAGTCAAACCTGATGGAACCCAGACAGCCTATACCGAGGGTACCGTTGGTGAAACCTTTGGTTTGGTTGGAGAAAAATACGGATGGATTGTAGAGGTTGACCCTGACGATCCTTCTTTCCGTCCGCGTAAACATACCTGGTTAGGTCGTTTCCGCCACGAAAACGTTGGTGTGCGTGCTGAGGCTGGGAACAAGTTAGTCGCCTACCTGGGAGATGACAGACGCGGCGGACACACCTGGAAATTTGTCAGCAATGGTACTATCTCTTCACTGGAAGATAAGAACAATAGTCAGTTGTGGGAAAGTGGTACTCTCTACGTTGCTCGTTTCAATCCAGACGGTACTGGGACGTGGATAGCTTTAAACCTAGAGACTCCCACCAATCCTATTGCACCATCAGTGATATCTTCTGTAGAATACGATGCTTTAGGCTCAGCGCAAAGAGATGGTCTGTTGAAACTGCCTAAACGTAAAGACATTGCTGAGCAAACAACTGATGGTGGTGCTTTCAATTGCGATCGCAACAATGAAGCAAGTGTCCTAAGCGATTATCAAAACAAAAAGCTTTCCGATTTCTATAAGAGTCAAGGTGCTATTCTTGTTGACGCCTTCCTAGCTGCTAACTTAGCTGGAGGAACCCCCACAGCACGTCCCGAAGACCTAGAAGTACATCCGCGCACCAAAGAAGTGTTTATTGCTTACACCGACGGCGCACCTGGAAGCGACGGTTACCCCGATTCGCGCATCTTCCAAGTTGCCAAATTAAGTGTTGCACCCAATGCGACCCAACAATCTGGGGGACTTTACAAGATTATTGAGGATAGTCAAAACGGTACAGGTACTACCTTCCGCTGGGAGAGATTTGCTCAAGGTGGAGAAGATGGTTCTGAGTTAGGCTCTGGTTTTGCCAATGTAGATAACCTCGTGATTGATGAGCGTGGAAATGTCTGGGGTGTGACTGACATGTCCACTGATACCCACAACGGTTTTAGTGTCGGTGCAAATCCAACTGAAAACAAAATTGACCACTCTATCACTGGTAACGTTTCCACTTTTACCGGCGTCTTCGGTAATAACTGGTTTTTCTGCATTCCCACCAGTGGTCCTAATGCTGGACAAGTCATACCTTTTGCTCAAGGTCCAGTCCGTTGCGAGATGACCGGACCAACCTTTGTCGGCGATACACTGATTCTTTGTGTACAGCATCCCGGCGAAGACTGTCCAATAAATGATGGTACGCAACTGAGTCGCAGTATCCAGCTATTGGATTTGAGCGGTACCACCTTTGACCAGACACGCACTGTACCCCGTGGTAGTAGCTGGCCCAGCAATATCCCTACTACTGATGGTGGTAAGGGTCAAGCAACAGGTGTACCGCGTCCAGCAGTCATAGGTATTCACCGTAAGAATTTTAAGGATTCTAACGGCAGATTTTTCTAATCTTCCTTTGTGTAGATATTCTGAGTTGTCCTAACATATGGCTATTGTAGGGTGGGCATTTCGCTCACCCTAATCTATAGAACAGCAGAGGACACCTATCGCACAAGAAAATTAGAATTGACTTATCGTCAACACTAGACGCGATTTACCACGTCTAGACAACAGGGAGCTACGGTATGCAACAAGTGAATCAACGCAGGCTCTTATCAGCCCTATGTCACGGAGCAATCTTTTTTAGCTCTACGATTGTGTCTATTGGCATACCCATTGCGATTATGTTGACTACCAATGACCCAGTTGTCAAAGAAAATGCTAAAGAATCGCTGAATTTCCACATAAACCTATACATCTATGCAATTGTTTTTGGATTACTCGTTCTTGTAGCAATTGGTATTCCATTACTGGCTGTATTAGCAATAGTGAGTTTTCTCATGCCCATTCTTGCTATTCTTCACATTCTTGATGATCCTAATTCACCCTACAGCTATCCGTTTATTTTTCGTGTGTTGTAGTTAAGAATATCTTGTAGTTCACAAAGTAGAAAGACAGAATTTTTCCTTTCATTATTCTTCTGGTATTTCCCCAAATTGCTCTTTATAACGAGCTAACAAGGATTCGAGTTTGGCAGCGCGTTGGCGTTCTTGTTCTGCTTGTTCCTCTGCTTCCTGACGTTTCAGCGTTTCCTCTTTCAGCGCCTGGGCTAACTCATCAGGAACTAACAATTTCTGCCCATTATCTAGGCGGTAAAAGCCAATCAGTTTTCCTTCCACAGCTAGACGTAGTTGCAAGGGTTCGCTTTGATAATCGGTGATGGACTCATAAACATCTCCTTTTAGTCGATACCCCTGCAACTTTTGTGAAATCCATTCTCCCTTCGGGTCGAATAACCAATATTCCTGTACTTCTAATGCTTCGTACAGTTTTTTCTTAGTGTTTTTGTCCTCGTCCTGAGTACTTCTCGATGTGATTTCAAAAATCACCTTTGGTACTTGTTTTTCTTCCCAAATTTTATAATTGTCTCGTCCCCCTGACTCCACATCATAAATAACCATTACATCAGGAGCAACGCGCAATTTTGGAAAACCTTCGGCATAATACAAGAATTGGTTTGCTAGAACTGTCACTCGACGATTAAGTAGGTACTGTCTGAGAACTTCTAAAGTCGTTAATATAGCGTAAAGATGGTCGTATGTTTCTGCCACAGGCTCTTTATCACTGCTTGGGTAAATAATCCCAGATTTAGAGGGGGTAGGGACAACAGCGGTCATTGTTGCAATTCCTCAATGTTGTTTTTCTATTCTATTTACTGGTAAGCGTCAGACGTGACAACCCAATCTGGCACAATTAGTAACCATGCTTCATTTGTGGTTGAAAACAGTCGTTCAGGAATACAGAAAATCTAAAAGAATTGCTGCTTTTTGTTGTAAACAGCCCGTATCACATCCAGAGGGAACGTGATACGGGCTTTTAAGCATCCTACACCCTTTTTTTCAAAATCTTGGCAATTTGGCAACCAACTGATTGTAACTAGTGTAAAAACTGAATATACCTAATTTGAATAGGTAATCTAAATTTCATGCCATAAAAAAATTTATTTTTGAAAATTACAGGAGATAAGTATGTCTCGGGTACTGAAGCGTCGTCAATTTCTCCAAGGTTCGCTCGCCGCAGCTGCGAGCGTAGGTGTATCTGCTGTTCGTGCTTCTGCTGTTCGTACAAAAGAAAATTATATTGAGGCAATAGTTATTGGTAGCGGTTTTGGTGGAGCCGTTGCATCACTGCGTCTTGGTCAGGCAGGAATTGAAACAATCGTACTGGAGCGGGGGCGACGATGGCAAATCACCGACGCTGGTGATACTTTTTGCACATACCAGCAACCGGATGGTCGCTCTACTTGGCTGAGCCAATCTACGATTGTATTTGACCAGGTTCCCATTGACGTGTATACTGGCGTCCTTGATATCAAAAGAGGAGATGGGATGATTGCCTATCGGGGAGCAGGCGTTGGAGGAGGTTCGCTTGTCTACGGCGCTGTTACCTATCAGCCAAACGAAGAATTATTTTACCAAGTCTTCCCGCGCACCATCAGTTACGAAGAGCTTGATCGGGTCTATTACCCACGAGTACATTCCATTCTCAAGCCTTCTCCAATACCAGATGACATTCTACAGACTAACTACTACTTATCAAGCCGCATCTTTTTGGAACTAGCAGCCAAGGCGGATCTCAAAGCCCGCAAACTTGATGTCGCTGTTGATTGGGATATTGTCCGCCAGGAAATCGCAGGTCAGAAGGTTCCTTCCGCCATCACAGGTCAAATGTACTACGGTATTAATAGTGGTGCGAAAAATAGCTTAGACCGCAACTACTTAAGCATGGCAGAGGCGACTGGAAACGTCGAAATTCGACCCCTACATGTGGTCACTTCAATAGAGGAATCCGATAAAGAGCGTTACCGCATTGTCTGCAATCAAATCAACGAGCAAGGGACTGTGATTGCCCAAAAGTCTTTTATTTGTCGTTATCTGTTTTTGGCAGCTGGTTCAATTGGAACCACTGAACTTCTGCTGCGTGCTCAAGCAAATGGCACATTGCGTCGCTTGAACAATCAGGTAGGAAAGTTTTGGGGACCTAATGGTGGTGCAGTGAGCGCTATTATCACTAATGGTCAGACTAATCCTACACAGGGTGGTCCAGCAACAGTAGGGGTTGAGTACTTCGACAACCCGAGCAACCCAATCACACTGGAGCCGTTTCCCGCTCCTATTGTACCGGAAACTGTCATTGCTATTGCTAGTCTAACTATTGGCAAACCGGAGGGCTATCTGACCTACAATACCTCTACCCAGTCAGCTGATCTGTTCTGGCCCAGCAACTCAGCTAATAATCAGAAAAATGCTCAAGCTGTCCAGTCTCTTTACCAACTGATCAACTCTGCCAATAATACAACTCTGGGTCAGCAGCCCGACTTTAGCGCTACAGTCCACCCTCTTGGCGGTGCAACAATAGGTGCTGTATGTAACACTTATGGGCAGGTTCAGGGCTATCGTAACTTGTTTATTGTTGATGGTTCGCTCATCCCAGGCTCGACAGCCTGCACTAACCCCTCGTTCACCATCGCTGCTTTAGCGGAACGGAGCATGGAGCGTTTTCTTAACCGGAGTACTTGAGGTCAAAAAAACTGAAGTTATCAGTTATCAGTTATCAGTTATCAGTTATCAGTTGCTTGAGAACTGGTAACTGTTCACTGATTTCATCTCTCTGTAAGGCTATATTCAGAGTTCTGTATTCTGGATTCTTCTCAAATTAATTCGTCGCAGGCTGCGCCTCTTGATAAATGATTTCCTGAAACTGAATCACGTCTTTAAGTGGATCAGCATGAAAGACTTTCACTAACACCTGTTCGCCTAACTTCACAGAACGTTTAAAGAACATTGGCAACTGCAAGCCCAAATCTTCTAACAAAATGAGCGCTAAGCCACTGTCTTCTCTTAACCACATCAGCACTGTTGTTTCCCAAATTTCATCAGGCTGACGGCGCAGATACTCTAAAGCCCAGTATCTATTCGTTTGCCGTTCTACCATTGTCACTTCTTGGGTGATTGAAGAGACGGTCATCATGACTTCTTTCAATTGTTCTGCCGAAAAGGGCAATACTTCACCACGCAGATGTGCTTTCAGTTGAAAGTGAGTCAGTAAATCGCTGTAGCGGCGGATAGGCGAAGTTGCTTGGGTATAGGTATCTAACCCTAAACCAGCATGCCTTACAGGAGTAATGCTCATTTCGCTCTTAGGCATACAACGACGCATAGCGCAAGCCCGAACAAACCCAGCTGGCAGTTGTAGCAATTCTTGCTCAGGAGGTAACTCCGGCTGTGGTTGACCACGGAAGGGCAACGGAATGTTATACTTTTGACCGTAGCGGGCAGCAACTTCACCGGCAACAATCATCATCTCGGCTACCAATTGCCGTGATGTGGAATCTTCTAATATATCAATGCTGATATCGTCGCCTTTGACTTTAATCATTGCCTCCGGCATATTGATGCTGATGGCTCCTTGAGCATACCGCCAAGCTTTGCGTCGTCGTGCCCAATTGGCGATCGCCGTAATTTCTGATTCTGCTTGTACGCCTAAATCCAACACTTCATCAACATCTTCGTAGGTCAGGCGATAGGTTGGTTTAATAAAACTGGGATGAATACTGTAATCTTCTACTGCCCCAGTGTCATCTAAAATAATCCCAAAACTCAGGGCACAACAGACCTTTCCCTGCACCAAACTCATCGGTCCTGTTGCCAAAACCTCAGGGAACATAGAAACCATGCCTGTGGGCAAATAAACTGTACTGCCTCGCTTTCTTGCTTCTAAATCTAACTCATCTTCTGGCATCAACCAGCGCGTCGGATCAGCAATATGTACCCACAACCGCTCTCTACCATCGACAAGTGATTCCCAACTCAGACCATCATCTATCTCAGTCGTACTTTCATCATCAATTGTGTACACCTTGAGATGAGTCAGATCCAGGCGGTTATCTCTGTCTGGCAGATGTGATTCCAATCGCTGTTGCGCCACTTCTAATACCTTGCTAGCGAATTGTACAGGAATTGACGAACGACGCAGAAATAAGTTCTCATGCTGACCCCACCAACCCAAGTCCACTAATAATTGAAAGGCTCCTTGGGGAGTTGCGGGACGTCCCAGCATGTTCATCGTTTCCAAGACCAATGCTGGAGGAGGATAAGCACGAGCTAAGGAGTCATAGTTTAACCCCACACGTACAGTATCGGCAACTAACGCTGCATATTTTTCTAGGGCTTCTAGGCGGTGGCGGTCGTAGCGTTGCCATTCTGTTGGTTCACCCTTGAGCGCCTGCTCTACTCTAGTCAGAAATTCTTGCTGTCCTTTAGCTTTTTGTGCTTCTACCTCAAGCTGGTGTTTGCGTTCTGCGACTTGAGCCGCACTTCGCGGCTCGTAAGCATCTCCCTTCTGTTTAAAGTAAATTTTATCATCTGATAATAAATGATACGCAGCGTAGCAATGGGGTGCTTCTGATTCTGAAAACAGTAGAATTGCCATCTCGGATGGCGTCACTGTTTCCCCACTTTCTACCAGTAATTCCCAAGCGACTTCTAAACTAGAGGGGTCTAAATAAGGCTTGACCTCCTCTAGAAATTCGGGGATTTGCAAAGACTTGTAGGTTTGCCCAGTCACTGTGTAGGTGATTTGCCGAGGTGCGAGACTGTGCGATTGACCACGTTCATCTACCACAAACAAACGACTTTTGCCGTCTGGACGGTCTACTACACCCAAACGGCGATCGCTACCAAGTCGAAATTCAACTAGCGTCCCCTTCTCCACAAGCCTCGCAATTCGTTATGAATATTTTGAATTTTCTTTTGGATTTTAGTTAGGAGTTAGGAGTTAGGAGTCAATAACTCATCACTCTTAACTCATCACCCT
>JAAUSC010000327.1 GCA_012031965.1 Scytonema sp. RU_4_4
TTCTTTAAATCAGTAGGAGTTGAGGAAGAAAAAATTAAATCTTGCATTGGCATTATTGATTCTTTAGAAAAATTGGTGAGGCTAAAGTTAGACAGGAGTTAGAAAAAGAAGGTATTTTCGTAGAGCAAACTCAAAAAATCATCGACTTTATTCATATTAATGGCAATGTAGATGAAGTACTAGATAAGCTCAAGTATTTAGCTCAAACAACACCAGAAGCTGAGGAGTTTACTCTGGGAGTTACAGAGTTAGAAACAGTTATTTCTGGTGTTCGCAATCTTGGAGTTGCGGAAAATCGTTTCTGTATTGACTTATCCATTGCTCGCGGTCTCAATTATTATACGGGTACAGTATACGAAACAACCCTCATAGGACATGAAGCTTTGGGTAGCATTTGTTCTGGCGGTCGGTATGAAGAATTAGTGGGGATGTTTCTGGATGAGAAAATGCCAGGAGTGGGCATTTCGATTGGCTTAACTCGCTTAATTAGTCGCTTAATCAAAGCTAGTATTCTCAGTACCTTCGCGGCTACTCCAGCGCAAGTTATGGTAGTCAATATGCAAAATGATTTGATGCCTGTTTATTTGAATGTGTCGCAAAAACTGCGTCAGGCTAAAATTAATGTTATCACTAACTTTGAACAGCGACCTTTGGGCAAACAATTTCAATTAGCTGAAAAACAAGGAATTCCATTTTGTGTGATAATTGGTTCTGAAGAAGCAGCAGCGCAAAAGGCTTCTCTCAAAGATTTGAGAACACGCGAGCAGGTAGAAGTTGCGCTGGAAGATTTGGCAGAGGAAATTAAAAGAAGACTGGCATAATTCCTCGTTCCCAGGTTCCACCTGGGAATGCCTTCAGGGAGGCTCAGCCTCCTAAAAGATACTAGAGGCAGAGCCTCTGGACAAGGCGTTACCAGGCTCAGCCTGGTAACGAGATGAAAACGAGATGAAAGCTTGGTAAACAGGTGAAGACTTACATAATTCCTAAATTTATCAGGGGGATATGAATAAACCAATCAAGCGAGCTTTTTAGACACCGAAGATGGGCAGATTCTTTACCGTATTAGTGGCGAAGGAGAACCTCTGCTTTTACTACATCAGCAGCCAATGAGTAGTAACGAATATCGAGAGTTAATGCCTATTTTGGCAAAAAATCGATGTGTCATTGCTATGGACTTTTTGGGTTATGGTGATTCAGATAAACCCCCCAAAATGTATTCAATTGAAGACTACGCTAAAACCGTCATCTTGCTTTTAGACGAATTAGGCATAAAAACCACAAGCATCTTGGGAAACCATACAGGTGCTTTTGTAGCAGGAGAGGTAGCAGCAGAATATCCTGAACGAGTCGAAAAACTTGTCTTATCTAATCCCATTGTCTTTGGTGAAGAAGGAAAAGCAGCCCTATTAAGAAAATTTTCAGAAGGTCTTCAAATAAAAACTGACGGCTCCCACCTTATGGAAAGATGGGCAGCCCGTGCAAAATATGTAGAATCTGATGAATTAAATCACAGGTTAGTTTTAGATGATTTAAAAGGCTTTGGCTATCCTTTATATGCCGTTTGGGCTGTAGCAAACTACTGTTTAAAGACGCAAGAAAGATTTCGACAAATAAAATGTCCGTCCCTAATTCTATGGGGAACTGAAGATATAAAACAGTTTGAACGGCTGGGTTTAGCAAATGCAGACAATCACCATTTGATTTTAACAGCAATTCCTCATGGAAAAGTGGTTGAGATTGAAGGCGGAACTATATGCATGATGAACCAGAGATTTGAAGAAATATCGAAGGTAGTCATCGAATTTTTAGAAGATAAAAGTCTTTAAAACTATACAGAGGGTGTTGTCAAAAATATTATGACAAGAAAGCACGTTGAGTTCATTCAATCAGCAGATGTCGAGCATAAACCTTGGGTTGTAAATGGTCTTTTAAAAGGTGCTCAGACACAAATTCTGAGCTTCGATACCGAAACTGGCGCATCCACTGAAATTGTCAAGTGGACACACAACTGGGAGAGCAGTTCTGGTTATTTCAACTGCGATGTGGAAGTTTTTGTACTTAGCGGACAGTTGCGGATAGGGCAACTCCGTCTCGGACGCTACACTTACGGCTTCATTCCAGAAGGTGTTTGCATTGAAGCGTGGAGCGCTCAGGAAAATACCACAGCCCTTTGGATGCCTGAATGCCATCCCAGCTTTATGACATCACTGACCGATGCGCCGGGAGCAAAAAGAGAATTATATATACCCTCGTCGAGTTCGGAATTGATTCCCTGGTCTGCAACTATCACCCCAGGCTTTCCGGCAGGAGCTATGAGAAAAACCTTACGTAAGGGACAAGAGGGCGGAAGAAGTACTTGGCTGCTAGGGTGTTTACCGCAGTTTGCCGAAACTGCTGCGGAGTATCATCCGATTCCCGAAGAGACATTTGTTCTTCAGGGAAGCATCACAACACAAGCTGGTTATATGACTCCAGGCTGTTACTTTTGGCGTCCAGAACTGATTTCACATGCCCCGGCTTATACTGAAACAGGATACTTTGCCTTTGTGCGCGGAGGCAATCCCCATCTTTCATTCCATGCTTGGGAACCCCCATTTCACACGTACTATCCTTGGCATTGGAATAAATGAGTTCAACCACCTACAAAAAACTGGTTGCAAAACAGTTTGCCCAAAACTTCAAATCAGCTATCGAAATCATAGAACTCCCCATACCCGAACCCGCACCAGATGAAATTGTCATTCGTAACAAATTCGCTGGAATCAACGCTGGATTTGACACCTTACTTTGCCGAGGCGATGTCAGCTACATTAACTTAACTCCTCCTTTTGATTTAGGAGTGGAAGCAGTTGGAGAAGTCGTCGCAGTGGGAAATCATGTCAAAGATTTCCAAGTTGGTGATGCTGTAGTCACTACCGTGCGCGGCGGAGGTTATCGCGAGTACCAAGCGATAAATGCCAACCTTGCAATCAAGGTGCGCCAAGCAACGCCAGAGGTGCTAACCTTGATGCCTACTGGTGTATCAGCTTTGGTAGCCTTAGAACAAGTGGGAGAGATGAAAAGCCAAGAAGTTGTCTTGGTGACAGCAGCGGCGGGTGGAACCGGACACATTGCGGTACAGTTGGCGAAGTTAGCAGGTAACCATGTGATTGGTACTTGCGGAACTGATGCAAAGGTAGAGTTACTGGAGAAGTTGGGATGCGATCGCATCATCAACTACCGCACACAAAACCTCAATCAAGTCCTCAAGCAAGAATATCCCAATGGCGTTAACCTAGTTTTTGAATGTGTGGGTAAACAAGTCTTTGATACCTGTGTGGATAATTTGGCAGTTCGCGGACGTTTAGTCGTGGTTGGTTTCGTTTCCGAATATGCTAATAACTTGGAGGAAGTGACACAAGCGCGAATTTATCACAAGTTGTTTTGGAAAGCAGCTTCAGTGCGGGGGTTTCTCATGCCCTTATATAAAGAATATATGACAGAGGCACGCGATCGCCTCTTAAATCTGTTCTACACAAACAAGCTAAAAGTTGCTGTTGACTCAACTCCATTTCACGGCATAGAATCCATTACTGCTGCTGTCGAATACCTGCTCAGTGGTCAAAATTGTGGCAAAGTCGTCGTCAGATTGTAGGAAATAGTCATATATTTAGCAATATGGAGGAAGTTACAATGACACAAAAGTCAGAGAATACTTTAGAAGTTGCCCATCAGGCATTTGAACACTTCCAGCACGGTTTGGCGACAGGCGATTGGAACGCATTTTTAGATATGCTGACAGAAGACTTTAGCTTCTGGTTTCCTATTGGAAAATATCACGGTTTACATAAGGGAAAAGAAAAAGCTAGAGAATTTTTCCAATATATTGCTGAATCTTTGAGAGGCGAACTCATTTTAGAACACGTTACCAGTAATGAGACAACGGTTGTGTTTGAGTTCCGCGATGAGGGAACGTTGTTTGGAGAACTTTACAAAAATCGGGTAGCAGTTTCCTTTGATGTGCGAGGAAACAAAATTTGCGGCTATAGAGAATATTTTGGCAGTGATGGCAAATCGAATTGAAGTAGAACTACGTTAATTTTTCTCAGCATTTTTTTGATTGAGTTCTCTGCACTTAGCCTCCGCTGCTTGATAAGCTTCTAAGTAATTCTTCCCGCCCAACATGATATTTCCATAATACTCGTAAGGTGGATCACCATAGATTGGGAGTGGATCATCTTCTGGATAATCTTCCTTAGATTCTTCTATAATTGCTTTCAGTTTCTTGACGGTTAAGCATTGTGCCGTAAAGTACCAAAGTTCTTGAGCGTTCTTGTTAAGGTACGGTAATGTTGGATCGACAATGCAATCCTCCAGTTCCATCCAACCGTGTTCGATGGGTTTGTATGGCTTGCCAGCAAAAGCTAAAAAGCCTTGTACGTAGATTGCTCCCTCAGTCGCTAATGCTGCTCTGTAAGCATTATCAAACGGAGTTTTAGCTTTGCTCTTTACAAGTTGGGCAGTTTCAATAGAAAGCGCTTCATTCAATGGTTTGTTCATCGACGGCGAGCATTAAGCAGCGACTCTAACATAGTATCACTTGTACATACCTTGACCAAATGAATAATAGCGATTTTCAATAGCGTGGAATATAGTAGAGACGTTAGATGTAACGTCTTTATACACCGTTGTGTATTTGAACAAACGAGAATCACTATATTTAAAATTTGCTTAACAGGTAGAAAAGCTTATTTTTGATAAAGTTGATTTCTAGTGAACGACTCAAGAAAACAGATTAGCTGTACAGAAATCAATTCTATAGCAGTCCTAAATCATTCGTGTTAGCGGAGCGTGCGCCAAGGGCGCTCAACTCTCTGTTTTCCTCCTCTGCGCCACGCCAGGTCGCACCGTCGGGGGAAACCCCAACGCCAGATACCAAGTGA
>JAAUSC010000328.1 GCA_012031965.1 Scytonema sp. RU_4_4
TGCTCAACCGCGCTAACCTGGGTATGGAAGTGATGCACGAACGTAATGCGCACAACTTCCCCCTCGACTTAGCTAGTGGTGATGTCGCTCCTGTTGCCCTGGGCGCTCCTGCGATTAATGCTTAATCTTGAATAATACAGGGACGCGATGTATCGCGTCTCTACTTTAAGTAAAAAGCGTCCTTCGCAAACGGGGGACGCTTTTTTGTGGTCAAAGATATTATGTTATCTAGCTTTGGGGAAGATTAAGGGTGATTTTTAGGTGGTGCATCGACACCACTCACCAAATCGCCGAAACCCTATATTTTTCGTTGAGTGGTGTCGATTGCTTATAGGTCAAGGATTTGAGGTATGTGTGTTGCTCAATTTCGCACAACATATATAATGTTTTTTAGAGTGGTGTCGATTTAACGGCTGAAATCCTTACTGGACAAGGGCTGCTAGACGAACTCCCTACCGATTGGGTTAAATCGGATTAGTTGGAAACGCGTAGCTAATGCGCTTGAGAAATGGTCAAAATGCAGCCACCCTACCGATTGGGTTAAATCGGATTAGTTGGAAACCAACCACACGGCGCTGGTGCTCATCAATGCGCTGGACCCTACCGCCTGGGTTAAAGTAGAATACAGGCGCTTGACAATACTTCCTCAACATTCCTCAACATCATGGGCAACACTTTTGGGCATCTGTTTCGCATCACCACTTTCGGCGAGTCCCACGGCGGCGGTGTGGGAGTTGTCATTGATGGTTGTCCTCCGCAATTAGAAATCTCTGCTGAGGAAATTCAAGTAGAACTAGATAGAAGACGTCCCGGACAAAGTAAGATTACGACGCCTCGCAAGGAAACGGACACTTGTGAAATTCTTTCTGGGGTCTTTGAAGGGAAAACGCTAGGAACGCCAATTTCAATTTTGGTACGAAACAAAGACACTCGCTCTCAGGATTATGATGAGATGGCGTTTAAATATCGTCCCTCTCATGCGGATGCGACATATGACGCGAAATATGGTATACGCAATTGGCAGGGTGGCGGTCGATCATCGGCGCGGGAGACTATAGGACGAGTCGCAGCAGGGGCGATCGCCAAAAAAATTCTCCATCAAGTCGCCAATGTCGAAGTTATTGGTTACGTCAAGCGTATCAAAGATTTGGAAGGCGGTATTGACCCCAACACAGTGACTTTAGACCAAGTTGAAAGCAACATCGTCCGCTGTCCCGATGCAGAATGCGCAGAGCGGATGATTGAATTGATTGAACAAACTGGTAGACAAGGGAATTCTGTCGGCGGTGTGGTGGAATGCGTAGCGCGAAATGTGCCGAAAGGTTTGGGTGAGCCAGTTTTTGATAAATTGGAAGCGGATATTGCTAAAGGTGTGATGTCCCTCCCTGCTAGTAAAGGCTTTGAAATTGGTTCCGGTTTTGCAGGGACACTACTCACTGGTATTGAGCATAACGACGAGTTTTATATAGATGAAAAAGGAGAAACTCGCACTGTAACTAACCGTTCTGGTGGAATACAAGGCGGTATTTCCAACGGTGAAAATATCATCTTGCGTGTCGCATTTAAGCCAACGGCAACGATTAGAAAAGAACAGAAGACAGTCACGAATGAAGGTGAAGAAACAATTCTAGCAGGGAAAGGACGCCATGATCCTTGTGTGTTACCGCGTGCAGTGCCAATGGTTGAAGCGATGGTAGCATTGGTACTATGCGACCATCTGTTACGGCATCATGGACAGTGTAAAGTGTTGTAGGATGATTAATTTATAAGAAGTAGACTGTAGGGCATTGCCTATGCCCACCCTACTTAATTCGAGGGTATATAGCACCTAAATGCAAATTGCTATAAATTATGTTCACAAATAATTCTTTAGCTCAAACTATAGCCTCAGAATTTAGTAAACTCCCTCAAGTCATAGCTGTTGCTTTAGCAGGTTCTCAAGCAGTCAATGCTTCCGATGAATTATCCGATTTAGATTTTTATATTTACATACAAGAAGAAATTTCCATAGACATTCGTTCAGAAATCAGCAAAAAATTTGCTAATCATAGCGAAATCAATAATCAATTCTGGGAACCAGGAGATGAGTGGATAGACACCAATTCTGGACATGGTATTGATATTATGTACCGTTCACCGCAATGGATTGAAGCACAGTTAGATTCTTTACTTGTGAAGCATCAAGCCTCAGTTGGTTATTCCACTTGTTTTTGGTGGAATATTTTGCATTCAACAGCCTTATATGACCGCAACAATTGGTTTCAACAGTTGCAACAAAAAGCAAATCAACCATATCCTGAAGCGTTAAGACAAGCTATTATTGCTAAAAATTATCCGATTTTAAGAAATAATGTTTCCTCCTACTTACATCAGATAGAATTGGCGGTTAACAGAAATGACTTTATTAGCATTAATCATCGGATAGCTGCATTAATAGCAAGTTACTTTGATATTATTTTTGCTGTCAACTATGTACCATCACCAGGTGAAAAACGCTTGATACAATTTGCTCATCAACTCTGTCAAAAGTTACCAGTCAATCTAGAGCAAAATATAAACACTCTCATTTGCTGTATTCCATATCCATTTGGTAGTCAAGGCGTCGTTTCAAAGGCTAATACTTTGATTGATAGTCTTGATGAATTATTAATTGTCGAGAATTTAATAGCTCCTTGAAGTTGACAGTAGTAAGTCAGATTTTTTCACTTTTCTTATAGTCATATCAAATCTTCTGGATTTTGCATTCTACATCAACAGTTATCAGATTTTGTGTTTGAAATCTTAATAACTGTTCACTGTTCACGGTTTACTGATTTAATCTTAAACAGATATTATCAGGGTTGCACTTCAATGGATTTGATTACCATATTGGGATTACTTGCCGCGATATTAACAACATTTTCCTTCTTGCCGCAAATGTTGAAAACATGGCAAACTAAATCAGCGAAAGATGTTTCCTTAGTCATGCTCCTTTCCTTTACGACAGGTATCTTCTTATGGTTAATTTATGGAATTGCTCTAAAAGCTTTACCGATTATTCTTGCTAATGGCGTGACATTAGTTTTTAACCTCATCATTCTATGGCTTAAAATAAAATATAGATAAACCTGCTACTTGCATCCCACCTGTGACATCTTCTTTATTTACTGCTGAACGCCTTTTATTTACCCCTGCGATCTCAGACACCGACGCTGTTACCACTATCTTTGCTTTTCCTAATGAGTATAATGTGGGTATTACTAGCCTTGGCTATCAGATCGTATGGGCAACTTTAGCAATGCGTTCTGATGTACAGGTGAGTCGTCTGTTCACCGATACTCATGAACAACTGCCAAGAAAGCCTGAATTATTCGGCTTTTCCTTGTCGTGGGAACTAGATTATGTCAATATTTTAAATCTGCTGGAATCTTTAGAAATTCCTATTAGGGCAAATAACCGAAATAAGAATCATCCCATAGTTTTTGGTGGTGGTCCCGTACTCACAGCTAACCCCGAACCTTTCGCAGATTTCTTTGATGTGATTTTGCTAGGAGATGGGGAAATTTTACTGGGGAATTTTATCGAAGCTTACAAAGAAGTTAGAAACGCTGATAGACAAACCCAACTCAAAACATTAGCACAAGTTCCAGGTGTTTATGTTCCCAGTTTATATGAGGTGGAGTATCATGCATTAGATGGTGCTGTAAAATCAATTCAACCAATCTCACCAGAAATTCCCGCTGTGGTGCAAAAGCAAACTTACCGAGGAAATGTCCTCTCAGCATCAACAGTGGTGACAGAAAAAGCAGCTTGGGAAAATATTTTTATGGTGGAAGTGGTGAGAAGTTGTCCAGAAATGTGTCGCTTCTGTTTGGCAAGTTATCTCACATTACCTTTTAGAACTGCTAGTATTGAAAGCTCACTTATTCCCGCGATTGAAAAAGGGTTATCAGTCACAAATCGGTTAGGATTATTGGGAGCTTCAGTTACTCAGCATCCTGAATTTGAAGCTTTGTTGGATTATATCAATCAGCCAAAATACGATGATATACGTCTGAGCATTTCCTCAGTACGAACAAACACAGTAACTGTACAATTGGCTCAGACTTTAGCAAAACGAGATACAAAATCGCTAACTATTGCTGTAGAAAGCGGTTCAGAAAAATTACGGCGCATCATTAATAAAAAGCTGTACAATGACGAAATTATCCAAGCAGCAGTGAATGCCAAAGCTGGGGGATTATCTGGTTTGAAACTCTACGGAATGGTTGGAATTCCTGGTGAGGAACCAGAAGATTTAGATGAAACCGTAACAATGATGCGCGATATCAAAAAAGCTGCTCCTGGACTGCGGTTAACACTGGGGTGTAGTACCTTTGTTCCCAAATCTCATACACCATTTCAGTGGTTTGGGGTAAATTCGCAAGCAGAAAAGAGGTTGCAGTTGTTACAAAAAAAACTCAAGCCTCAAGGCATAGACTTTCGCCCGGAAAGTTATAATTGGTCAATTATTCAGGCTTTGTTGTCGAGAGGCGATCGCCGACTCTCCCACCTTCTAGAACTGACTCGCAACTTCGGTGATTCTCTGGGTAGTTACAAACGTGCTTTCAAACAACTCAAAGGACAAATCCCCGACTTAGATTTTTACGTTCATACCCATTGGTCAACAGACCAAATATTACCTTGGAATCATTTGCAAGGACCATTGCCACAGTCTACACTACTAAAGCACTTGGCTGATGCCACTAGTCATTTCAACTCACCCCAAAGAGAGCTTCAGCCTTTGAATCAGTGAACAGTGAGCAGTGAACAGGGAAGGAGTCAGGAGTCAGGAGTCAGGAGCGGAGCCGGAGACGCTCCGCCTCCGGTCAGAAGTCGCAATTCTTTATTTCTTCCTTCTGAATACTGAATTCAGAATTGCTGAATTCTTCTTCAAACT
>JAAUSC010000329.1 GCA_012031965.1 Scytonema sp. RU_4_4
TCGGCAATGGAGTGCACATGTGATTGAATTGCTGCTTCTTGTTCTGGAGTCATACGGCATTACCCTAGCTAGCAACTTCTTTAATCTTCCCTCATTACGCTTACCCTACAAAACTGAGATGCACCCCTGGAATTGCACTCATTGCAGCCGGGAGTTTGTTGATGATCCCCAAAGCTTTTATTGCTACCAGTTGGGAAAATTGAGCTTTATCGAAAAGGACGGTAATCAACGAGGGCAAAGCTGCAAATTCTGGACTCATCGATGGGCAGAGTCAGCAGAAATCAACAAGTCTCGGCTAACATTACAAGAAACCTTTACCTTGACTCTACAACTGCCTACATACTTGCAACCATTGATACAAGATGCCGCCAAAGAATCTGGTTTAGTTGTAGTGGACTGGGCGGCGAAGCTTTTGGAAGAGGCTGTTTCCAGAAGGAATGCAGCTCACAGTACGCAGATTTATCAGGATTTTGTTGAGATTCCAGCGTTAGAAGTTGCGTGATACCAATTCTATGTGAGCCTACATATAATAATCTCTTTATTTAGCAAGGATTTCAGACGTTTTATTCTGTGTAAATTTATACAGAATTTGTAAGAGAAAAGTCTTGATCTACTTCACGGAACTTTGTGTAACACCACTTCGGCTAATTAAAGTCTGTACCCCTGTATTAACTACTTCTGCCAATGCTTCAGACGGAAGCAATCGTATAGCATTTAATATCTGCTCTAGTCCATATAGTGATTCACTGGTCGGAGTACCTCCGTTAACCAGGTATACCTGTAATTCAGAAAGGCTCCATCCCTTCAATGCTGCTAGTTTTTCCAAATTTTCCATGTCTGGCCAAGCTTGACCAGATTCCCAAAATGTTACCGAAGAACGACTAACACCTAGTTTTTTTGCGAACTGGTGTTGACTTTGAGAGCTTCTTAACTCTTTTACCAACTTGGCTAATCGTTCTACTTTTGAGTTCATATACACATTTTAACTGAGTGCTGATAAGAAACCAAAATTATGGGGTAAATTATAAAAATCGGTTAACATCTTAACCAAAATTTGGTTAAGATGTTAACCAATAACTGTCAACACTAATTTCAGGGGGATAAACCGGAGGCTTAACACTCCGCGTATCGCAAATCCAGGGGGCAACAGTGAATTTGTTTGATTGCTCTGAAATTAGTGTACAGAGTTCAAAATCGAGGCTTACATAGGCAAATAAACTAGCAAACATATAACAAAGCACTTAATACAGCATCACAGGAATACAAGCCAACTTGTCAAAGCACTCGACACTCAAGTGCTTACCATTTCACCCACCTAAGTAGATGAATCACTGGCGTCAAAGGTCTCGGGGTCAAACTTATGGATACACTTTTAGATTTATCAAATTCTGCTGATCATAATCTAACATCTATTTTTTCTGAAAAAGACCCTCGTTTACTACAACCACACTCACGCAATTCCTCAATTTATGGCGAGAACGAGGATATAACTGAGCTGGTGAGGCTAATACGGCATTCGCAATGGGTGAGACCATTGGTGATCACCAAAGAGGGTACGATAATTTCTGGTCACAGGCGATGGAAGGCTGTACTGCAGTTGGAATGGAAAACAGTGCCTGTCGAGGTGAGGGAGTTTCCTGACGAAATAACTGAACTACAGACACTGCTGCTAGAAAACGCCAATCGCTCAAAAACGACGGAACAGAAAGTACGTGAAGGGAAAGCCTGGTTTGAGATAGAATCAAAAGCCGCAAAAAAGCGGATGAGTGAAGGTGGCAAGAAATCGGCTTCGGGAGATAAAGGTATGGAAAATTTTCCATACCTTTGTTTAAGTTCGACAAAGGGAACTACTCGCGATCGCTTAGCCCAAAGAGTAGGTATTGGTTCAGGACGGACATACGCCAAAGCCTCGAAAGTAGTGGAATTCATCGACCAACAAGCCTGTCTAGGAAATTTACAAGAAGCAGAGGAACTCCGCCAGCTGCTAAATACCAAAAGCATCGATGCAGCTTATCAACTCCTCAAGGTTACCTCAAAAAGTTCACACTCTCACCAAACAATGACAGATTCCCAGTCAAGACAGGAGACAGTTAGAAGCTGCTGGAACTGCCAGCATCGTCTAGAGTCCATAGACAACCAAAGTATTTACTGCAATAAATTTGGTATCCTCAACCTCATCTATAAATCTGGGGAAGCACGTGGGAAAGAATGTACGGAGTGGAGAGACAAAAAGTTACCACAAGAAGAATTAAAAAACCAAATATTCACGCTCCAATTATTACTTCCACTTGAGTGGCAAGCAAAACTCGAAGAAAGAGCTGCATCACTAGGTACAGACACAGCCACTTGGGTAACCAATTTAATCAGCACTTTCCTATTTTCTAAACTAGAAGGTCAAAATTTTAACCAAACACAACCACAATTTACAGAAACTCAGAAAAACACTGCAAACTCAGCGAATGTAATTTTACATAGGTAAGTCTTAATGTCAGTCATTAAACATACACAAGTGGCTACTAACCCTGAAGTAGTAATTCCTGGGTTAGACTTAGCACAGGTGGTTTGTGCAAGTCAACGGGTTAGAAAGCCCAAGATATTAGCACAAACTGAACTGCCACTATTCACGAACAAACCGTACGAAATGATGGCAACTGGAGCGCCCGTGATTAGTGCCACTCAAGCTTATATTAAACAGCCCGAATGGCATGAATATAGCCCTGGCAAACTTTACTTTCAAAAACGATTTGGCAAGGGACGCTACATTGAGTTCGTTATTCTGAATAAACAAGAGCAGCAGCCAGAATCTATCACCGCTCGCGCTGAACAAGAAATCTTGGAGCGGTACGGAGTCATGGCAGCACGACTTCATGCAATATTTGCTACTTATGCATCTCGTCAGCAATGTCCTTGGGACGAGCCATTTTCGTTACTTGGTAGCGATTTGATTAAAATTTTGCGTCTAAACAGTCGAAAAGACATTACCAAGCCAGAGAAACTAAAAAGGATTAGTGATCTAGCTTGGATTGTAGGCACATTAGGTGTAGCAGTTTATTGGCGCGAAGGTCGTCTAGATTTACATATCAAGCGCACAAGTCCTGTTTGGACAATTCTCTACATTGAGGAGTACTACCAGCCTAAAATACCAGGTTTTGATGGGGATAATGAACTGTATGAGGTGGTTATCCGCATCCAACCTGGAGCTTGGACTGAAAAATTTCTTAACAAAACTGGCAAACAAGCGGGAGTGGCACTACACCAGTTAGGGTTTATACACGAAAAGCTTTTTGATTTAAACCCTTACAGTCAAAAGCAGGCTGTCGCACTAGCACTGTATATTTTGCAAAACCGACGTGCCCACTCTAACGGCAAATACCGTATCGTCACCCTACTAGAAGCTATACTTTCCCCAGACGAAATAGAAAGCATCCGTGGCGATAGAAGGAAGCGATCGCGCTTCATCAAGCAGTTTCATAAATTGCTGCTGGCGTTGGTTGATGCAGAATTTCAGATTGCGTTTGGTAGTTCCTATCCAGCAGAAATTCGCCCTACCTGGGCAGTACTTCCCAATGAAGCTTTAGAGGAGGACTCACAAGAAATAGCTCCTTTAAACTGTCGTGCTACATCTAACAGCTTTGAAGCTTGGTTGAATAGTATTGTTAGCATTACCCCGCCACCAGACATAGAAGCTAGGATTGTAGGGTTGGAAAACAAGAAAACCAAAAAAGCTAAGGCGCATAGCAAAAGCCGTTCTCAAAAATTAAGCCAGTCCAATCCAGAAGTAGATATTAGTCAACCTGAAATACCCTCACAACCCGTAGCAGCACCTTTCCCTCCGCAAGTCGAAATAACCGGGAGTATGGTAAAGGAGGCTCGCCAAGCGTTAGGTTTTACCCAAGCGTATGTCGCTTCCTTAGTAGGCAAGAGCGTGAGTTGGGTGAAACTTATTGAAAGTGGACGGCGAAAAATCTAAACCCAAGACGGGGAAGCATTACGAAAGATTTTGAACCTTTGAATAAAGAAGCAATCAGGATTCAGCTTGGGACTGCCTTTCTTCAGTAACCAACAATCTTAAAACTTGGCTATCGTCCATCGTCGCAACGCTACGGGACTATTTTTTGCTGAAATCCTGCCATTGCAAACACTTGAGCTTCACAATTAGGAAAAATTTCCATTGAAGACCAAACTTGTAACCATCAAGCTAATTAGTTGTAACCATTGATATAATTAGGTTTTAGTCGATTTAGAAGAAAATTTACCACCCGAATGGTGCGACGTTATCACCCGAATGGTGCGACAAAAGTTTTTTTAAACATAGACACAGCAATGGTTACAGCTCTGATCATTTTGATCACTTTTGATCTACACGCTTTTTTTAGTCAAAAAAACCGAGGTGCTAGTGTAACTAAGCAAACTAATTTCGAGTGTGGTGGCATCAAATTCCACACAACAAAAGTCCATGAAACGCTTGTACACTAGCAAACGCCATCCCTGTCCCATTTGCAGCAATCACCACGGCTGCGCCATTAGAAACGACAACTTAATTGAGTGCTTGCGGAGTTTCAACCAACAAGACGCACCAGCTGGCTATCGCTTCCTAGCGCTGCTGCGTAACGACATGGGCGGTTTGTTTGTCAAGGACGACGGTAGTAACCACCAACAAGAAAAACCTCTGTACTCGCAACAGCAGCGCCATTCTGTTAAGCTTAAAAAGCGTTTGAGCGTAAAAAAATGCGCAGACATGGAGTGGCTTATCGCTCAGCGACATCGCCAGTTTCAGTTACGGGTGCATCTCAGTTTTGTAGGGTAAGCGTAATGAGGGAAGATTAAAGAAGTTGCTAGCTAGGGTAATGCCGTATGACTCCAGAACAAGAAGCAGCAATTCAATCACATGTGCACTCCATTGCCGA
>JAAUSC010000330.1 GCA_012031965.1 Scytonema sp. RU_4_4
GTCTGCAGCCCAAGAAGGATTGCCCAGATATTGAGTGTTAAAGTAGCTGCAAAAGTTACCATGACGAGGCGGTAAAACTTGGCAGGCAAAATAGTTTGCGGAACTGGAAACCATGCATTCATTTTTCAGTGTTTTTACGATAATTTTTGTTTTATATGTTACTTAACGTATCAAATGTTGTTCTCTTGAACATGTATCCGTTTGAGCCAGAATTTTGTATCATATCCGACTTTAATAATTTTTCTAAGTTCCCAAGTTAGTTGTAGCTATGCTCATTGCCAAAGGATACAGAATACAAGGGGAACGAAAGTTAAAGGTTACAGATTGTCTTTGGCGAGAATGAAACGACTCTGCCAGAGGGGCGGGCTTTTTACTTTAAACTCTTTAATTTTGCCACAATGGAGAGAAGTACGGGTAGCGGTTTCCTCCACTCGTCACTTCCCAACAAACACAGGGTACAAGATAAACGTTGCTGGCGTATTGAATTCGCTAAAAGTTTTTCGGAATTTTGCAGTTACTTGCAGTGTAGTTAATAAATATGTTGCTGACTTTTTGGTAAACTCAACAGATGCTCTATATCAGAAACTTAATTTATCATCCCACAGCTTGTCCAACAGCCATTCTCAAATCAATCAACTTGGAATTAGAACCCCAACAACTGGGTCTAATTATAGGACCAAGTGGCTCTGGCAAAAGTACGTTACTCGAAATTTTATCTGGACTCGCCGAGCCTACATCAGGTTCAGTCTTCTGGCGCGAACAAGAACTGATGGCTGAACAGCTACAACAACTGGCTGGCTTAGTGTTTCAGTTTCCTGAGAGGCATTTTTGCGGCGGTACTCTCTTAGAAGAATTGCGCTTGGGACACCCAGAGTTAGGAATAGAGCGAGTGAGACAAGCACTTGGAGCAGTCGGGTTAGAGCATTTATCGCTGAGTACACCACCTCATGCTTTGAGTGGTGGTCAGCAACGGCGTTTAGCTTTAGCGGTGCAGTTGATTCGCCAGCCAAATCTATTACTGTTAGACGAACCCACAGCGGGGTTAGATTGGTCCATGCGTCAACAACTAGTCACTTTATTGGCAAAACTGAAACAAGATTGGACACTGCTGATTGTGACACATGACCCAGGAGATTTGTTGGCAATAGCAGATCGTTGTTGGACTCTCAAGCACGGTGAGCTAGAATCGGTCGATCCCGTAGCACTGGGTGCTGTCAGAGAACCTCAACCAGCAGTGTGATGTAGGAATCAGGGAGACAAGGGGAAACAGAAGAGAAGGAGCTCAGGTAGGAAATTGTCTGTGACTCCCTCACTTTCTCATTTCCCCAGATTAGTGTTCACAAATCATTAGACTTGTTGCAAAAGTCTACACTCTTTGTGGATGGGAAACCGCAGATGCACGAGCTTTGCACCCAGATAAATGCGGATGAAAACAGACAATTATTGACTTATGCAAGAGGTTTATTGAGTAGGATGACTATAAGTGTTTGGTTGTGTTGCAAACGAGCTTGGGTGAAACCTTGTGGACGGTAGACTGGTAACTGAATGACATTCCCCGGTTATAAAGTTCATAAGATATGACAACAACTCCTTTACCATCGCTGCGCGAGCAACAACATCCACTCATTCGTCAACTAGCAGATTGTATAGAAGCAGCATGGCATAAGCACTTGGACTTGTCGCCCTATAATTTCCCGGCTGAATTTGGGTATGTGGAAGGTCGGCTAGAAGGTGAGAAGCTGACGATTGAAAATCACTGTTATCAAACACCTCAGTTCCGAAAAATGCACCTAGAACTGGCAAAGGTGGGAAATATGCTGGATATATTGCACTGCGTTATGTTTCCCCGTCCAGAATATGATTTGCCAATGTTTGGTTGTGATTTAGTCGGAGGTCGGGGTCAAATAAGTGCGGCGATCGCAGATCTTTCTCCAGTGAACTCTAAGCCCACTCTCCCAGAATCATATACTTTTGCACTGGCGGCGCTACCTAATTTGACCTTTTCCCAACCGCGAGAATTACCAGAGTGGGGAGATATTTTTTCAGAGTTTTGCGTTTTCGTTCGCCTCAGTTCTCCTGAAGAAGAAAATCTCTTTCTCTCTCGCACTCGAGAATTTTTAGAAATACATTGCACGCAAGCTAGAGCATCTCAACCAGTTCCATCAGAACAGGCGATGCAAATTCTGGCTGGACAACGTAACTACTGCACTAAACAGCAGCAGAACGACAAAACCCGCCGCGTACTGGAAAAAGCTTTTGGTTCAGATTGGGCAGAACAATATATGACTACAGTTCTGTTTGATATGCCAAGTTAGTCAAAACTCAAGAGTCAAAAACTTCTTGTCTTCCCTACCGCCCCATCTCCCCATCTGTAGGTTCTGCTACGTTTTCAAGCAACTTACAAATGTAGAATTCATTTAACTCAAGCAAAATCGAGTCACACAATCGTTCAATGTAACTTTCATTTCCAAAGAGCTTCTCTATGATGTTCTGGGTTAAGTTGGAATGAGCTGCCGTTAATTCAAAGCCAATCAACTTACCTTGTTAGTCATAGTTTTTTCTAAAAGACAATGCAGTTGTTACATAGTTTTGTTTGCTATCTATTTTGCTATCTAGCTTGAAAATAGAACGGGCTGCGCCCCGCTACGCGCTCCAGAACGCAGAACGGACTGCGTCCCGCTCCGCTAACACAACTCAGAACTCAGAAGAAAAGATAAATTTTCATTCGTTCTGGTACACCGCAGTTCATGATGGCTATTTAGATAGACAAACTAAACTGTTGTAACTGTGTTTCAAAAATCTGTAGGCAGTTGCTTTTAAAGTGTAACTCAGCTTTCAACCACTGTCATTTCTCCTAATATAGTCCTGCATTTTATTTGCATTAGGTTACGTTAAGTACTTGGTTATTCACAGTACAAGGCTTGTACACCATAACGCACTCTTTCGTCACCTGAATGCTTGCCAAAATAAAGTTTTTCTGACTAGATAAAAACAGAGAACGGTTTTTAAAAACCTTTTTTGACTGAATCTAATACTGAATATAATTACGCCTAACTCGCTTTTTTACTTTGTATATGCAAGAAAATTCCAACTAATGGGCAATACCATGTCAAGGGTGAGTGATAAGTCAAGCGTAAGGGAGCAGTTTCTTGAGAATGATAGACCACAAATTTGGTGGTTAATTGCTGTAACCTTGCCAGTCATAGTTGCTACTGGAGTCCTAAGCATAGCTAAAATGGAGCAATTGAAAAAGTCCAATACGCCCGTATCTAGTGTGCCGATCACAAGTATAAATGCTTTGGGACGTTTGGAACCCCGAGGTGAAGTTTTTAAACTGTCTGCTCCAGCAGGAATCCAAGGGACGTCGCGAGTAGAACAAGTTTTTGTTAGAGAAGGGGAGCAGGTCAAAAGAAATCAAATCATTGCCATTTTGGATAACTTCCCCAGCAGCCAAGCCGCAATGGAAGAGGCTAAAGCAAAACTGCAAGAAGCTCGTGCCAATTTAGCAAATGTCAAAGCAGGTTCACCAAGAGACATTCAGGCTCAAGGAGCTGTCATTGCTCGCCTGGAAGCACAATTACGTGGAGAACTAGATGCTCAACAAGCAGCGATCGCTCGTTTGCAGGCACAATTAGGAGGGGAAAAAACTGTCCTACAAGCTACGATTAATCGCATCCAAGCCGAACTGCAAGGACAAAGGGATGCTTTTCGAGCAACAGTTTCTCGTATACGAGCCGAACAACGTAATGCTGAAGTCGATGCTCAACGCTATCAAATGTTATACACTGAAGGTGCTATTTCCCAGCAGGAACGCGATAGAAGGCAATTAGGTGCAGAAACTTCAACCCAACAGCTTGCAGAAGCTCAGGCAAACCAAAAGCAAACAGTTGCAACTTTGCGACAGCAACTTGCTGAAGCTAGAGCCAATCAAGTCAAAACGATAGCAATTTTACAACAGCAACTGGTTGAAGCTAGGGTAAACCGGAATAAAATTCTCGCAACTTTGCAAAGACAAATTGATGAGGAAAGAGCTAAATTTAACAGAATTAAAGAAGTTCGTCCAATTGATTTACTAGTTGCACAGGCACAAGTTAGCAATGCAATTGCTGCGATGAGAAAAGCACAAGCTCAATTGAATTTGAGCTATATCAAAGCACCAACTCAGGCGAAATTCTTAAGATTCATACGAAAGCCGGAGAAAGCATGAGTGCAAATGGCATTGCTGAAATTGGACGAACTGATCAGATGATAGTCATCGCTGAAGTTCCCGAAGATAGTATTAGTAAGGTACGTCTTGGTCAACGAGCCGTAATGACTAGTGATAATGGAGCTTTTAGCGGAGAATTACAAGGAACTGTTGCTGAGGTTGGTAGGAAAATTGGCAAAAAAGATGTGTTAAATACAGACCCAGCAGCAGATGTCGATGCTAGAGTCGTAGAAGTGAAGATTGCCCTGACTCCACAAGATAGTAAAAGAGTAACAGGCTTAACTTACGCCAAAGTCATTGTTGACATTAATATTTGAGAAATCAATTCTTTCTAAGTCAATGACTCATAACTGAGGATAAAAAATAATGGTCAAAATCCCTCTGGCTTGGTTACAACTGAAGCGAGAAAAAACTCGTTTAGCTGTGGCTCTGGCAGGAATTGCCTTTGCTGATATTTTAATGTTTATGCAGCTTGGTTTTCGGGATTCTCTGTATTATAGTAACGTTCGATTTCATACCAGTTTAAAAGCTGACATTGTTTTAATAAATAATCAATCTAATGCTTTGCTTTCCATGAAAACTTTTTCTCAAAGGCGTTTGTACAAAGCTTTAGATTTACAAAACGTACAAAGTGTGCATCCAATCTATCTAGACTATACTGCCTGGAAAATCCTTTAACGGGTCGTTCTCGTAAT
>JAAUSC010000331.1 GCA_012031965.1 Scytonema sp. RU_4_4
TGTAGGTGTAGGGTGTAGGGTGTAGGGTGTAGGGTGTGAGGGTGTCACGGGAAAAAGGTGTTTCTTTCATATGTTGCGGGAGCGAAAAACGCGCCCGTGGGAAGCTCATATCTTGCACCATTCATTTTCAACAAGACCTAAAAAACCGGGTTTCTCAAGGAAAAATTAAGCTTTTTAAGTGGTGTCATTCTCAAGAAACTCGGTTTTTGACCTTGGTGCAAGATGTCAGCCATCTAGTACTTTCATAATTAAAAATTATTCTCCCGTTTGCACGGTTCTATTTGTGGTGAATCTCTGTTTCTACATCATCTCACAACTCAGATAGCTAGTCTCTGACTGATTTTTACTCCAGTCATTGGGACTTATTTTGGTAATTATCTGCTTTTCTTGACCATTATTAGTACTCATTTCATAAATTCTATTTATTGTTATAAAAAAAAAGAATATTTGCTCTGATGATGGTGAAATCATAATATTGAGAACAAGCTAAGTTGTGAAGAAAAAATCTCAAATTTGATGAATGGCGACGCCTCGAAAGAAAAGCAATTCAACTATCTCCTAAACTGCCCTCACTTCTAGAAGCAGAGAAGGATTAAAGAAGTCATTTTTAACCTTTGTGAACAAAGAACTATGAGTTGGCTAATTGGTACTTTAATTATTGGCATCTCTGCTGCTTTTGCAACTACCTTTGATGACAATATCTACTTGACGGCTTTTTTTGGAAAAGTCAATTATGTCTTTCGTCCTAAGCATGTTATTCTCGGCGAATTTGTTGGATTTACCGCGCTAGTATTTGCTAGTCTCCCTGGTTTTTTCGGCGGTTTAGTTCTTCCAGAAGCTTGGATTGGACTTCTAGGCATCTTGCCAATTATGATTGGTATCAGCAATCTTATGAGTACAGATGATGATGACAATACAATACAAGATGTGTTAGTTAAGTTTAACAATTCAGTCAAACCTAGACGTCGTAAACAATCATTATTGGCGACTTTACGCGACCCTCAAACTTACCGCGTTTCGGCAGTTACTATTGCGAATGGAGGAAATAACATTGGTATCTATGTGCCGTTGTTTGCTACTACTAATCTGCCAAGTTTGGGAGTGATTTTGTGTGTTTGCTATTTGACTGTTGGATTATGGTGCTTACTATCTTATCATCTCACTCGTAATCCTCTCATGGCTCCGCTTCTAGCTCGCTATGGTCGAAAAATCTTCCCCTGGGTGTTAATCTGGCTGGGATTCTCGATTATGATGAAGAGCGGTACTTTTCAACTTGTTCCGAGTGTGGCAACGCTTTTTCATTAGATGTTTGTTAGGCGAGCGCGCTGTCATTAAAAACTTGCTGTCTTTGTTCAAGAAGAAAATTTTGTTCTTGTACCCCCACTCCTGATTATTTCTAACTTCTGGCTACCTTTTCTTAGAACTTGATTAACAGATTGGGGAGAAAAGATAAGTTCTAAACAAGCTTCAAAGTTAATTTGCAATAAATCCATGAAACTTTTCCAAATCACTTTAGTAGTCTTAATGCTTTTCATCAAGGGAGCATCCCAAATGTGTAAGTTATATCAAACCCAGGTTATGAATTGTCATTGCGAGCGCAACGCAGTGGAGCGTTCGCGCAGCGTGTCCCCTTGGGACTCAGCAATCGCAATATATGGGATTGCTTCACTACGCTGTCGCTTCGTTCGCAATGACAGACATGTTCTTGCAAAATTGGGATGCTCCCTTCATCAATCTAGTATGTGTTTTCCCTTCCTGGGCGAATGAAGCATCACACTTAAGCAAACATTCTGACTACTTAGTAGGGCAAAAAGTAGTTTGGCTTTATAAAGCTCGTGCTGATTCTAACAACGTCCAGAGAATTCCTGCCGAAGTAGTCAAGCTAGGCTCGAAGCAAGTACAAGTTAGGGTTCGCAAACACAACAACGAGTTTGTCAATCGTTGGGTGAATCGAGACAGGTTGGAAAATCGCTAAAGATAGTCATTTTTTGGAATTAACAACCAGAATTCAAGAATTCTCAACCAAAAATCCAAAAGGAGTTTTTAAGGGCAAGTGAACATCATCTCTTTACGGGAGCATCCCAATGCATGCAAAAAAACGGTAGTGGGAGCATCTTGCTCCCTAATTTATAACCGAAGCGGGCTAGAAGCCCGCACTACAAAATCAAATAAATTTACACATTTGGGATGCTCCCTCTCTTTACAGGCTAAATTGTTGACTAAAAGGAAATCATCACTTTTGTCTATTGTTAGGAAAAATAATAATATTTGCTTTTAGAGTTTGATTGGTTCTATCTTGAAATCAAGGTGAACTAAAAGCAGATAAGTAAAGATTACCAAGTTCGTGAGGAATAAACTAATGAACAAATCAAATTCAAAAAAATTAACTTCCTGGATTGTAACTGCTGTATTTCTTGTACTTGTAGCGGGGTTTTCTTTGCTTAACCAGCCCAGCGCTTTCGCTCAATCAGAAACACTACCTGCACCTACAGAATCCACACCTGCTCCTGTAGTATCTCCGGCTCCTGTAGTACCTCCGACAACATGGTCCGTAGATTCTGTAGCAGCAAATGTTAGACGTTTATTAACAACTAATGAATGTGTTGGATGTAACCTGGTTGAAGCACAACTAGAAAGAGTTAATCTGCTGGGAGCTAATTTGCAAGGTGCAAACTTACTAAAAGCAGAATTAGAAAAGGCAAATTTACAGGGAACCAACCTACAAACAGCTAATTTGCAAGGAGTAGATTTCAGTAAAGCTAACCTCTCTGGGGTAAATCTACAAGGAGCAAACCTATATGATGCAGATTTAGAGGGGGCTAATTTGCAAGGAGCAAATCTCTCTGGGGCAAACCTACAGAAGGCTGATTTACAAAAAACCAATCTTACAACAGCGAACATAGAAGGCGCAAACCTGCTAGGGGCTGATTTAGAAGATGCATTCTTACCTCCTGGAATCGCGACTCAGTATCAGTATCACTAATCAAAAGTCTGTTGCTATGTTGTCATATCAATGCTGACTACATAAATGTCTCAGCCAGGGAGCGCTCCCTGGCTTTTTTTGTATTAGATGACTGACCGGAATAATGCAGGAGGTTGTTTTAGACCGAGATGTTGTAAAGTTTTGACAGCAACTAAATGGTCATTGGCATCTGCGATCGCAACATTTCTCGTCATTAGTTTAATTCAGAATCAGTCTCAGCATTCATTATTTTCTTCAAATTGTTTATTCTTCGTTGGTTACTAACCACACAAACAAAAAACCAAGCAATAAAATCAATAGAGATATAATTTCATGAGTCATTTATCATTAGCTAAATTTAGCGCGACAAAAATGGAATCTGGACAGTAATGGCATTCGTTAGACATTCTTTTTCACAAGGTACGCAGCACCAGTGTTCATCATATTTCATATAAGCTTTGCCTGTCTCTGGATTTTTTGCTAGTACATCGAGGGGACAAACTTCGATGCAGGCTGTACATGCGGCTAACAGATGATGAGTAAAAAATGTTGTCAATAGCATAGGCTTATAAATGGCTTTATGCTTCAATCATTGCACGTAAAAAACGATAATCTAAATCAATTTAGTCAAATTGCAAATATCGCCATACTTTTTCATCCATTCTCCACTATTTAAATCTGTTGCCTATGTTCTCCAATCTGACTTTCAGACAGAATTAGGATTTGTAGAAGAGTGTGAATATATACAAGTATCTTGTCTTAGCCCATACGTATCTGGACTTTTAGTATTTTTAGATTTAAAATACGGTAAGTCGATAAGTTTTTGTACTTTTATTGGAAAGCGTCAAAGCAATTGGTTAAAAGTTGAGTAGTCTGCAAAGGTTTGCACAACAGCATTACAACCAGTCTTTTAGTTTCAGCTAAGGCTACACCGTATTTACAAAACACCAGCCCAGGACAAGAGTATGGATTTTTTATTGTTACCCCTCTTCAGCTTTCTAGTTGGGATTATTGTTGGTTTGACAGGAATCGGTGGTGCTTCTCTCATCACCCCGATGTTGATTTTTATTTTTCAAATTCCACCTGCTGTGGCGGTAAGTTCTGATATTGTTGCTGCTACACTGATGAAAGTTGTTGGTAGTATCAAGCACTGGCAACAACAAACCCTTGATTTACATGTGGTGAAGTCCTTAGCAATGGGGAGTGTTCCCGGTTCGCTGTTCGGGATATGGATATTACACTTTATTCGTCAGACTGGAGAACATAACCTCAATGACATCATGTTCTATTTGCTAGGCGTAACAATTTTATTAGTTACAGTCCTAGCATTATTACAAATGCTGCTTTTGACATTCTTCCCAAAATTGCAGCTACCTGAACTCCCCAAATTTAACCTAGAGACTAATTTCGGACGCTTGCAAACAATGAGTATAGGAGCGTTTTTAGGCTGTATGGTTGGTTTGACAAGTGTCTCCTCTGGTTCACTCTTTGCTCTGGTACTCATCGCGTTTTTCCGCTTGGATGTACGCAAGTTGGTTGGTACAGATATTTCGCATGCAGCGATTTTGTTGTTATTTACTTCTGTTGGACATCTGACTTTAGGGACTGTTAATTGGAGTTTGGTGTTACCAATATGGTTAGGCTCAGTACCTGGGGTATTATTGGGTGCGAAAATTTGTCAAATTGCACCACAAAAACCATTGCGGTTTATTATATATTCAATATTAATGATGGTCAGTTTAAAGTTAATTACTTAAATATAGTAATCCGATGCGATTCATGAACTTACTCGTGAAGACTCTTAACTCTTAACTCTTAACAGAAAGTGTACTGACTTTTTTAAGCGCAGAGCGTAGGCACTTTCACAAAAAAATAGGAATCGTATCTAATTGATTTAGAATTTTATCCCACTTAATAAG
>JAAUSC010000332.1 GCA_012031965.1 Scytonema sp. RU_4_4
ATTAGTTATTATTCAGGGCATGGGTGCAAAATCTTAAAACTCTCTCTCCCCACGCTCCCTGCAGTTTTAATGATAAGTCTTTAACCTGACACGATATTACTATCACTCTTCCATCACTATGGACTATGAAAGTAGATAAAGAAGATTTTTCCTGGGCTGCAACTGTAGGCTTAATCTCTCCCGAACAAGCTGAGGCGCTTTGGCAAGCACTCTCTAACCGTGCTAGCGATCGCCCTCAATTCAACTTGGCAAATGTAGCTTACTACTTTGGCGCGTTGATTGTCATCTCTGCCATGGGTTGGTTCATGACTTTAGGATGGGAGTCATTTGGTGGTGGTGGGATTTTTTTGATTGCCAGCATTTATGCTCTTTGCTTTGTCCTTATTGGTAAAAACCTGTGGTTTGAGCAGAACCTGAAAGTCCCCGGCGGACTGCTGTTTACAATGGCTGTTTGTATGACTCCTCTGGCCATTTACGGCCTGCAAAGATGGACAGGGGTTTGGCCCCAAGGAGATCCAGGTTCTTACCGGAATTACCACATTTGGGTTAAAGGCAGCTGGTTTCTTATGGAGGTAGGAACAATCCTAGCAAGTTCAGTCGCACTCAAGTTCGTACAGTTTCCGTTTCTGACTGCTCCCATCGCCTTCTCGCTGTGGTATATGTCAATGGATTTAACACCACTGCTGTTTGGTCAAACTGATTTTACTTGGCAGCAACGGCTATTGGTCTCAATTACGAAAATCTGTGGTTCGTTCAATGAATTGAAAATAGCTGTAAAGTTCTATTGAGAGGAGGTGGCAAGGAAGTTTGGGAGAGAATCGCCACCGTTACGACCGACAGCAGGAATCTCCAAGAGGTCATCTGTGGCTTTTCCCGTGCTGTCGTCATGAACATTGTTCTGATTTCCTGGATGTCCGTTAGGAACGAACAACTGCGGGTGGTCGAACGGAGCTTTTTGATAGCGGACGCGCTCATCGGTTAACCCTTTCATAAAAACTACTAGCGCTGCTTTTTCCTCAGGAGTCAACTTAAGCACTGGAAGACCAGGAAATCCTTTAAAGTCCCCGCCTCGATTGTAGAAATCAACAACTTCCTCCAAGGTCAACATCCCACCATTGTGCATATAGGGAGCGGTGAGTTCCACATTTCGGAGTCCAGGTGCTTTAAAGGCTCCATCCGCAACTATTGCTTCATCAGAGTTCAGTGGCGGATTGAGAGTAACGGGGTTTTCGCCGAATATCTGTTGGAATTTTCCTTGTTGGGTTAACCGTGTTTCTGAGAGCGAGTTACCTAATAAGTCATCACCACCCACGCCAAGGTCTTCCAAAACAGGTCTAACACCGATGTTGAAAAAGCCCGTGTCTTCAGGGACACTCCCAGTGAATGATGGCGTGCGTCCGGTTCGTCCTTGATTCACAACATTGCTAATCGAAGCGACGGTGAATTCTGTACCTACATGGCAACCAATGCACTGTCCTTTGTTCTGGAAGATGTCGAATCCCAACTTCTGTTGCTCGGTCAGAGCATGAGTTTTTCCTTCCAAGTACTGGTCAAATGGTGTATCGTCAGACACTAATGTCGATTCATATGCCTGTACTGCTAGTCCAAAGAAGAGTGAGCAGTTATACTCTATCAGTGCAGACTCGCTAGTAGTCAAAGCTCGGTTTGGTCTTTTAATGACACTACCGTTACCATTCTCATCAGTACGGATGACCAAATTAGATTTCCACCAATTTGGTTGGAAAGCAGCTTGAATGAGTGACGCATAGCTCACTTTAAGTCCTGGTTCAGGCCAATTGCTATAGACACCCAGAAAGCTGTCTTCAGGATGTACTAGTTGTTTGCCCAATGGTTTGAGGGAAAGCAACTTTTTCCCAATCTTCTTATTACCAAGGAGACTAAGTTCATTCGGGCTGAACTGGTCAGAGGCTTCGAGCTGGGCATTGACACCAGAACTCTCAATTGGTTCTTGATTGTTGAGTGCAGCATTGTTCGTCAGAGATGGCAAAGGTACGCGACCAGCAGCGGATTGCTCAAATTCACTGGTGGGGGGTTCCACTGCTTGCGAAGCAAGCGAGGAATTGTTCAGTCTGACTTGTACTTGTTTAAGCTGATTTGGCCCATTTGCCTGCAAGACAAAAGCTTGGGAATCTCTAGGTCCCAAGGGATTCACCCCGTTAAAGATGTTCTGGGCGCGTCCATCCCAAAAGTTGCGGAAGTTGAACACGGCATTGATAACGGTCGGTGTGTTGCGGGACTGTACGCGGCGGACTTCGATGTCATGTACGTTAAAGACTGGATCTTCCTGTTGTTCCACTTTATCTTCTGCATCGCCAGGAACAATATCAATAAAGTTGGCTTTAAACACTCCTTGGGACGAGGTAACATCATTACTGTCTGACAAAACTGATGAAAGGCGATCGCTCGGATCTGCCAATTTATGAAACGGGTAATCTTCTGGCTTGAGTTGATAGTTCGCCCCACCTCCCGTATTAAATGTTGTATCTGCATTCGGACTCCTATCAGCATTTACCTGCAACAACCCAGGGTTAATCTGGTTTTTAGATCTATTGTCTGCTCCCCCGTGGAAGTGACAACTCGCGCACGCCTGAATACCGTCGCTCCCAACCTGCATATCCCAGAAAAGAACTTTTCCGAGTGCGATCGCCGCTGTTTTATCCCGAATGAAATCATCAATATTATCCGGTTCTGGAATTGATACAGTCTTGAGCGAAGCTAGAGACGATGTTTGTGCTACAACTAGCTGTGTTGACATCGTATGCCCAGCCAAAATTGCAGCTACCACAACCGCAGCAATAGTCATGCCGCTTTTTATGCCCATAGTAATTTTTAATACCTTCTTGCTTAGTTTACTTAGTATTTTTAATAGCAAAGTGGCAATTATTTGTGTTTTCTTTAGTAGCCTTAGTAGCAACAGAATTATGGAGGCAGGAGCCGTCGTGTTTTCCCTTTTCTTGCAGTTTTTATGTGTGTCTTTCGAGACTTCAGACCTCAACAAGTCGCTATCGTCACTGTTCTTATTATTGCTCATTTGTTTTCCTCGCACTTCAGCCTATTTTGGTTCCGGTTCAGACAATTTTTATTCTCTAAACTGATGTCGTCAGATACATTATTGAAGAAGAACGCAGAACGCAGAACGCAGAACGCAGACAGAAAATTAAATATATGCATATAGCCCTACTTGCTTGCTAAACGGAAGATAAGCTTGTTTGCTTTCTTTACTATGTTGTTTATGGGTGTAAGCAAATCATAATTATGCATTTTCAAGATAGAACTGGGAAAAAATGCCAGCAAGAGTGCCCAGAAGCACAAGGCTGGACTACACAAACAGCGTGCATCGCCTACACAACTGCACTACTTTGCACTGTGTTGTTAATGCATATAACTACATACTTGTAAAATGCGTAAGTCCTACTAAAGTAACATTGCTGGTTTTTTGCAAAAAACATTTGTAGTCTTATAGTTTGTTATGTCTTCCGTTTTTGCACCACTCAAATTAAGCAAATTAAAACATAACTTAAATAATGTTTCTAAGTCATTTGCGAGCATTCGTAGGAATCGCTCTGCGAAGGCACGATGGATAATCTATAGAACAGCTTTGCATAAGTACGAGCGCGAATTGACAGGAGAAAACTTTTGACGGTAGGGTGAGCATGGACAAAATGCATATATTGCTTATTTTGTCAATGCATAAGTTCTAATTCTGAGTCTTTTGTCAAGTACTCTTGTTAAGAAAGCGATCCATGCTCCGTTCCGCTAAAGCAGCAATAGTAAGCGAGGGATTAGTGCAAGACGTTTTTCGGAGATGTCTAGTGCAGCAACAACAAGCCCAAGCGCAAGGGTTTGTGACTCTTGCTTTAGCTGAATTCGAGCAAGGGCAAGAAACGAAATCGCACCTACTAAACCAAATACCTACTAAACCAAACAATATCCAATAAAACAATAATCATCGTTTTACGGCATACTAACCAGCGAATTAGCAAGTTGAGCATCCACCGTTGAATGCACGTAAGGTGCGAACAAAGACCGTTCCTCTGGACGTAACCGTCTTGGGCGCGTCGTTTGTGTATCCACAAACAATCCTTTTTGCCATCCTTCTGCTGCCAGTATTCCTTGTTCGTTATAAAAGCGGAACTCCAGGATAGCAGTGGCGTTTTTCAGTTCAGAAACCCACACCTCTACCCGCACACGCTCGCCCAAATAGAGCGGTAATTTATAGGTAATGTTGGTTTGAACTAGAACCGGAGCAAACCCTTGCTGAAAAATTTTCTGCGTTGGCATCCCAACGGCTTTCAGCAGTTTTGTCCGTCCAATTTCCATCCACTGAATATAGACAGTGTTGTTCACATGCCCAATGAAATCAATGTGGAAGGAATATACCTCTAACTCAAAAGAAATCTTTTGCATCTTGAGACCTCAAAGTCATTAACTGGTGAAAAGCGACACATTCATAAGTTGTGTACTGTGATCATTGTGATTGGGCTTTAGCCCACTGCGCTGAGTCCCAGAGGGACACGCTACGCGTTGGCGTAGCCTGCGCTTTGCGCATACGCGCGATCGCTATCTCAAAACCCTTGAAATGTCGGATTGTGCTTTTGAAAGCACTCGCCAAATCTTGATCGTCTCGTCTGCACTACCACTAACAAGGGTATGACCTTGAGGGTTAAAAACAACTGACCACACTGTTTTGTTGTGTCCGACAAGAGTGTCTGACAACTGCCCAGTTTGCACATTCCACACCTTAATGGTTCGGTCATGGCTACCACTGGCAAGCGATCGCCCATCAGGACTGAAAGCGATAGACAAAAATTGCTTTATCGTGTCCTACGAAAGTATCTAACAACTGCCCAGTTT